>DATFFZ010000196.1:0-4340 GCA_035249845.1 Gemmatimonadaceae bacterium
GCGGAGGGCACAGAGGATTCACAGAGGGTCCTTCGTCGCACGGAGCTCCGTCGCGCCACGAGCAGTTGTTTACCACAGAGGCACGGAGACACGGAGGAACCACATGGCAGAGCTTCACTCCTCTTCGGATTTCTCCGTGTCTTTGTGTCTCCGTGGTTCAAGCTGCTCGTGGCGCGACGGAGCTCCGCGTTGCCGAAGGTCCCTCCGTGAATCCTCTGTGCCCTCTGTGTCTCTGTGTCTCTGTGGTTAGCCACGGCTCGTGGCGCGACGGAGCTCCGTGCGACGAAGGACCCTCTGTGAATCCTCTGTGCTCTCCGTGTCTCTGTGGTTAGCGAGCCCGGGCTCGTTGCGCGATGATGCGGCGCGCCGTGGGGCCGAACGGAGGCTGAACTGCTGTTGCCGCGAGACGGCGAAGGGTATACTCGGCGGCGTATGATCCGATCGATGAGCGACGCGCTGCGAGCGCTGGACACGGGTCTCATCAAGGCGAAGCGGAAAGCCTACCACACGCTTCGCAAGCCGCTTCGCGGGCGCATGATGGCACGACGCGAGGCGCTCGACGGAGTGACGTTCATCGGCGTCACCGGAAGCTGCGGCAAGACCACGACCAAGGAGCTGCTGGCGGCGGCGCTCGCCACCGCGGGCAGCGTCAAGCGCAGCCGCGGGTCGAACAACACGATCTCGTCGCTCGTCGATCTCGTCGCCCGCACCGAGCCCACCGATCGTTTCGCGGTGATGGAAGTCGCGGCCTGGGGGCCGGGCACCATGGACGACTCGCTCCGGCTGCTGCGACCGCGCGTCGGCGTGGTCACCAACATTGGCTCCGACCACTGGGCCAGATACGGATCGCTCGACGGGATCGCGGCGGAGAAGGGAAAGCTCGTACGCTGCCTGCCGGCTGATGGCGTGGCGGTGCTCAACGCCGATGATCGTCGCGTACTGGCGATGCGCTCGCAGTGCCCGGGGCGCGTCGTCACCTATGGCGTCGAGCAGGATGCCGACTTCCGGGCGGCCCATGTGGCGAGTGCCTGGCCCGAGCGGCTCAGCTTTCAGCTCCTGTACCGCGGCGAGCAGTATCCGGTGCGCAGCAGATTATGTGGGACGCACTGGGCGCCGGACATCCTGGCGGCGCTCGCGGCGGCCACCGAGGTGGGCGCGTCACTTCCCGACGCCATTCGCGCGATCGAGGCGGTGGAGCCGATGCGCCAGCGCATGCGCCCCGAGGTGCACGCCGATGGCGTCACCTTCATCCACGACGACAACAAGGCGCCACTGTGGTCGGTGGGACTCGCGCTGCGCTTCCTGCGCGAGGCGAGGGCCACACGCCGGGTTGCCGTCATCGGCACCATCTCCGACCGCCGCAAGCTCTCCGATCAAAAGGGGAAGGACGACCGCGTCTATCGCGACGTGGCTACGGAGGCGCTCGATGCGGCGGATCACGTGGTGTTCGTCGGGGAGCTGGCGCGTCACGCGCTGCGCGCCAGGCATCCGCGCGCGCAAACGGCGCTGCGCGCCTTTCCGACCATTCGCGAGGCCGCCGATCACCTGAGCGGCTATCTGCGCGCCGGCGACCTGGTGCTGCTCAAAGGATCACACCGAATGGATCACCTCATGCGCATCCCCCTCTCGCGCGTGCGAAACGTGCGCTGCTGGCGCGGCTACTGCGCACGCCAGAAGTCGTGCGATCAGTGCCTGTTCGTCAGGGTGCCGTTCTAGCGGATAGCCGAAGCCGGAAGCACACGTAGAACGGCGAGAGTCCATGACGCGGGTGACGAGAGTGGAGTGGGTGACAACGACCAGGGTGAGGCGCATGAGGTCTGGGGATTGGTTCATCACCCGATCTCACGCCCCTCACCACAGCCCTGGTCACTCACTCCACTCTCGTCACCCCTATCACTTCTCCCCTCCGCTACCACGCGACAGCCCGTAGAGCTGCGCCGCGTTCCCGCCCAGGATCGCGGCCTTGTCGCCCGCCGAGATCTCCAATCCCTGAATGCTGTCGAGCATCTCGCGAATGCTGCCGATCTGATGCGGGTAGTCGCTCCCGGCGAGCACGTGGTCCGCTCCCGCGAACTCGACCGCAAGGCGCAGCGCATGGCGATCGAAGTTGACGGTGTCGTAGTACCAGTCCTTCAGGTACTCGCTGGGCGGCCTGTCGATGGTTGCCCGGCAGTCGGGGAACGCGCGGTAGCCGCGGTCGAGGCGCTCGGCCAGATACGGGATCGCCCCGCCCAGGTGCGAGAGCACCCACCGAATGCGCGGAAAACGCTCGGCCACACCGCCGAACACGAGCTTCGCCGCGGCGAGCGTCGTGTCGAAGGGGAAGCCCACGAGCGGCATGAGCCAGTAGTCGGTCATCGCCTCGACCCCCACCGGGCTCGTGGGATGGATGTGCAGCACGGCGCCGAGCGCGTCAGCCACCTCGTACAGTGGCCAGTAGCGCTCGTCAGCGAGCGCCACGCCGTTCACGTTGCTGAAGAGCATGGCGCCCGGCAGGCCCAGATCTTCCATCGCGCGCCGCAGCTCGGTGACGGAGGCGGCGGGGTCGTTGAGGGGAAGCGTGGCGAGCGCCGCGAAGCGCGGCCCTCGCTCGGCGACGATGCGCGCGAACGCGTCGTTCACCAACCTGGCCAGTCGCGCGGCGCGCTCCGGCGACTCGACGTGCGTGCCGGGCGTGGTCAGCGTGATCACCTGCGTGTCAACGCCCTCCCGCTCGAGCACGCGGTGCCGGTGATCGATATCGCGATGACCCGCAACGGCCACGTTGTAGTCGCCGGGATAGTGGAGGCAGGGGTTCCCCTCATCATCTGTGGTGACCCGCACCACGCTGTCGCCCGCCCGCAGGGCGTCCAGATACGCGGGCGGGTAGAAGTGGCTGTGGACGTCAACGACTCTCAACGCTCAGCTCCTCCCCACGGCGACGGCGACTGGTCCACACGTAGTACACCGGAATCCCGGCGAGCACGAGCAGCAGGCCCATCCCGGCATCGAGGGGTTGCGATACCAGCTGGTTGATGACGATCGCCGCCGTCGATAGCACGAACAGCGCGGGAAGCACGGGGTATCCCCACACTCGATACGGCGGCGCGTATCCCGGTCTCCGTCGCAGCAGAAACACACCGGCGGCCATCAGGCCGAAGAAGATCCACTCGGTGTACACCACGCGCGTGAACAGCGCGCGATACGACCCGGTCGCCACCAGCACCGATGACCAGATGCCCTGCAGCACGATGGCCCGGTGCGGCGTGCGATAGCGGGGATGCACACCGGCCACCCAGCGAAACAGCAGTCCGTCCTCGGCCATGGAGAGGTATACGCGAGGGCCGGCGAGGATGATGCCGGTCATCGCCCCTAAAGTGGACAGGCAGACGAGCGCCGACATCGCGAAGGCGCCGCCGCTGCCCACCACCGCGTCGGCGAAATCGGCGGCCACGCGAGTGGACGAGACGACCGTCTCGAGCGGCAGCACCGCGAGGTACGCGGCGTTGGCCGCGATGTACGCGGCGGTGACGATGAGCGTACCGAGCAGCAGGGCGCGCGGAATCGTGCGCGTGGGGTTCACGGTCTCCTCGGCGGCGTACGTGACCATGTGCCAGCCGCCGAACGCGAAAAGGCCAGCCACCAGCGCGGTCACGAACGCGCCCACCGAGGGGACCACGGTGACGTCGGTGCCGCGGGCGACCGCGCTCTCCCCGCCGGCGACGGCAAAGCCTAACGCGACGATGAGAACCAGCGCCAGCACCTTGATGACGGTGAGGGCCGTCTGCACGGCGCTCCCCCACCGCACGCCCACGTAGTTCACCGCCGAAAGCGCGAGAATGGCCGCGATGGCCACCGCTCTCACGCCCACATCGCCGAGCGGGACGAAGGTGCCCACGTAGCGCGCGAAGACCATGGCGATGGCGGCGACGATGCCGCTGTGCATGGTCCAGAACATGGCCCAGCCCCAGAGGTAGCCGACGAGCGGCGAATACGTCTCGCGCAGAAAGACATACACGCCGCCGGTGCGCGGGAATGCCGAGGCGAGCTCGGCGGCAACGAGGGCACCGATCAGCGTGAGCAGGCCGGCGGCAGCCCACACGAGCAGGACGCCCGCTACCGAAGGCACCTCGCCCGAGATGAGCGACGGCTGCACGAAGATGGAGGCGCCGATGATCGTGCCCACGACCATCGCCGTGGCGCGCGACAGGCCGATGGCGCGGTGGAGCTCGCGAGGAGGAGGGTGAGCCACGCGTCGAGGTGGAGGGCAGGGGACTGGAGGGCCGCGCAGAACCTAGGGTCCGCCAGGGCGCGGAGCAACTTCCCGCGCCGCGCCCAACGTTACCGGAGCACGCACCCCG
>DATFFZ010000197.1:0-5603 GCA_035249845.1 Gemmatimonadaceae bacterium
GCGCGCCCACGTGCTCGAAGGGCGAGCGGCGCTCCACGCGCATGCGGCTGCGCGGCGCCAGCGGCCGGGCGCCCAGCGCGAGCACCACCAGGGTCGCGGCAAAGAGGAGCTGGAGAGCGGCGCGGCCCAGCGGGGTCTCGAGCATGGCGCGGCGCACCGGTCCAGGACCCACCGATGCGGTCCGCGCGTGATGGTACAGGTCGAGCACCACGGAGCTGTGGCGTCCGCGGCCGAGCCACTCCACGGCGCGCACCAGCACGAGCGCCGCGTCCCCGTCGCGCACCATGCGATTGGTGAAGAGGTACGGATCGGCGACGGCGACGACGCGCCCCCGTCCCACGGTCATCCCCATCACGACCGGCGCCATCGCGTCGCGCCGCCTGCCGGTGATGAACGAGGCGGTGTCGCGAGGGAAGGGCGCTCGATCCTCGTCGGCGCTGTCGAGCGGCTCGAGGTGGGCGCGGACGTAGCCGATCTCGCGCGCCGCTCTGGCCAGTTCCTCGAGCGTGCCGCTGTCCACGCTGGCCGCCAGCGCCGGAATCGCGGGGTCGATAGTGCCGATCCATTCGGAGCTGTCGCGCTGCTGGTCACCCTTCTTCGCATCGTCGTCCCCAGGGCGGGCATCGAGGCCGCCGGGCCCGGCGGGGGGCATGCCGAACGTGGTTGCCGACGCGCGAACGCCTAGCGAGTCGGCGAGCGGGGAATCGCGACCCGGAGTGACCAGGAGCGCGGCACCGCGCCGCACCGCCTCCAGCAGCTCGTGCGTCTCCGCCGCCGACACCGGCTCGATGCCGTCTAGGACGACGTAGAGCGCCGCGCTGTCGAGCGGCTCGCGCATCGGTGTGGTCCGTCGCGTGACGCTCCAGCCCAATCGGTCGAGCGTCTCGCCGAATCCGCGCGAGCCCGATGGGAGAGAGGACCGGGGGTCGAGCGAGGGGCGGTCTTCCAGCGTCTCGTCGTGCGGCGTTCTGAGAATCTGGGCGACCACCAGCACCGCCAGCGCGGCGAACACCGCCGTCGGCGCCAACCACCGGCTGCGCGGGCGCTCGGCGGGCTCAGCCATTGGGGCGAAGGATCGGTGCCGCGATCGCGTAGAGCCGGTCGAAGCGCTCGCGGTCGCAGCTGCCGACGCCGTAGATCACCGTCTCGTACGTCCGGCCGAACTCGCGATAGCGGGCCAGCAGCGAGGAGCCCTTGGCGCGAAGCTCGCGCCCGTAGTCGCCCACCGTCTTCGAGTGGTGCACCTTGATCTGGTGCTGCCGGGCGATCGCGCCTAACAACGCGGCGTAGAGCGCGTGCGCCGCCGGCGTGAAGTTCCCGGCCCGCGCCTCGCGCTCGGCGGCGGCCAGCGGATCGCCACCGCCACCGAGCCAGGCGTCGGTGAAGCGGATAGCCGAGGCCGCGCCGGCGATCCGGCGAAGCTGCGCGAGGTAGATCAGACGGGCGGTGATCGCCACCAGGATGACGACGATCACGAGGAGCGCGGTCCACGAAAGGGCCGGTGACGCCCGAACCTCGCCCAGGAGACGCCCGAGGAGCCCGAGAACGTCTCGGAATACGTCACCAAGCCACATGAGACCGCGCTGGAGCGGCGTGGTTTGGTTGTACACGCCCGCCTCGAAGACGCGATCGACCGTGTCGCGGATGGCGCTCTCGCTCAGTGACTGCCGCGCGCCGTGCGCGACGAGCTCGACCGCCGATCCCTGCATCAGCGCGAGCTACGCCGGCTGGCCGGCCGACTGCGGGGACAGCTCGCGCTGCATCAGCTCCAGATCGAAGCCTTCCTTCCGAATGCGCATGTCGTAGTACAGCACCACGCCGACGGCGCCCACCAGGGGAAATCCGAGGAGCGAGAGCAGATTACTCACCAGCTGCGCCAGCAGCATGTTCCTCACCAGGAGCATCGCCACGACGAGCGCGGCCATGCTGATGGCGAACACGATGGCATACGCCACGATGTACGTCCCCAGCACCTTCCATCGAAACCCATCGGACAGCTGCGCCGAGCGCCGGAGCGAGTCGGACACGCCGAGCGTTTCCAGCACCGTCACCGTCGGCACCGCGAAGAAGCGCGCCCAGAACATGACGGGTAACGCGATGGCCGGGATGGCGAGGAGCGCCACCAAGGGCCCCAGCACGCTGCCCACGCCGATGATGATGGCGAACACCGCCGCCGACAGACCGATGATCACCCATTTCGCCAGACACGCCATCACGATCGTGAACCATCGCGACAGCGCATGACGCAGGGCAATGCCCGGATCCACGCTCCGTCCCTGGTAGGCCTCCGACGCGGCGCTGGCCATGGCGGCCACCCCCACGGCGTACCAGACCAGGAGAAGCGGCGTGGCGACGATCCAGGCGAGCCCGATCATCCCCAGCGCATCCTCGTCCGCCGTCGCGGCCGGAGCGCCGATGAGCACCAGCACCGCGAACGTGGGGATGTACGTCACCGCCGCCAGGACGAGGAGTGGAACGTAGTGCCGGCGGGTCAGCTGGAACGCGGCATCGATCAGCTCCGGTACGCCGCGCGGTCGGTAGGTGACGGACATGCGCGTGGGGGTTGAAGGAGAGCGCGGAAGGCGGAGGGCCGGTCGAAAAGATATGCCTCAGGAGGTGGAAGGCAAACGTTGCCGGCGGCGCGGCGGCCGCGCGCCACTCGATGCTCCCTCGCGCTTCAGCGTGGCGCACTCCGTCCGCAGCGGACAGGCGCCGCAATGCCTGACGCGAGCGGTGCACACGACGGCGCCCAGCTCCATCAGCGCCTGATTGTGGACCCAGGTGGCCCGTCCATCCCGCGGAAGGAGCGCCTCCGCCAGCTGCCAGAGCGCGCGATGGCCGCGCGTGGAGCGCGGGTCCACCGACGGAGCGAAGACCCGGCGCAGCACGCGCGCGACGTTGGTGTCCACCAGCGCCGCGCGCTCCTCGAAGGCGAAGGAGGCGACCGCTCCCGCGGTGTACGCGCCGATCCCCGGCAGCTTTCGCAGCGCCTCCGGACTCGAGGGGAGTGTGCCACCGCCGGTTCGAGCGACCTCGCGCGCCAACCGGTGGAGGTTGCGCGCGCGCGCGTAGTAGCCGAGCCCGCTCCACGCTTCCATAACCCGCGCCGGCCGCGCGCGCGCGATGTCCGCCAGCGTGGGGAAGCGGTCCAGGAACGCCTCGTACTTCGTGAGCACGCGTGACACCTGCGTCTGCTGGAGCATGACCTCCGACACCAGCACGGCGTACGGGTCGCGCGTGCGCCGCCACGGGAGATCGCGTGACGTCCGCCGGTACCAGCGTCGGAGCTTTCGGCCGAAGCGCAGTCGGGCGTCGCGGTCGGGAAGGCGGATGCGCATTCGCGGCGGAAGCTAGCCGGACGCGCGCTCCCCGCAAGCGTGGAAACGCGCCCCCCGACCCGGGCGTCCTAGCAGCGGCGGGCTCCCGCGTCACCCGCTAGCTTGAGAGACATCTCGACGATTTCGGTTTTCCACGAGGCATCCATGATTCGCGCATCGGCTTCCTTCCTCCTGCTCCTCGCTCCGGCGGCGCTGCTCTCCGCGCAGGGCACCGCGGCGCTCTACACCCCGGGCGCGCACCGCTATGGCTTCACCTCGGTGGTGAAGCGCGAGCAGGAGCACCTCGGCACCAAGCAGTCGCTGGAGATCACCACGGTGCAACAGGTGTCGCTCGAGCTGGCGCGCAAGACGCGCGACACGCTCACCCTCGTGGTCACCCTCGACTCGTCGAGCAGTAGCGCGTCGAACGGCGCCGACCTGCCGAATCTGAACGGCCTGAAGGGCGTGGGCATCCAGGGCACGATGTCTCCCGCCGGAAAAGTGTACGCTTTCGCGCCAAAGACCGCGCTCGACGACGAGCTGGTGAAGCAGATCCAGACCGGGATGAGCCGCATGCTCCCCGTCTTCCCGAAGGGCGTGGCGGTGGGCACGGCCTGGGTGGACACCAACGTGACGGCGGTGAACAACGAGGGGAACGACCTTCGCACCACCACCATCGTGACCTCGACGATCCTCGGCGATACCACGTACGATGGGCAGGCGGCCATCCGCGTGCAGCGAAAGTTCGCGCAGAAGATGTCGGGGAAGGGCGCGCAGCTCGGTGAGACGATGCAGTTCGACGGCGCCGGTGACGGCAGCGGCATGTACTACGTGAGTCGGGCCGGCGTCTTCCTCGGCTCCACCGAGACGACGTCCTCGAGCATGACGCTCTCACTTCAGCCGAGCGGCCTCACCATCCCGGTGAAGCAGACGGTCACCTCTACGGTGCAGCGCCTTCCAGCGCGGCCACCTCGCTGAGCGGCGGCGCGCACCCCAGGCGCTCGGCCAACCGTCGCGCGTCGTGCGGCGCGTGCCCGAGCGCGTCGTTGTCGAAGTAGACGTAGACGTCGCGCGGCTGGCGAGCGGCGGACCAGGCGTGGATGCGCGAGGCCCACGCATCCAGCTCGCCGTCGGTGTATCCGCTCGCGTAGAGCTGCCGCGAGCCGTGGAGCCGCACGTACACGAAATCGGTGGTCACCTCCTCGGCGTACGGGAAGGTGTTGGCCGTGTCCGCGATGACGAACGCACAGTCGTGCGCTCGCAGGATCTCGTAGAGCTCGGCGGTGAAGTACGACTCATGCCGCACCTCGAGGGCGTGTCGGTAGGGCACCGAGCCGGCGCTGATGGTGAGAGCGCCACGCCGCAGGCGCTCGTCGTGGTGACGCGCCAGCGTGGCCGCCTGAGCGCTGGTGCGGGGGAGAAGCCGAAGGAACGACGCCACGCGCTCCGGGTCGAAGCGATAGGTGGCCGGTAGCTGCCAGAGGAACGGCCCGGTCTTCCGCTCCAGCGCCAGGATGCCGCTGGCGAAGAAGTTGGCCAGCGGGCCCCCGGCGCGGCGGAGCTTGAGGTTGTGCGTGATGAAGCGGCTGCCCTTGATGGCGAACACGAAGTCGTCAGGCACTTCGTCGTTCCATCGCCGGAAGACGTCCGGGGACTTGAGGCTGTAGAAGGTCCCGTTCAGCTCGATCGAGTTGAACACCCGGGCGGCGTATCGCAGCCAGTCCTTCGCGCGAAGCCTCGTCGGGTAGAACGTGCCTCGCCAAGCCGGATAGTTGTACCCGCTGATGCCGACGCGAATCACGCCGGTACGCCGACCGTCGGTGCTCTCCGCCATGGCCATCTTCCATGACAAGGCTCGTGCCGCGCCGCGGCGCTCACCGGGCGCGAGCGCACGATGGTCGCGCCTGCGAGTCGTGCGCGGCATGCAACGTGCGGCTCGACATCGTCTCCGTCTGCCATCGCATCTCACTCGCGGCAGGCGATGCACATGACGACGCAGGAGGCGCAGCATGGCACGAGAGAGAGACAGGGCACGCGGTGGTGGTCGCGCGAGCGGCAAGCGGACCGAGCGCTCGCGTAGCTCGACGGCGGAGACGACCGGGCAGTCACCGCGCGAGGAGGGCCCGACCGCTTCGGCATCGTCGGCGCGTGGAGACACGTTCTTCGCGCGCGCCACCACCCGCGCGCAGGAGCGTCGTGGGGCGAGCGCGGCGCGCGGCACGGAGCTGCGCGGGGAGAGCCGGGTCTCCGATCCGCAGCGCGGCGCGCCGGGAACGCTCTCGCGCG
>DATFFZ010000198.1:0-4809 GCA_035249845.1 Gemmatimonadaceae bacterium
CGCCAGCGCCACGCCCAGCGCTCCGCCTAACAACGCGAGCACCAGGCTCTCGGTCAGCAGCTGCCGCACGATGCGCCCGCGTCCGGCGCCGAGCGCCGAGCGCACCGCCAGCTCCGACTGACGCGCCGTGGCGCGCGCGAGGAGGAGCGAGGCGATGTTGACGCAGGTGATGAGCAGGACGAAGGCGACCGCGCCCACCAGCACCATGAGCGGCCGCCGCACGTCGCCGAAGAGCGCCTCGCGCACCGGGAGCATCGTCACTTCCGTCCAGCCTCGCGCCGCGGGCTCCTGCTCGCTGATCCGCCGGGAGATCGCGGTCAACTCGGCGCGCGCCTGCTCCACCGTCACCCCCGCTTTCAGCCTTCCCACGACGTCGAGAAAGCGACTCGCCCGCACTCGCCCGATGCCATCCTCGCCGATGGTGGAGAGCGGAATCCAGTAGTCGAGGCGGTCGGCGGGAAAGGTGAACTCCCGCGGCATGACGCCCACCACCGTGAACGGCTCGCCGTCTATCGTGAGCGCGCGTCCGACGATGGTGGGATCGCTCCCGAAGCGGCGCTGCCAGAGGCCGTGGCTCAGTACCATGAAGCGGTCGTTCCCCACCACCGCCTCCTCGTCGCGGATCGTGCGACCGAGGGCGGCGCTCGTGCCGAGCGCGGCGAAGAAGCCCGGGGTGACGTAGGCGCCCTCGATCCGCTCCGGGTTTCCGATGCCGGTGAGGTCGGCGCCGCTCCCCCCGGGCTGGTACCAGTAGGCGCCTAACGACGCGAAGCTGGTGGCGGCGGCCAGCCAGTCCCTGTAGTCGGGCTCGGACACCACCGACCGGCTCTCCCCCGCCGCCGGGTTGGCGTGCCAGACGCGGACGACGCGCTCCGGCTCGGCGAAGGGGAGCGGCCGCAGCAGGACGCCGCGCACCACGCTGAAGATCGCGGTGTTGGCGCCGATCCCGAGCGCCAGCGTGAGCAGCGTCACCAGCGCGAAGCCGGGAGCGGAGCGCAGCGAGCGCACCGCGTAGGCCAGGTCCTGCTTGATCTCGTCCATGATGTCGCTCCGTCGTGCTTCGCGTTGGCGACGCACGTCCTCGTCGAGGCAGTAGCTTTTGGTGTACCCGATGTCGCCGAATCGCGCCGCCGCCTCCCGCCGCGCCTCCTCCGGCGACATCCCGGCGGCCACCAGCGCCTCCGCCTTTCGCTCGAGGTGGAAGGCGAGCTCCGCCTCCACCTCCTCGGCCACCCGCCGACGGGAGAGCCAGGGAAGGCGGAACGCCGACCGTGCTCCGGGAACGCGCGACATGGCTGGGCGTGTCGCTCGTCAGGCGGCGTCGAGCACGCGGAAGAGCACCGCCATGTACGACCGCAGCTCGGCGATCTCGCTCCGCAGCTGCCGGCGGCCGGCGCTGGTCAGGCGATAGTACTTGGCGCGGTGGTTCTTCTCCGAGATCGCCCACTCCGACTCCACCAGCCCCTTCCGCTCGAGCCGGTGCAGCGCCTGATAGAGCGCCGCGTCCTCCACCGCCAGCTCTCCCTTGCTCCGCTCATCGATCCACTGGGAGATCCCATACCCGTGCATCGGCGCCCACGCCAGCGTCTTGAGGATGAGGACGTCGGCGGTTCCCTGAAGCAGCCCATTCTGTCGCTTGGTCATCCCGATAGCTCACATGGTGAGGTACTCACGATGTGAGGCAATGTAGCGAAGGGGGCGGGAGGGTCAAGGGAGGAGAACAGCAAAGGCAACGGCGGCATTCGGCATTGGGCATTGGGCATTCGGGCTCCCGCGACGGAATCTCACCGCCGAGACCCGAATGCCGAATGCCGAATGCCGAATGCCTCGTCTGGGCTCCCTCCCCTCCTCCGTGGACGGCAACGGTCGAGCGGTGCTCACTCCGCTGCCGTAGCCTCCGAACCGGCTGTCCCACTTGTTCGAGGCGCCGGGGCTCATGCACCTTTCGCCCCATGGCCACCGACGTCGAGGACCTCGCCCAGGCACTCACCGACCGGTACACGGTCGAGCGCGAGCTCGGACGCGGAGCCACCGCGGTCGTCTACCTGGCCACCGACCTCAAGCACGGCCGGCGCGTCGCGCTCAAGCTCCTCAAGTCCCTCGACGCCTCCGTCAGCCATCAGCGCTTCCTCGACGAGATCCGCACCACGGCGCGGCTGCACCATCCCCACCTCCTGCCGCTCTACGATTCCGGCGAAGCGGGGAAGCGGCTCTTCTTCTCCATGCCGTACGTCGAGGCGGGAACGCTCCGCGAGCGGCTCCGCGGCGAGGGGAAGCTCCCCGTAGACGTCGCCCTGCGCATCACCGAGCAGGTGGGACGCGCGCTCGCCTACGCGCACACACAGGGGATCGTCCACCGCGACGTGAAGCCGGAGAACATCATGCTCTCGTCAGGCGGCGACGCGCTGGTCACCGACTTCGGCATCGCCTACGCGCTCGACGAGGCGCGGCGCGAGAGCACGACCAGCGAGGGCATCGTCGTCGGGACGCCCTCCTACATGAGTCCCGAGCAGCTGCTGGGCGCGCGGATCCTCGACGGCCGGAGCGATCTCTACAGCCTGGCGTGCGTGCTCTTCGAGATGCTCGCCGGACAGCCGCCATTCGTGGCCAGCGACGTCCGGGAGATGCTGCACCGCCGCCTGCACGAGGACGCGCCGTCGGTGCGCACCGTCTGCGCCGACGTCCCGGGCGGCGTCGAGCGCGCGCTGCGGCGCGCCCTCACCCGCAACCCCGTCGACCGCTTCGCCACCATCGCCGACTTCCTCGCGGCGCTCCACCAGCCCAGCGTGTTCAGAGTCCTCACGCTGGGCGGGCTCACCGTGCTGGGCGACGAGAAGCCGATGCCGGCCAGCCGCCTGTCACCGCAGGCGCTGGCCCTGCTGGCGATGCTGGTGCACGCCGGCCAACGCGGCGTGGGCCGCGACGACGCGCTCCGCCTGCTCTGGCCGCGGGCCGACACGGACGAGGCGCGGCGTCTCCTGGCGCGCACGATCCGCGCTCTGCGGCGCGAATTCGGATTCGGCCAGTCGGTGTCCGGCGGACGCGTGCTCTTTCTGCACGGCGACGTCACATCCGACGTCGCGGATTTTCGCGCGGCGCTCGCCAATGGCGAGGTGGAGCGCGCGATCTCCACCTACCAGGGACCCTTCCTCCAGGGGCTCCTCCTCCCCGATTCCCCCGCGTTCGACCAGTGGATGCGCCAGACGCGCCACGAGCTGGAGATCCACTTCCACGCCGCGCTCGAGCAGGCGGCGCGCGCCGCCACCTCCCGGCGCGATCACGCGCACGCGATGCTCTACTGGCGGCGACTCTCGGCCGAGGATCCGCTCAACGCCCGCGTCGCCCGTGGCTACATGCTCGCGCTCGCCGCCTCCGGCGATCGCCCGGGCGCAATCCGGCACGCCGAACTGTACCAGGCGCTCATCGATCAGGAGATCGGCGTTCCCCCCGATCTCGAGGTCATCGCCCTCGCCGACAGCATGCGACGCGGCGACGATGTCTCCGGTCTGGCGGACACGCTGGAGCACGAGACGCCGTCGCTGGATCGCGCGGAGCCGAAGGCCGTTCGCCGACGCAGCGATGGAACGTTCATCGCCATTGCTCTACTCCTCGCCGTGGCTCTTGCCGCCGTGGCCGCGTACCTCCTGCTCGTGTGGCGGAGATGACGCGGGCCTGGGCGGCGCCTCACTCCTTCCCGAGGGCGATTCACGCATGACACCGGATCAGGTTCAGCTGTTGACCGAGAGCTGGGAGCGCGTGAAGGGACGCGGTGACGAGCTCCTCCTGCGCTTCTACGAGCACCTCTTCGCGCTCGATCCCACGGCGCACGCGCTCTTCGGCAGCACCAACATGGCGGCCCAGCGCCAGAAGTTCGCCGGGATGGTGGACGCCATCCTCGCGCTCCGCCAGGAGCCGCGGCAGTTCGTGCGCAGCGCCGTCGAGCTCGGATGCCGGCACCAGCAGTACGGCGTGCGCGCCGATCAGTACGAGACGGCCGGCACGGCGCTGCTCCTCGCCCTTCGCGACGTGCTCGGCCCGGAGCTCACCCCCGCGCACCGCGACGCGTGGATCTCCGGCTACAAGCTGGTGGCGGCGATCATGCTGCGCGCCACGCGACTGCGCGCCGAGGGACCGGGGCGCGCTATGGGAGCCGCACGCGCCCGGTCGGACAGTCCAGCATGATGGTCATCCGATCGGCCTCGGCCGGTGACACCGGCACCCGGACCGACACCGCGCCGAGCATGTTGCGAAGCGAATCGGCGCCGTAGGCGTGGAGCTCCACCGAGGCCAGCGTGCACCCGGTCGGTGACGTGGTGGAGGGATGCGCGCTCGACGGCCCCCACTCGATGAAGAACGGCAGGAGGAAGCGGTTCACGCCCCACGGATTGACCGTCTTCCAGCTCAGCTCCGACCCGTCGTCCTTCCGGCGCGATCCCGCCCGCACCTCCGACGCGCTCAACCCCCTGGCCACGGCGAACGCGCGCAGACTGTCGGCGTTGCTGGTGTGAAGCGCCCACCCGCCGGGGGTGACCGTTCTCAGGTGCGCGTAATTGCGGACCATCGTGGGTCCGGCAGAGTCCGCCGGATTCGGCGCGATCAGCTCCAGATACACACGAGGTCCCAGCGAGAGGAGCGCGTTCTGCGTCCCGCGCCCCGGATGCACTCCGCCGAACACGGGGGTCACCCCCGTCTTCTCGCGGAGCTGCGCGACCCCGCGCTCCAGCGTATCGATCGCCACGATGACGTGATCGACGTCCGCCGACACCGCCGCGCCGGCGCCGCCGGCGCCGCCGGTCGGCGGGAGCGCCG
>DATFFZ010000199.1:0-9911 GCA_035249845.1 Gemmatimonadaceae bacterium
CGGCGCAGCCGACGCTGGTGGTGCTGATCACCGTGGACCAGCTCCGCGGCGACTACCTGGACCGCTTCGGGTCGCAGCTCACCGGCGGTCTGGCGCGCCTGTCGCGCGGCGGTGCCTGGTACGCGAACGCGCACCACGACCACGGGATCACCGAGACGGCACCGGGACACGCGTCGCTCCTCTCCGGCCGCTTCCCGCGCTCGACGGGCATCACCGCCAATCGCGTGGGCGTGGCCGACAGCGCGGCGCCACTCCTCGGCGCCGACGTCCCGGGCGCGTCGCCGCATCGCTTCCGCGGCACCACCCTGGTGGACTGGCTGGCGGCAAAGGACCGCCGCTCGCGCGCGCTCTCGGTCTCGATGAAAGACCGCGGCGCCATCCTGCCGGTCGGTCGCTCCAAGCAGGAGGTGTATTGGTATCCGGGGAACGGCCTCTTCACTACCAGCAGCTACTACCGCGATTCGCTGCCGGGGTGGGTGCGGGGGTTCAACGCCCGGCATCTGCCGCACAAGTACGCCGGCAAGTCGTGGACGCTGCTCCTTCCCGACAGCGCCTATCCCGAGCCGGACACGCAGCAATACGAGGGATCGGGCGCCGAGATCGTGTTCCCGCACACGCTGCCGGACGACAGCCTGGCGGCGGCGAGCGGCGTTCGCGCCACCCCCTTCATGGACGACCTGGTGGTGGCCATGGCGCTGGATGGGGTGCGCGCCCTCGCGCTGGGCGCCGGACCGCAGACCGACGTGCTCGCCATCTCGCTTTCGGCGACCGATCTGGTGGGTCACCGCTTCGGTCCCGACTCGCGCGAGCTGCACGATCAGATCCTGCGCCTCGATCGTACCATCGGGCACTTCATCGATTCGCTCTACCGGATGCGCGATTCGTCGCGGGTGATCTTCGCGCTCACCTCCGACCACGGCGTGGGGACGAACCCGGAGCTGGCCTTCATGCGCGGTGACCGCAACGCCACCCGGGTGAGTCCCGCCTCGCTCTACGCTCCCTTCGCCGAGCGCCTGACGAGAGCCGGCGTCCCCGCCGACGCGTTCGATCCCGATCTGCAGCTGCTGTTCGTGGATCGCGCCGCGCTCAGGCGCGCCAAGGTGAACGCCGACTCGCTGCTGGCCGCCTTCCGCGACTCGGCGCTGGCGATTCCGGGCATCGCCCGCGTCGACCGCTATCGCGCGCTCTTCGCCGACACGTTGAAGGACCCGATCGCGCGCCGTTGGGTGCACCAGCTCGGGGACGCGAAGAACCTGGAGCTGGTGATCACGCTGACGCCGAACAGTCTGTGGGGGACGAGCATCGCCTCGCACGGCTCCCCCCACGACTACGACAGTCACGTGCCGATGATCTTCTACGGCCCCGGCTTCGCCCCCGGCCGCCACACCGAATTCGCCCGCACCGTCGACCTCGCCCCGACCCTGGCGGCGAGACTGGGAGTGAAGATGCTGGAGAGGGTGGATGGGGTGGTGCTGAAGAGTGCGTTACGGTGAGGAGGGAGGAGGGAGGAGGAGCCCAGACGAGGCATTCGGCATTCGGCATTCGGCATTCGGATCTTGGCGGAGAGATTCCGTCGCGGGAGCCCGAATGCCCAATGCCTAATGCCGAATGCCGCGCCGTTTCGCAGTTCCTCCTCCCTCCTCCCTCCTCACAGCGATTCCGTGACCAGCGTCAGCCGCATGACGAGCCTCGAAAGAGTGGAGGTGGCACGATGAGCGAGCCTCCTTGGGGCGCGCAGTCCCTCAGGGACAATCGCGCAATTTTTCGATAGCCCAGGGACAAATACCGGGTATCTTCGAGCGACATGCGGCTTCCCCTCCAGCGACCTTCCCCGCCCTCGCGCACCCCCGCGTCCGGCGAGCTGGAGCTCTTCCGGAGCGAGGTGGTGAGCGTGCTCGACTGGCGCTGCGCCGGGCACGACTCCACGCGCGAGGAGCTCAGTCAGGCGCACCAGGTCATCGTCACCCGGCGCGGCTCGTTCGAGCGGAGCAGCGGGGGGACGCGCACCTTCGCCGATTCCTCCGCGGTCTGCTTCTGGAATTCGGACGAGAGCTATCGCGTCCGACATCCGGTGCCCGGCGGCGACAGCTGCTCGGTCTTTCAGCTCTCGCCCGACGCGGTGCGCGAGCTTATGGCGGTGCACGATCCGGGTGCGCTCGATCGGCCGGAGGTGCGCTTCCCCGCCGCGTCGGCGCCGCTCGACGGCGTGGGGTACCTCCAGCACCGGCTGGCGCTGCACGCCGCGCGCCGGATGGGGGAGATCCCGCTGGAGGTGGAGGAGCTGGCCGTGGAGCTCCTGCACCGGGCGCTGGCCCCGCTGCGGGGGCTCGTTCGTCAGGCGCCGAACAAGTCCGCGGAGGAGTATGCGGCCAGGGTACGCGAGGTCGTGGCCGCGCGATACCGGGAGCCGCTGTCGCTGGCCGACGTCGCCCGGGCCGTGCACTGCTCTCCCTATCATCTGAGCCGCATGGTGAGCGCGGTGGAGGGAATCTCCATCCACCGGCTGATCCTGAGGCTCCGTCTGCGCGAGGCGTTGGAGCGTATGCTGGACACCGGCGACACCGTGGCCGCGATCGCGATGGCGGTCGGCTTCGGATCGCACAGCCGGTTCAGCGAGGCGTTCCGCCGGGAGTTCGGGGTGACGCCGCGGGAGGTGCGCCTGCTGTCGGGCGCCGCCGTGCGGATGCTCCGTCTCGCCAGACGACCCGACCGTTCATACCGCCGGAGGCATCGTCCATGAGCACGACCACCGCGCCGGACGCGATCTACGCCCCGCCCGACGCCGCTCCGGGTGCGACGCCGGCGTCGCGCGCCGCGCGCATCGTGTCGCTCGACATCGTGCGTGGCGCCGTGATGATCCTGATGGCCATCGACCACGTGCGTGTGTATGCGGGCGTCCCCCCCGGCGGACCCACGGCGGGCGTCTTCTTCACGCGCTGGGTGACGCACTTCTGCGCGCCGGCGTTCGTCTTTCTGGCCGGCACCGCGGCCCTGCTGCACGGACGGAAGCTGGGGAGCACGAGCGCGCTGTCGAAGTTCCTGCTCACGCGCGGCCTCTGGCTCATCGTGCTCGAGCTGACCGTGCTGCGCTTCGCGTGGACCTTCAACTTCGACTACGCCAACTTCACCTTCGCCGGCGTGATCTGGGCGATCGGATGGTGCATGGTGCTCATGGCGGGCTTGATCCATCTCCCCATGGCGGTGATCGCGGCCGTGGGCGTGGTGATGGTGGCCGGGCACAACGTCGTGTGGGGGATGCTGCCATCCCTCATGCCGGCGATTCAGGAGAGCCCGCTCCGCTGGCTCTGGCAGGTGCTGTACGTGGGCGGATCGTTCCAGATCGGGGAGGGCGGGCCGACCGTGGCCGTGCTCTACTCCATCGTGCCGTGGGTGGGCGTGATGGCGCTGGGTTACGCCTTCGGCACCGTGATGAGCCGGCCAGTGGAGGAGCGCCGGCGGGTGACGCTCTCGTTAGGCATCGCGGCCGTGCTGGCCTTCCTGGTGCTGCGCGGCTTCGACCTCTACGGCGACCCTCGCCCGTGGAGCGCGCAGCAGAACATGCCGGCGCTGCTCGCCTTCCTGAACACGGCCAAGTATCCGGCGTCGCTCCTCTTCCTGCTCATGACGCTCGGCCCCACGCTCATCGCCGTCGCCCTGCTGGAGCACTCGCGCGGCCGCCTGGCTCGCTGGATCGCCGTCTTCGGCCGCGTCCCGTTCTTCTACTACGTGCTGCACATCCCGCTCATCCACGTCGCCGCCGTCCTCCTGTCGCTCGTCCGCACCCCCGAGTCCACCTCCTGGCTCATTGCCAACCACCCGCTGATGCCTCCCGACGTCCCGGACGGCTACCGCTACAGCCTCCCGCTGCTGTACGCGATGTTCGCGCTGGTGGTGGTGGCGCTCTACTTCCCCTGCCGCTGGTTCGCCGAGCTCAAGGCGAGACGGAAGGATGCGATCTTGAGCTACCTGTAAGGCGATTGAGGAGGTGCGATCGAAATATGACGATATGACGAGTGCAGGTGCGATAGGCGATGTGGATCGAGGATGGCCGAGGGGCTCCGACGTCAAGCGGAGCCCCTCGCGCATGGCACCTCCACATCGCACCTCCGCGATGCAATCGTCATATCGTCGTATTTCGATCGCACATCTGCGATGAGTCGCCGTAATCGGCACATGACGATCGCACCTCCCTTCCTCCCCGCCCCGTCATGCCTGTAACGACCCTCCTGACTCCCTGCTGACGATCGAACCCTTGACCACTTAGGTGTCTCGTCCCACTATACCTAAGTCAACAAGGGTTGCCCTCTCGCGGAGCCGCCGTGCTCGGTACCATCCTCATCCTCGCCCTCGCCTCCGCCGATTCCGTCCTGGTGTCGGCCGAGTGGCTCGAGCGCAATGCACGCGATCCCGACCTCGTCGTCATCCAGGTGGGGTGGGACGCCAAGTCGTACCGCGCCGGGCACATCCCGGGCGCGCGCTTCCTGCCCATGGAGTCCTTCACCGAGCAGCGCAACGGGCTCCACGTCGAGCTCCCCTCGCTGGCGCGGCTCGAGGCGGCGCTGGAGCAGATCGGCATCACCGACCGCTCGCGCATCGTCCTCTACGGGCCGCCGATTCCGGTCGCGCGGCTCTTCATGACGCTCGAGGCGGTCGGGCTCGGCCAGCGGGCGTCGGTGCTCGACGGCGGGATCGAGGCCTGGAAGGGGAACGGCGGACAGGCCACCACCGAGGAGCGGCCGGTACCGCGCGGATCCGTCACCCTCGCGGCCCGTAGCGTGTTGGCCGACGCCGACTGGATCGCCGCCAACAGGTCGAGGGCCGGCGTGAAGGTGATCGATGCCCGCGCGCCGCGCTTCTTCACCGGCGAGGACGACGGGCATCAGCCGCGCGCCGGCCGCATCCCGGGGGCGGCGAACATCCCCTACAACACCATCGCCGACGACGCCGGCGACTTCATCGATCGCCAGGCGATGGCGCGCACGTTCGCCGCCGCCGGCGTCAAGGGAAAGGACGTCGTCGTCACCTACTGTCACATCGGAATGCAGGCCAGCGTGCTCTACCTCGCGGCCCGCGCGCTGGGGCACGAGGCGCGGCTCTACGACGGCTCGTTCCAGGACTGGAGCCGCCGCTCGGAGCTTCCCGTTTCCAAAGACGATTGACCCTGGGCTCCTCGGCCAGGGCGGAGCGTTCACATGGCGGGTAGCGATCTCTACACCGGCACGCTCGACGTGCTGATCCTCAAGGCGCTGAGCTGGGGCCCCATGCACGGCTACGCCATGGGGCGCTGGATCCGTCAGACCACCGACGAGGAGTTGCAGGTGCAGGAAGGTGCGCTCTATCCAGCCCTCCACCGTCTGCAGCGGCGCGGATGGCTGGCCGAGGAGTGGGGGCTCACCGAGACGAATCGCGAGGCCAAGTACTACTCGCTCACCCCCGCGGGCCGGAAGGCGCTGCGCGAAGAGATCGCGCGGTGGAACCGCTACTCTCGCGCCGTGTCGGCCGCGCTGCGCACGCGAGGAGCCGAAGCATGAAACGACTCTTTCGGCTCAGCTCCATCCTTCCCGATCCGAAGCGCGACGTCAACAGCGAGATCCGCTTTCACATCGAGATGCGAGCGCGCGAGTTCATGGCCGCCGGAATGCCGGCGGACGAAGCGCGCCGCGCGGCGATCGAGGCGTTTGGCGACGTACTCGCCATCGAGCAGGCCTGCCGCGTGGAAGACCAACAACGCATTCGCGCGCATCACTGGAGAGAGACAATGCACAGTATCTGGCAGGACCTGCGCTTCGCCGGCCGGACGCTGGCGAAGTCCCCGGCCTTCACCCTCGTCATGATCGTCACGCTGGCGCTCGGGATCGGCGCCAACACGGCGATCTTCAGTCTGATCAACGGCGTGCTGCTGCAACCGCTCCCCTACGCCAGCGGCGACCGCATCGTCGAGCTGCAGCAGCCGGTGACCGCCGCCAACATCGAGAACGCCGGCTTCTCTCCCACCGAGCTCGGCGACTACCGGCAAGCCAGCCGTTCGCTCACCGGACTGGTCGAGTATCACTCGATGCCCTTCATCCTGCTCGGCGGCGACGAGCCGCGCCGGGTCCAGACGGGCGTCGTCTCGGCCGAGTTCTTCGACCTGCTCGGCGTGAAGCCGATCCTGGGTCGCACCTTTCGCGCCGGCGAGGACTCCCTCGGCGCCGAGCCGGTGCTGGTGCTGAGCTACGACTTCTGGCAGCGCGAGCTCGGCGGCGATCGGGACATCATCGGCCGGACCTTCACCATGAACGACCACGTGCACACCGTGGTCGGCGTGTTGTCGGCGGTGCCGCAGTACCCCAACGAGAACGACGTCTACATGCCGGTGTCGGCCTGCCCCTTCCGCACCGGAGAGCACGTGCGGAGCCATCGCGGCGCGCGGATGCTCAACGTCTTCGGCGTCGTCAAGCCGGAGCGCACGCTCGAGGACGCCAGGGTGGAGCTGTCGACGATCGCCCAGCGCATGCACGCCGAGCACCCGGACGAGTATCCGGCGGCCCGCGGCTACGGGGCGACGGCGGTGACGCTGCGCGAGGAGTTGACGGCCAACGCGCGCCCCACGCTGCTGGTGTTGTTAGGCACCGCCGGCTTTCTCCTCCTCATCGTCTGCGCCAACGTGGCCAACCTGACGCTGGCCCGGCTCATCCGCCGGGAGAAGGAGATGGCGCTCCGTACCGCGCTCGGTGCCTCGCGGGGCAGGCTCTTCCGGCAGCTCCTCACCGAGAGCGCGCTGGTGACGCTGGCGGGCGCGCTGGCCGGCCTGGCGCTGGCCTACGGCGGACTCGATCTGCTCAAGGCGTTCGTGGCGCGCTTCACCACCCGGGCGGGAGAGGTGCGCATCGACTCGGTGGTGCTGCTCTTCACCTTGGGGATCTCCACCCTGACGGCGTTCGTGCTCGGCGCGCTGCCCGCGCTGCCGTCGCGGACGAGCCTGGTGGATGATCTCAAGGAAGGGAGCAACTCGTCGGCGGGGGGCAGCCGCCATCGCGCGCGCGGCGCGCTGATCATCGCGCAGGTGGCCGTGTCGGTGATCCTGCTGGCCGGCGCGGGGCTCATGATGCGGAGCTTCATCGCGCTCCAGCGCGTGGACCCCGGCTTCAACGCGCAGAAGGTCGTGACCGCGCGGCTCGATCTCAACTGGACGAAGTATCAGAATGACAATCAGATTCGCGCGCTCACCGACCAGCTGCTGGCGCGGATCCGCGCCGAGCCGGGTGTCGTCTCGGTGGCGGTGTCGAACACGTTCCCGCTCAACAACACCGGCTACTTCAACAGCCGGATCACCGTCGAGGGGATGGACGTGGCACCGGGCGACGTCGGACCGCGCGCCTATCTCCAGACCGGCTCTCCCGAATACTTCCAGACGATGGGCATTCCGCTGGTGGTGGGGCGCACCTTCACCGATGCGGACCGCGACACGGTGTCCCCGGCGATCGTGGTCAATCAGACCGCGGCGCGTCGCTTCTGGCCGGGGAAGGACCCGCTCGGACGCCGCATCAGCTTCGATGATGGCGAGCGGTGGGCGGTGGTGGTGGGCGTCGTCGGTGACGTGAAGGCGCTGGGCCTCGACCAGGAGATCAGCGAGGAAGTGTACGGCCCCTGGCAGGTCAACGCGTTCCGCGACCTGCGGCTCACCGTGCGCACCGTGGCGGCGCAGAACACGATGGAGCGGCAGATCCGCGACGCCGTGCGCGCGCTCGATCCCGGTCAGCCGGTGACGGAGATCCGCACGCTGGAGGAGGTGCGGAGCGAATCGCTGGCATCGCCGCGCCTGACGATGACCTTGCTCGGACTCTTCGCCTCCCTCGCGCTCATCATCACCGCCACCGGTCTCGCCGGAGTGATCGCGCACTCCGTCGGCCAGCGCACGCGAGAGATCGGCATCCGCATGGCACTCGGCGCCGAGAAGCGGCAGGTGCTCCAGATGGTGCTGAATCAGGGATTGGGGCTGGTGGCGCTCGGCCTGCTGATCGGCGGACTCGGGGCGCTGGCGCTCACGCGCCTGATGTCGGGGCTTCTCTTCCAGGTGAAGCCCTCCGACCCGATGACGTTCGTGGCCGTGTCGATCGTCCTGATCGCGGTGGCGATCCTGGCCTGCTTGGCGCCGGCGCGGCGAGCGACGTCGATTCAGCCGGTGATTGCGCTCAGAAGTACCTGAGGAGGAGGAGGAGGAACAGCGAACAGCGCGGCATTAGGCATTCGGCATTGGGCATTCGGGCTCCCGCGGCGGAATCTCTCCGCCGAGACCCCTAATGCCGAATGCCGAATGCCTAATGCCGCTGTTGCAGTTCGCCGTTCCTCACTCGTCGTACTCATCCGACCCCTGCACCCAGATGAACGACTGCACGTCGATCATGTCGCGGGGGCGGAGGTCGCGCAGATCGCGACGGATGCGCTCGGCGAAGGCGAGCAGGCTGGCGTACGTCTCCCAGTTCGGTCTCGACGCGTAGCGGAAATCGACATCGTAGGCCGCCGCGGCCAGCCGGGTGACGTTGGGCTTCAGGAAGATGTGACGATCCGGCTGCGCGAGGAAGCCGAACACCGTCACCAGCGGCCACGTCAGCACGCGCGTCTGCTTTCGCGGGAGCTCGGCCACCACGCTCACCCAGCGCTCGAAGCGCTCGGCGTCGCTGGCGGAGCCGTGGAGAAAATCGTGGAGGCCGCCGGCGAACGCCCGCGCCCCTGACGGCGAGCGCACCGCGTCGCGCAGCGCCATCTTCTCGAAGGAGAAGAGGAGATTGGTCCGCGACTCGATGGCCACCGCCCTGGCGGCGATCTCGTCGGCGCGGCCCTCGCGGAGCAGCGCGCGATGCGTCTCGCGTCCCAGCTCCGCCCGCCAGCGCTCGTGCGCCTCCGCCTTGTAGTCGCGCTCCCAATCGAGGTAGGTCTCGTCGGAGAACCCCTCCGGAAAGAAACGCAGGAACTTCCGTCGCGCGCGCTCCGCGGCCACGCTTCTCGTGGCGCGCTTCTTCGGCTCCACCCGCTTTCGCTTCTCCCTGGAGACCGGCATGCGTCACCTCCGCCGGGCATCCAGTGCAGGGATCGCACCGGCGACGACGCGTCGGCACGAAGGAAGGAACTCACCCGCGCCGGGCGCGGTCCTTGGCGGGGCGGGCGCTCGGGGGCACGAGTCTTGTGGCCGTTCACGGCGGACGCATGGCACCCGAGGTGCAAGCGCAGCGGATGCTCGGTTGGCGGAACGCTGGACTCAGGAGGAGATGCACATGGATGAAACCGTCTTGATCGCGATCCTCGTCGGCATCGCCGTGCTGGCGCTGGTGGGCGTGCTGGTGTGGCAACGGCGGCGGACCGACACCTTACGCAGCCAGTACGGACCGGAGTACCAGCGCGCGGTGGAGGAGACCGGCGATCGTCGCAAGGCCGAATCGGAGCTGGTGAAGCGACAGGAGCGGGTGAAGCATCTGGACATCCGCCCGCTCGAGGCCGATGAGCGGAACCGCTTCGCCGCCGACTGGCGCACGGTGCAGGGCCGCTTCGTCGATGACCCCAAGGGGGCGGTGACCGAGGCCGATCGGCTGGTGGAAGACACCATGAAGGTGCGGGGCTATCCGATCTCCGATTTCGACCAGCAGGCGGCGGATCTCTCGGTGCACCATCCCCGCGTCGTCGACAACTACCGTGCCGCGCGCGACATCGCGCGGCGCCATCGCCGGGGCGAAGCGAGCACCGAGGATCTCCGGCAGGCGATGGTCTATTACCGCGAGCTGTTCGTTGACCTGCTCGAAGATCGTGAGGGCGCTACCCAGGAGGCGAGACGCTGATGAGAGAAGAGCATCGAAAGGACCAACTTTCCACGGCCGATCTGGCGGCGGCCGCCGAGCGTACGGACGCGCGCGCTGCCGACGCGGCCGTCGAGCCCC
>DATFFZ010000200.1:0-9033 GCA_035249845.1 Gemmatimonadaceae bacterium
AACGGGCGGCGGCCGCGTTGGCGCTGCGGCCACCGCCCGCCGTGCTGGCGCTTCAGAAAGCTCGGCGAACGTCCGGCGTGATCGGAGATACGCTGATCTTCTCCGGCGAGCGGAAGCGCGACGGACCCCTACCGGGCCACACGCTTATCAAATGGCTCCGGGGTGCGGAGGAGTTGGCGAATCTGCCGCATGTTCGCGGGCTCGGCTTCCATGGCGCGCGCCGCGCGTTCGCGACGTCCACGAAGCATGCGCCGCTCCGCGACGTGGCGTACCTCGGCGGATGGAAGGACACCAAGACCCTCCTCACCTGCTACCAAGCGCCGGACGAGGAGAGCCAACGCGCCGCGCTTGCCGCTCGCCAGCCGGTCGTGATCGAGGCCGTTTCGTGAGCCAACGAACACCTCGAACGGACACCGGGCCGGAAGAACGCCTCACGTGTTGCGTGATGTGAGGCGCATAACCTTGTGAAACCACTACGGATGGGGCGGGATTCGAACCCGCGAGACCCTTTCGGGCCCACACGCTTTCCAGGCGTGCGCCTTAAACCACTCGGCCACCCATCCCACGCAGCCAACATCATTCCAGCGCCACGATGCGACAAAGGCGGGCAAAGGCCCGCCTTCGCCAACACCTCATCCTACACGAGCCGAAGCGGACAGGGTGGGATTTGAACCCACGATACCGGGTTCACCGGTATGCCGGTTTTCGAGACCGGTGCCTTCAGCCACTCGGCCACCTGTCCGGATGGAGGTCGGTGGAGATCACGAACCACACTGCACCGCGCATTCGTGATGTGCCGCGATACCGCCTCAGCCTTGAAGTATCACCCCGCAACGGGCGGCATGTCAACGCTTTCGCCCCGCCGCTCGGCGAAGAACGCGCGCAACAATTCGCCGCTCTCCGCCGCCAACACGCCCCCCGTCACCTCGGGACGATGGTTGAGCTTCGGGTGACGCAACAGATCACCCACCGACCCCGCCATTCCCGCCCTGTCATCCCACGCGCCGAACACCACCCGCGCCACCCGAGCCAGTACGATCGCTCCGGCGCACATCGCGCACGGCTCCAGCGTCACGTACAGCGTGCACCCCTCCAGCCGCCATTCTCCGAGCGCCGCCGACGCCGCGCGCAGCGCCACCAGCTCCGCGTGCGTGGTCGCGTCGTGATCCCGAATCGTGCGATTCGACCCGCGCGCGATCACCTCCCCTCCACGCACCACCACCGCGCCCACCGGCACCTCCCCCGCCGCCAGCGCGCCTTCGGCCTCGGTGAGCGCCTCGCGCATGAACCGCGCGTCGTCCGAGCGCGTCACGTCACCGCGAACGCTCGGCGCCACCCCCCGCGCCGGCGTCGCCGTTCACCCCGGCACCAACAGCCTCCGGCTCCTCCACGCGCTCGAATTGCAGCCCGCTCGGACCCGCCGTCACGAGGATGTGATCCCCCTCGGAGAACTGCCCCTCCAGCAGCGCCACCGCCAACGGGTTCTGAATGCGACGCTGGATCGCGCGCTTGAGCGGCCGCGCTCCGTACACCGGATCGTACCCCTCCTCCGCCAGCAGCTGCTTCCCTTCCGCCGTCACCTCCAACGTGATCTTCCGATCGGCCAGCATCTGCTGGAGACGGCGGAGCTGTAGATCGATGATGTGGCCGATCTGCTCCATCGTCAGCGGCTTGAAGATCACGATGTCATCCACGCGATTCAGGAACTCGGGCTTGAACGCCTGACGAAGCGCGTTGGTGACCTGCCGCTCCACCGCCGGCCAGTTCTCAGTGCCGAGCTCGAGGATGTGGCTGCTCCCGATGTTCGAGGTCATGATGATCACGGTGTTCCGGAAGTCCACCGTGCGCCCCTGCGAATCGGTGAGCCGGCCGTCATCGAGGATCTGGAGCAGGATGTTGAACACGTCGGGGTGCGCCTTCTCGACCTCGTCGAAGAGCACCACCGAGTACGGGCGCCGACGCACCGCCTCGGTGAGCTGGCCTCCTTCCTCGTACCCGACGTAGCCCGGCGGCGCGCCGATGAGCCGCGCCACGGCGTGCTTCTCCATGTACTCCGACATGTCGATGCGCACCATGGCCTGCTCGGTGTCGAACAGGAACTCGGCCAACGCGCGAGCGGTCTCCGTCTTCCCCACCCCGGTGGGGCCGAGGAAGATGAACGAGCCGATCGGCCGGTTCGGGTCCTGAAGCCCGGCGCGCGAGCGACGCACGGCGTCGGACACCGCGCGCAACGCCTCTTCCTGTCCCACCACGCGCTCGCCCAGATGCTGCTCGAGCTTGGTGAGGCGCTCGCGCTCGCTCTCCATCATCCGCGTGACGGGGATGCCGGTCCACCGCGCCACGATTCCGGCCACGTCGTCGGCATCCACCTCCTCCTTGAGGAAGCGGCGCCCGTCGTTGCGCGACAGCTGCGCTTCCGCTTCGGCGAGCTGGCGCTGTAGCCCGGGCACGCGCCCGTAGGTGATCTCCGCCGCGCGGCCGAGGTCGCCCGCGCGCGTGGCCTGCTCGGCTTCGACCTTCGCCTGCTCCAGCTCCTGCTTGAGCTGCCCCACCTTCTGGAGCGCGTCCTTCTCCGCCTGCCACTGCGCCTTCATGCCATCGGAGCGCTCGCGCAGCTCCGCCAGCTCGCGCTCGAGATCGGCCAGCCGCTCGCGCGAGGCAGCGTCCTTCTCTTTCTGGAGCGCCTGTCGCTCGATCTCGAGCTGGATGATGCGCCGCTCCACCTCGTCGATCTCCTGCGGCAGCGAGTCGATCTCGATGCGCAGGCGCGACGCCGCCTCGTCGATCAGATCGATCGCCTTGTCGGGCAGGAAGCGGTCGCTGATGTAGCGGTGCGAGAGCGTGGCCGCGGCGACGATCGCCGAGTCCGTGATGCGCACCCCGTGGTGCGTCTCGTAACGCTCCTTGAGCCCCCGCAGGATGGCGATCGTGTCCTCCACGCTCGGCTCACCCACGTACACCGGCTGGAAGCGCCGCTCGAGCGCCGCGTCCTTCTCGACGTTCTTGCGGTACTCGTCGAGCGTGGTGGCGCCCACCACGCGGAGCTCGCCCCGGGCCAGCATCGGCTTCAGCATGTTGCCCGCGTCCATGGAGCCTTCCGCCTTTCCGGCGCCCACCAGCGTGTGCATCTCGTCGATGAAGACGATGAAGCGCCCCTGGCTCTCGGTGATCTCCTTGAGCACGGCCTTCAGCCGCTCCTCGAACTCGCCCCGGTACTTCGCTCCCGCGATGAGGGCGCCGAGGTCGAGGGCGATGAGGCTCTTCCCCTTCAGTCCCTCGGGGATGTCGCCGTTGACGATGCGCTGAGCGAGCCCTTCCACGATGGCCGTCTTGCCGACGCCCGGCTCACCGATCAGCACCGGGTTGTTCTTGGTGCGACGCGAGAGCACCTGGATGACGCGACGGATCTCCTCGTCGCGCCCGATGACGGGGTCGAGTTTTCCCTTGCGGGCCATCTCGGTGAGATCGCGCGTGAAGCGCTGCAGCGCCTGATACTGGTTCTCCGGGTTCTGATCGGTGACCCGGTGCGATCCGCGCACCGCCTCCAGCGCCTGCCCCAGCGCCTGATGGGTCGCGCCGATCGACGTGAGCAGCTCGCGCGAGGTCGTTCCCTTCATGTCGGAGAGCGCGAGCAGGAAGTGCTCGGTAGAGATGAACTCGTCGCCGAGCGCCTTGGCGTCGCTCTCGGCGCGGTCGAGCACCTGGTTCAGCTCGCGAGAGATCGTGGGCTGGGCATCGCTCTGCTTGGCGTAGCGCGCGATCTCGCGCTCGTTGCGTGCGCGCAGCTCGGCGACGTTCACGCCCAGCTTTCGCAGGACGGGCGCGACGATGCCTTCCTCCTGCTGGAGGAGCGCGGCCAGGAGATGCCCGTCGTAGACGAGCGGATTGCCGTTTCGCCGGGCCAGCTGAAGCGCTTCCTGGAGCGCCTCCGCCGCCTTCACCGTGAGTCGATCGGGATTGATCATCGCCAGAGTGGTTGCCTGATAAAGTACCTTAGCAACGATAGCGTAAGTCGTTGTCGCTGATACGGTAGCAACAACGATGCCTACGCCTCACGCCACATTGGCGTGCCCCGGGCGGCGGATGCTACGGTCTGACTGCCGCCGAGTCGGCAGCGATGCGAGGCGCTGCCAATCTGGCTTCCTGCACGAGCGACGCCACCACCTCGCCGGCGAGCGTGGAAAGCGTCTCGACGATGGCCGGCATCGAAGGCGCCGGCACCGGGCGCTCCAAACGGCGCTCTCCCACCCACATGACCGAGTCATCGGCGATGCGCACCAGTCGCACCTCGAGTTGCACGGCGGCGGACACCTGCTTTCCGCGCACCACCTCCTCGAACTGGGTGACGCTTCCCCGCCAGAGATAGGTGAAGGTACGTCGCGAGGGCGGATTGTAAACGGCGGCCCCGTCGCTGAGCGGGTCGCGATTCAGCACGTCCTCGGTGAGCGTCGCCAGCATCTCGCCGAGGGGGATGGCCCATTCGCGGTTCGGGTAGACGCCGTACTCCGACTCCTCCACCCGGTACACGATGCCGCGTCCGCCGTACACGCCAGGGGTGGAGTAGCGCGCGATGGCGATCGTCCCGGAAATGAGCGGATGGGCGCCGTTGCGCGAAGCGAGAGAGTCGGCGACCGGGTGCAGGCGGTAGAGCTCGGTGGCGGGCACGGTGCCGCCGAAGCAGGCGGCGAGGCCCAGGGAGGTCGCCAGGAGGGCGGACGCGAGGAGGCGGGTCATGGGCGGGGGCCCGCCGGCTTGGAGGGGGCTTCCCGCCGCCGCAGCAGCGTCGAGGGGTCGCGCTCCAGGCGCTCCGTCAATCGCGCCATGTTCTCGCTGGCCACGCTCATGTTCCGGATGATCTCCTCCACACGATCGCCCCGCTCGATCGCATCGCGCAAGCTGGAGGTGAGCGCGCGCATGTCGCGCAGCGTCGCCAGCGCCTCACGCTGAGTACTGGCAAGATCCGGGCGGGCCTGCCGCACGGTGGTGTCGATGCCGCCGAGCACGAGCTCGGTGCGGTCGAGCACTTCGATCAGCCGGCGGCTGGCGACCTCGAGATCGTCGAACACGCGGTCCGACCCCTTCGATGCGTTCGAGACCAGCGTGTCGAAGCGCGCCAGCGTCCGATCGAGCCGCTCCCACGGCCCGGACTGTCCGACGATCCGCTCGGCGCCCTGGAGCAGCGTGTCGGCGCGATCGAGGAAGAGCGCCAGCCGGCTCATGGCGTCCTGGAAGCCGAGGTTGTCCTGGCTGGGGACGATGTCGCCGGGCTCAAGGCGCGGGGCGGCGGTGGTGCCGGGGGTGAGATTCAGGAACGGCTGCCCCAGCAGGCCAACCTGGGTGATCGTCGCCTTCATGTCGGCGTGCATGGGCGTGTCGCGCCTGACGCGGAAGCGCACCTCGATGCGCGACCGGTCGTTAGGCGCCAGCTCGAGCCCCGTGATGGAGCCCACCAGCAGCCCGCCGTAACGCACCTCGTCGCCCAGGCTGATGCCGGTGACGGAGCCGAAGACGGCGCGATACTCCTGTCCGCGGCGGAAGAGCGACGGATACCGCGCCAGCGCCACCAGCGTGGCCAGCACCAGCGCGGCACCGCCCAGGAAGGCGAGCATGCCGAGGCGGGAGTCGCCGCTCCCTCTCACGAGAGCCCCCGCCGATCGAGCAGTCGTCTGACGAGCTCGTGCTCGCTCTGCTGGAGCGAATCCGGATCGCCGCTGTCGATGATGGTGCCGTTGGCCATGACGTAGATCTGGGCGGCCCGCCCGAAGGCGTAGCGCACCTCGTGAGAGAAGATCAGCACGGCGAACCCGCGCGCGCTCTGGAGCGCCGCCAGCGTGTCATCCAGCTCGGCGGCGGCGCCGGGGTCGAGGTCGTGCGTGGGCTCGTCCAGCAAGACGACTGGTGGACGGAGGGCGAGGGCACGCGCCAGGGCCACGCGGCGCTGGGCGGCGCGATCGAGGCGGTCGGGGGTGGTGTCCTCGCTCAGCGTCATCCCCACCTCCACCAGAAGCTGGTGCGCCGCCTCGCGCGCCTCGTCCGGCGTGGCGCTGGTATGCTCGAGGAGCGGCAGCTCCACGTTCTCCAGCACGGTGAGCCGGCTGATCAGCGCGGCGCCCTGGAAGACGACGCCGAGCCGCGTCCGCATGCGACGCAGCACGACGTCGGGCTCGCCGCAGGGATCGTAGTCTTCGCCATCCACCACCAGATGCCCGTGCATCGCCTGCTCCAGCCCCACCAGGTGACGCATGAGCAGCGTCTTCCCCGAATGGATGCCGCCGAGGATGACGCTGGTGCGCGAGCGCGGCGCGGCGAAGGTGATGTCGAAGATCCCCGGCTTCCCGACCGGGCCGGTGAGACCGGTGGCCTCGATCGCCGCCGAGTGGACGCGCGGACCGGAGCGCAGCGGGTGCGTCACACCAGCCCCGGAATGAAGTAGAAGACGGCGTTCACCAGCGTATCGGCCATGAGCACCAGGATGACGGAGTAGACGACGGCGCGGGTCGCGGCCTCACCGATGGAGGCCACCTTCCCCTCGACGTTGAGTCCTTCGTCGGCGGCCACGAGCACGATGACGAAGGCGAAGATCACGCTCTTGCCGAGACCCACCACCAGATCGCGCAGCTCGAAGGCGATGCGGAACTGCTCCACGAAGTAGCTGGTGCTGAAGCCGAGAAAGAGCCAGCTCCCGAGCCAGCCGCCGAGGGCGATGAGCCCGTCGGCGACCACCGTGAGTGCCGGAAGCGCCAGGAGGAGCGCGGCCAGCTTTGGCGCCACCAGGTACTTCACCGGATCGAGGCCCATCACGCGCAGCGCATCGATCTCGGCGCTGGCGCGCATGGAGGCCAGCTCGCCCGCGATGGCCGCCGCGCTCCGCGCCACGATGAGCAGCGCCACGGACACCGGGCCGAGCTCACGCGCCCCGAACCAGGCGATCGTGCGAATGCTCATCGACTCCGCGCCCCAGTCGTGCAACTGGTACGCCACCTGGAAGGTGGCGATCAGCCCCATGAGGATCGAGGACGCGACCACGAGGCGAAGGGAGCCGGAGACGAGCTCATCGAACTCGCGCTGGATCCCGGTGGCGCCGCCGGCGCGCCGCGAGACGGAGAGCCACGCCAGCCAGTACAGCGCCGACATCGACAGCCGGCTGCGGCTGATGAAGCGCGCGGCGCTGCGCTCGGCGTGCGACGTCTCGGAGCGGCGGCGCGGAATCGGGAGCGATCCGCTGTGCCCGAAGGGTCGCGAGAATTCGCTCATCCCGCGCGCCTCACGCGGACCGTCGAACGCGCTTGACGTCGATGCAACTTGTCTCTAGCCTTGGCCCGCGATGACACGAATCCGGTGGATCCTGCTGGCGGTGCTGGTCGTTCCGCTCGCGGGGTGCGACGACGTGGCGATGGGCTCGCCGGCGGTGAGCGACTCGACGTTCGTGGAGACGATGGCTCGCCTGCACGCGATCGACCGAGACTCGGTGCTGGACAGCGCCGGACGCGCCAATGCGCGACGTCAGGTGTTGCAAGAGGAGGGCCTCACGTCCGATGCCTTGGTGGGCGCGGCGAAGGAGCTGGCAGACGATCCGCGGCGGGCCCGCGACGTCTGGATGGCGATCGACAAGCGCACCACCAATATGACGAGTGATCCGCGCCCCTAGCACCGCCGTCGCGGGGTACAGGGCGGATGGAAAACGAAAGCGCGGCGATGGCCCAGGCCACCGCCGCGCTCGTGGTGCATGCTCGCCGTGCGTCACTTCATGACGATCATCTTCTTCACCACGGCGCGACCATCCACCTCGAGGCGATACAGATACACGCCCGAGGCCACCTCCTGCGAGGTGTTCAGATAGGTCCCGTCCCAATAGGCCGTGTACGTGCCGCATCGGAGCGTCACGTTCACGATCGGCTGCCCCGCGCCATCACCGCCCTGCAAAATCGGAATGGCTACGAGCTGCGCCAGCACGTTGTAGATCTTCAGCGAAACGCGGTACTGCCGACCGGTATCCACGCAATCTGGAACGTCGCCGATTGCGAACGGAATGGTGGTCGTTGGGTTGAACGGATTCGGGTAATTCTGACCGAGCTCGAACCCGGGCTTCCGCTGCGTCGGGGGTGTAGGAGTGGTTCCCTGCGCCCCCACGTGTGCCGGCATGAGCGCGCCCAAGGCAAGCACGACCATCAGCGCTGCCCAGCGGTGCTTCATGAGCCTTCTCCAACCTGACGAAAAAGGGTGCTAGTGATCCGCTCCTGCTTGTGGTTGAACGATGCACAACCCTCCGGGCCGAACATATGACGTCACAGTGTAACTGTCAATGTGGCGCCACCATCCCTCACCGGAGAACCGTTCAGGACTTCCTTGCTAGTACACGACCGTTGGGACGCCGTTCCGTCACTCCGCTCCGGTCGCAGTATTCGAGAAATGGTATCAAAAATTTCCGGCTGATTCCGAGCATTTCCCGAAGCTCGGTCGGCGCGTACTCGCGACCGGGCTCGAGACGCGCCTGCAGCTCCGCCACCAGGCCCTCCACCGCCTCCGCCGCGTAGTACCGATCGGCCTCCACGGCCACCACCTCCCCCCCTCGCTCCAGCAGCCTCAAGAGCGCCGGCGTGTCGGGGCCGAATCGCCCGGTCAGCTCGCCCACGGAAGGCGGCTCGCGTCCGGCCACCTCGAGCGCGGTCCGCAATCCCTCTCGAACCCGCACCTGCGCGGCGCCCAGCGTCGGCTGCCAGCCGGCCGTTGCAACGAACGCGCCGCGCAGATCGACCACGCCGCGCTCGACCTGCTCGCGCAGTACGGCGTCGACCAGCGACGCATCGGCGCCCAACTGCGCGCGCAGCGCCTGCAGCGGCGCGCCCGGCTCCAGCGGATTGCGCGCATGATGCTCGGCGATCCGCGCCACCAGGCGCGCGCCCAGCTCCCGCGACACGCTGGCGAGGTAGAGCCGCTCACCGATGATCTGGACGGTGCTCCCCATGCCGTCGATCACAGTCGCGCCGTCGTCCCCTGCCACACCGATGCGCACCGGAAGGGACGAGCGCGCCA
>DATFFZ010000201.1:0-7773 GCA_035249845.1 Gemmatimonadaceae bacterium
AGGCAGCCGGCGGAGCGGGCGGCGGTAGGGGCGGGGGCTGATTGACCACTCGCGCCGAGGCTGGCCAGGCCACCTACGCGCCGCCGGCGGCGACGGACGACATCCGGAACAGTCCGCTCTGGAATCCGGATCTGGCCCCGACGCCGCCGGAACGGCGCACCTGGTCGACGTACAACATCGCGGCGCTGTGGATCGGGATGAGCGTGGTCATCACCACCTACACGCTCGCCTCCGGTCTCATGCAGCAGGGGATGACCTGGTGGCAGGCGATGCTGGTCATCCTGTTAGGCAACGCCATCGTCCTCGTCCCCATGATCCTGAACGCGCACGCCGGCACCAAGTACGGCGTGTCCTTCCCGGTGCTGGCGCGCGCCAGCTTCGGGGTGAAGGGAGCGAACATCCCCGCCATGCTGCGCGCCATCGTCGCCTGCGGGTGGTTCGGCATCCAGACGTGGATCGGCGCGCTCGCCCTCAACGCGCTACTGGGCGCCGCCTGGGCCGGATGGGCGCAGGTGCCGGGCGCGCTCGCCATCTCCTTCGCCATCTTCTGGCTCGTCCAGGTGGCGATCATCCTCAAGGGGACGGAGGGGATCAAGGTGCTGGAGAGCTGGTCGGCGCCGCTCCTGCTCGCCGGCGGCGCGCTCCTCCTCCTGTGGGCGATCAGGAATGGCGGCGGGCTCGGCAACGTGCTCACGCAGTCGGAGCGCCTTCAGCAGGGGAGCACGCCCTTCTGGGCGCTGTTCCCCGCCGCGCTGACGGCGAACGTGGGCTACTGGGCGACGCTGTCGCTCAACATCCCCGACTTCACGCGTTACGCGAAGAGTCAACGCTCCCAGGCGCTCGGTCAGGCGCTCGGCCTCCCCACCACCATGACCGCCTTCGCCTTCATTGGCGTGGCGGTCACCAGCGCGACGATCGTCATCTTCGGCGAGGCCATCTGGGATCCGGTGGTGCTGGTGAGTCGCATCGGCGGCGCCGGCGTCATCATCTTCGCCGCGCTGATCGTGCTGGCAGCGCAGGTCACCACCAACATGGCGGCCAACGTCGTCTCGCCGTCCAACGACTTCTCCAATCTCAGTCCGCGGCGCATCAGCTACGTGACCGGCGGTCTCATCACCGCCGTGATCGGCATCCTCATGATGCCCTGGAAGCTCTACTCCGACGCCGCCGCCTACATCTTCACCTGGCTCCTCGGCTACTCGAGCCTCATGGGCGCGGTGGGCGGGATCCTCATCGCCGACTACTGGGTGGTGAGAAAGCAGCGGCTGAACGTGGAAGATCTCTTCCGGGAGCGGGGCGCGTACACGTACCGGAACGGCGTGAACGTCCGCGCGGTCATCGCGCTGGTGCTCTCGCTCCTTCCGGTGCTCCCGGGGTTCGTGCGGGCGGTGACGACACCGGGCGGCACGGTGGGCAACCCGAACATCTTCGACCGGTTGTACGCCTACGCGTGGTTCATCACGTTCGCGCTGAGTTTTATTATCTATTTGCTACTAATGCGCGGCGCGGCGGAAGCGCGACGCTCGGAGGGGTGACATGCCTCGTGTCGTGAAGTGCGGACTCATCCAGGCCGCGCACGCCTGCCGGACCGACGAGAAGATCGAGACCATCCGCGAGGCCAACGTCGCCAAGCACATGGAGCTGATCGAGCAGGCGGCGCGCGAAGGCGTCCAGATCCTCTCCATGCAGGAGATCTTCACCGGCCCGTATTTCTGCGCCGAGCAGAGCACGCGGTGGTACGACGCGGTGGAGGCGATCCCCGACGGACCGACCACGCGGCTCATGCAGGAGGTGGCGCGCCGGCACGAGATGGTGATCGTCGTCCCCCTGTACGAGGAGGACGGCACCGGCATCTACTACAACACCGCGGCGGTGATCGACGCCGACGGCACCTACCTCGGCAAGTATCGGAAGAACCACATCCCGCATTGCGGCCCCGGTTTCTGGGAGAAGTTCTACTTCCGTCCCGGCAACCTCGGCTATCCGGTGTTCGACACTCGGTACGCGAAGGTCGGCGTCTACATCTGCTACGACCGGCATTTCCCGGAGGGGGCGCGCGAGCTGGGGCTCAACGGCGCGGAGATCGTGTTCAATCCCTCGGCGACCGTGGCCGGGCTGTCGGAGTATCTGTGGAAGCTCGAGCAGCCGGCGCACGCGGTGGCGAACGCCTTCTTCGTGGGCGCGATCAACCGGGTAGGGTTCGAGGACCCGTGGCGGATCGGCGAGTTTTACGGACAGAGCTACTTCTGCGACCCGCGCGGACAGATCGTGTCGGAGGGGAAGCGCGACCGCGACCAGTTGATCACCGCCGAGCTGGACCTCGACAAGATTCGCGAGGTGCGGAACGTGTGGCAGTTCTATCGCGATCGCAGGCCGGAGACGTATGGCGGGCTGGTGAAGCTCTGATTGGGAGTCTGGGAGCCGCTGAATCCTGTGTCGTGAGGCCATCGTTGTGTTGAGAGAGCGCCCCGTGGCTCGAGCCCACACTGGCGCACCCCTATCGAGGTCCACATGATCCCGCTGCCACGCCGTAAAGGCTTTTCAGTCATCGAGTTAGTCATCATCCTGGCGATCGTGGCGGTGCTCCTGGCGATCGTCTTCCCGCGGCTCATGAAGTCCAGCATGACGGTGGTGACTCAACCGGCGGCCGGGCTCGCACCGGGGTCATCCACACCTGTTTCGGTGCGAGTACTGGTGGGGAGGAAGTTCCCTAACGAGCAGGAAGCCATTCACTTCGCCGTCACGGAGGGTGGCGGGACGGTGAGTCCGGCCGAGGCGAAGACCGACAGCGCCGGGGTGGCGACGACCACGTGGACCCTGGGAGCGGCTCCCGGCACGCGGAATGCCCTGACAGCAACGTCCAAGGAAGAAGGTGTTTCCACTCGGATCGAGGTGATGACCGGACCGGCGCCAGGTACGGTCACCACGCCCTAACGGGGACCCGAGGGGCGGCGCCTTCGTGGTCGTACGTCCCTGACCCCAAGGCCCTTCGTGCGTCGCCGGCCATTCCTGTCCGTCCTTCTCATCGCCAGCGTGGTCGCGCTGGCCGACCTCGTGGTGAAGCTGGCCGCGCTGGTCCTGCTCGGCGAGCGCAGGGTCGACCTCACCTCCTGGCTCGGTCTCGGCGTGCACTTCAACGAGCACCTGGCCTGGGGGCTGACGGCCGGCGACTTCCCCGCGCTGGTGACCGCCGCGGCGACGATCGTGATCCTCGGCATCGGCTGGCTGGTGGCGCGCGACCTGACGCGCGTGGATGGCTGGGCCCCGGTGGCCTTGGGTCTCCTCGCTGGCGCCGGGATCGCCAACGCCTTCGACGGGCTGGTCCCGCCTCGCGGCGCCGTGGACTTCATCATCGTCGCGCACTCGGGGATGGAGACCGTGCTGAACGGCGCCGACCTGGCGGTGATGGCGGGGGTAGCGCTGTGTTGCCGGACGGCCGTGTTGTTAGGCATGGCGATCGACCGGCAGCGGACGCGGCCGGTGGTGCCCGCCGCCGTCGTGATCGAGCGAGAAGTGCCGGTTCCGCTCCACGCCGAAGTCAGGGAGATACGGGCTCCCGGGCGGATTCCCGAGGTGCATCGCCGATCGGAGATCGACATCGCGGACATGTGATTCTTTGGATGAGCGATGTGCGATCGACATGGGACGATATGACGATTGCAGGTGCGATGGGCGATCTGTAGCGAGGATGGGCGAGGGGCTCCGAATGCGCATCGGAGCCCCTCGCACATCGCACATCCACATCGCACCTCGCGATGCAATCGTCATATCGTCCCATGTCGATCGCACATCGTATCTACCGCATCACCTTCTTGAGGATGGCGATCTGTCCGACGTGATACGCGTCATGCTGCACCAGCCCTCGCAACATTCCCGCGTACGTCACTCCCGTCCCGAGCGCCGGATTCCGCGCGTCGCCCACCCGCTCGTGTAGCTTCTCATCCGGGAACTCGTCGAGCACGCTCATCAATTCCTCGTGCGCCTCGTCGAGGGAGCGGAGCGTTTTCTTCCAGGCTTCCTCGCCCGTCTCGCGCACGGGCGGCCAGTCTCCCATCTCCGGCTCGGCGGCGTCGTTGCCACGCAGGCGACGCGTCACCTCGCGCGTCCAGGCTTCCATGTGCGACACCAGCTGCCAGATCGAGTGCGCGTTCGCGGATGCACGCATGGTGGCTTCGCCGGACGTCACGTCGGCGAGTACGGTCCGGCGCGAGGAGCCGTACCAGGGATCGCCCGCGTGGGCACGCTCGAGGTCGCCACGCAGGCTGGAAAGCTCACGGGACATCATTCATCTCCGTCAGGCGTACAGATGTGCGAACTATAATGGACGATGGCATCGCAAAGGTGCGATGTGGATGTGCGATGGGCGAGGGGCTCCGAATGCGCATTCGGAGCCCCTCGCCCATCCTCGCTACAGATCGCCGATCGCACCTGCAATCGTCATATCGTCATATGTCGATCGCACATCGCACCTTCACTGTGTCGCCGCTCGAACGGGTGTCGTCCCTCCCTCCTTCCAACCCAACACGTTCCCTCGATTCTGTTCGTCCAGCCACTTCTTGAGCGGCGCGAAGTAATCCGTGAGCGCCGTCGCGTCCATCTGGCGCGACCCGGTGAGCTGATACAGCGCCTCCGGCCAGGGCTTCGACATCCCCACTTCCAGCATGGCGTTCAACTTCGCCCCCGCTTCCTTGCTTCCGTAGAACGAGCACTGGTGGAGCGGACCGGCGTGCCCGGCTTCCTGGCAGAGCGCGCGGTAGAACTGGAACTGGAGGATCCGCGCCAGGAAATAGCGCGTGTACGGGGTGTTCGCCGGGACGTGGTACTTGGCGCCCGGGTCGAAGTCGGTCGCCGCGCGCGCCGTGGGCGCCGAGATCCCCTGATACTTGTTGCGGAGCGCCCACCAGGCGGTGTTGTAGTCGGCGGGCTTCACCTCGCCCGAGAACACCTTCCACCGCCACTGGTCGATCAGCAGCCCGAAAGGAAGGAACGCCACCTTGTCGAGCGCCTGACGAAGGAGGAGCAGCGTGTCGTTCGACGCCGGGATCTGCTCGAGCAGACCGACCTGCTTCAGGTATTGCGGCGTGATCGAGAGGGCGATGGCGTCGCCGATCGCCTCGTGAAAGCCGTCGTTGGCGCCGCCCTGGAACAGGAGCGGCTGGCTCTTGTAGGCGCGCTGATAGAAGTTGTGCCCCAGCTCGTGGTGCACGGTGACGAAATCCTCGCCGGTCACCTCGGTGCACATCTTGATGCGCACGTCGTCCTTGTTGTCGATGTTCCACGCGCTGGCGTGACACACCACCTCGCGGTCGCGCGGCTTCACGATCATCGACCGCTCCCAGAACGTCTTGGGGAGCGAGTCGAAGCCGAGCGACGTGAAGAAGCCCTCGCCGTAGCGCACCATGCCGAACGCGTCGGTGTCCTTCTTCTTCAGCAGATCGGTGATGTCATAGCCGGAGCTGGCCGCCGCCGGGGCCACCACGTCGTAGATGTTCCCCCACTCCTGCGCCCACATGTTGCCTAGCAAGTGGGCGGGAATCATCCCATCCGCCGGCACCAGCTCGGCGCCGTACTTCTCGCCGAGCTTGGCCCGCACGTAGGCGTGGAGCGACAGATAGAGCGGCTTCACCTGCTCCCAGAGGCGGTCCACCTCCTTGGCGAACTCGTCAGGTGGCATGTCGTAGTTGGACCGCCACATGGCGCCCGCGTCGGCGAAGCCGAGCTGGCGCGCGCCCTCGTTCGACAGCGTGACGAAGCGGGCGTACCGCTCCTTCAAGGGCGGCGCGATGCCGTGCCACCCGCTCCACACGTCCAGCAGCTCCTTCGGATCCCGGCTCTGCGCCAGGATCCGGCTGAGCGCCGTGATCTGGAGGCACTCCTCCTTGCCATCGTTTCCCTTGCGACAGTACGTCCCCTTGCCGTAGTCCGCCTCCATGCTCACGCTGATCCTGGTGAGCTCTTCGGCCTTCTTCTCGTCGGCGGGTGGAGGAGCGGCGAGCGCGAGCTTGAGCAACGTGAACTTGCGCTCCAGATCCGCCGGCAGCTTCAGCTTCTGGTAGCGCTTCGACTCGGTCGCCAACCGCTGCACCGCCACCGCGAAGTTCTTCTGTGCCTCGGCGGAGAGCGCTTCGGTGTCGTCCGTGATGTACGTGGCCTGCACCCAGCCGGCCTGGTTCCATTTGACGCTCAGGTCGGCCAGCTCCGCTTCGGCGGCCTCCATGAACTTCCGCGCCTGCGCCACCGTCGGCGCGGACGCGGAGGTGCGGCTGGGCGCCGTGCTCTGCGCCTCGACGGTGGTGGCCGCCAGGAGCACCAGGAGGGCGGTGGTGGTGATTCGCTTCACGATCTCGCTCGCTGAATGGTCGATGGCTGGATTCTAACCCCCGCGTTTGCGTCGGCAAACGCGCTGGGACGAGTCGGCGCAACTACTACACCAGAAGCAGGGGGAAGGAGCCGGCCGCACCACACAGAGGGCCGAAGCCGCTGCGGCGCGGGCGGTTATGAGCGGAAGCGGGCATCCGTGGCCCGCCGGACCCGGCGGCGCCGCGACTACTCCGCCCGCAGGACGGTGACCGGATCGACGCGCATCGCGCGGCGCGCCGGGACGTACGACGCGACGAGCGCGATGAGGGCGATCACCAGCGACGCGGCCGCGAACGTCGCGCCGTCGAGCGGACTCACGCCATAGAGGATCGAGCCGAGGGCGCGGCCGCCTAACGCGGCGCCGGCCACCCCGGCGGCCACCCCCACCACCGCCAACCGGACGCCGCGGCCAAGGACGAGCCGCAGCACGTCGCGCGGAGATGCGCCGAGCGCCGCCCGAACGCCGAGCTCGCGCGCGCGCGCCGTCACGCCGTAGCTGATCACGCCGTACACGCCGATGGCCGACAGCGAGAGCGCTACCGCCGCGAAGAGCGTCATGAGACGCGCCCACAGCACGCGGCTCGACAGACGCGTCTCGATGGCCTCGGTGACGAGCTGCGGGTTCACCATGGGGACGCCGGCGTCGATCGCGCGAAGCTGGCGACGGATGCTCTCCGTCAGGGCGCGCGGATCGCCGGACGTTCGCACCACGATCCGTGCGCCCCCCCAGGCGTCCTGTCTGACGTTCGCGTACACCGTCGGTCGCGGCTCGCTCGACAGTCCACGACGCACGTCCGCCACCACGCCGACGATCTCCGACCACGGCTCGCTCGGATCGGGCCCGAGCCGCACCCGCGACCCGACCGCATCACCGTCGGGGAAGTACCGTCGCGCGATCCCCTCCGAGACGATCACCACCGGTGGCGCGTCGGTGAGGTCGCGCGGCTCGAAGAAGCGCCCCGCGCGGAGCGGGATTCGCATGGCGCGGAAATACTCGTCGGACGCGGTGACGTACCCCACCTCCGGAAGGGAGCCCTCGGCCTCCAGGCGACCGCGTATGGCGAGACTGGCCGACGAGCCGCCGCCTAACGGGAGCGTACCCGTCGCGCCCACGGCTTCGACGCCCGCGAGCGCGTGCAGTCGCTCCGCCAGCTCGTCGTAGAAGCGGGCCTCCGCGGCGCGCGAATCGTAGCGGTCGCCGCCGAGCTGCACGCCGAAGGTGAGGAGCTGCGTGGGATCGTAGCCGCGCTCGACACGCTGGAGCGCCAGCAGGGTACGAGCGAACAGCCCGGCGCCGACGAGCAGCATGACCGCCAGCGCGATCTGCGCCGCGGCCAGAACCGAGCGCGGCGCCAGCACGTCCCGGCCACCGGTCGCCGTGCGCCCCGCGCTGCGGAGCGTGCGCGCGACGTC
>DATFFZ010000202.1:0-2383 GCA_035249845.1 Gemmatimonadaceae bacterium
TAAGTCGTCGCCAGCAGCCGGCCGCGTAGCGCGCCGCGGCCACTCCGAGAGCGCGAGCAGCGCGTCGGGCGCTCGATCCGGCTGGGGGAGCCGTTGCCAGAGCGCTTCGGTGACGAAGGGGACGATGGGGTGCAGGAGGCGCAGCGCGCGGTCGAAGACGTGCACCAGGACTGCACGCGCCACCTCGCGGTCGGGGCCCGGAGTCTGGAGCCGCCCCTTGGTGATCTCCACGTACCAATCGGCCAGATCACCCCACACGAAGGCGCGCGTCCGCTCGGCGTACTCGTTGAGGCGCATCCCGGCACGGCGCTCCGTCTCCGTCCAGCGGCCGCTGGGGCCCGGGCGCGGCGGCCCCAGCGCGGCGTCCACGTCGGCGATGGTCGCGTCGAGGCGGGAGAGGATCCAGCCATCCGCTCTCGTCAGGCGGTCGGGGGCGATGCGCTCCAGCGGCTGTACCTCCTCGTCGCCGACGTTGGACAGGAGAAAGCGCGCGATGTTCCACAGCTTGGTGGTGAAGTTCCGCCCGACGGCGAAGGACTGCTCGACGTTGCCGGGGTCGAGGATGATGTCGACCCCAAGCCCCATCCCGGCGATCACCGTGTAGCGGAGCGCGTCGGCGCCGTAGAGCGACACCACGTCGAGCGGGTCGATGCCGTTGCCTAACGACTTCGACATCTTGCGGTGCTGGGTGTCGCGCACGATGCCGTGCAGGTACACGGTGTGGAAGGGGTGGCGCCCCACGAAGAAGTAGCCGGCCATGACCATCCGCGCGATCCAGAAGAAGAGGATGTCCGGACCGCTCACCAGGACGTCGGTGGGATAGAAGGCGCGGAAGTCCTTCGTTCTGGTATCCGGCCAGCCCAGGGTGGAAATGGGCCAGAGCCAGGAGGAGAACCAGGTGTCGAGGACATCCTCGTCCTGCCGCACCGGACCGCCGCAGCTCGGGCAGGCGGTGACGTCGGTGCGGCTGACGATCGGCTCGTCGCGGCAGCGCTCGCAGTACCACACCGGGATGCGGTGTCCCCACCAGAGCTGCCGCGAGATGTTCCAGTCGCGGATGTTCTCCATCCAATGGATGTAGACGCCCTCCCACCGCTCGGGGACGATGCGGATGGTGCCGTCTCGCACCGCCGCCAGCGCCGGCTCGGCCAGCGGCTTCATGCGCACGAACCACTGGTCGGAGAGCCGCGGCTCCACCACGGTGTTGCAGCGGTAGCAGTGGCGCACCGAGTGCGTGTGCGACTCCACCTTCACCAGGTGGCCGGCGGCGCGGAGCATCTCCACCATCCGCGCGCGGGCGTCATCGCGGTCGAGGCCGGCGAGCTGGGCGGGCACGCGGCCGGCGGCGTCGGTCACCTCGCGCATGGTGCCGTGCTCGTCGATCACCACGGGCATCGGAAGCCCGTGACGCAGTCCGACGTCGAAGTCGTTGGCGTCGTGCGCGGGGGTGATCTTCACCACGCCGGTGCCGAACTCCGGATCCGCGTAGGCGTCGGCGACGACGGGGATCTCGATGTCGAGGATCGGGAGGATGACGCGTCGTCCCACCAGGTCGCGGTAGCGGTCGTCGTCCGGATTCACCGCCACCGCCACGTCGGCGAGCATCGTCTCGGGGCGGGTGGTGGCGATGGTGATGGAGCGCCCCGGCTCGCCCGCCACGGGGTAGCTCACGTGATAAAGCGTGCCGTTGGTCTCGCGCGGCTCCGCTTCCTCGTCGCTCAGCGACGTGAGGCAACGCGGGCACCAGTGGATGACGCGGTGGCCGCGATAGATGAGCCCGGCCTCGTGCAGCCTGACGAACGCCTCGCGGACCGCGATGGAGAGCGCGGGGGAGAGCGTGTACGCCGTGCGCGACCAGTCGGCGCTGGCGCCGATGGCCTTGAGCTGCTCGATGATCTCGCCGCCGGTGCGCTCCACGAACTCCACCGTCCGCCTGACGAACGCGTCGCGTCCCAGGTCGTTCCGGGTGCGTCCTTCCTGCGCCAGCTGCTTCTCGATGACGTTCTGGGTGGCGATGCCGGCGTGGTCGGTGCCCGGCACCCAGAGCGTGTCGTCTCCGACCATGCGCCGCCAGCGGATGAGCAGGTCCTGCGCGACGTTGTCGAGCCCGTGCCCGAGGTGGAGCACCGCCGTCACGTTAGGCGGCGGGATGACGATGGTGAACGGCTCGCGCGACCCGCCGAGGCGGGTGGAGTCGTCGGCGGAGGGCGTGAAGGCGCCGGCCTCGATCCATCGCGCGTAGATCTCGCGCTCGATCGAGGCCGGGTCGTATTGCGGAGCGAGGGAGCTCACGCCGGCGGAGGTGGGGGATGGTGTAGCGCCCATCCCCCGAAAGCTAACGGAGTGCGAATACGCGAGTAAGGCGCGTTGGCGCCACGCGCTG
>DATFFZ010000203.1:0-4314 GCA_035249845.1 Gemmatimonadaceae bacterium
CATCGCCGGCGCGGTGACGCGCGGCCTCATGGGCGCGCTCCTCGGCGGCACCACACGCCGCCGCCGCCGCTGACGGGCACCTCGTCGGCACCGGAGGCGTTGAGCGGAGAATCAGGGGAGAGCGGTTGGATTACTTCACCAGCATCGTCGCGCTGATCGGCATCGTCATCGTCGTCGCCTCGCTTCTGTCGAGGGTCGTCGAGCGGGTCGGCGTGCCGTTCGTGGCGGTCTTCCTCGTCCTCGGCGCCATCCTCGGTCCCCTGGGACTCGGGCTGCTGGACATCCATCTCGAGGATCCATCGCTGAGGACGCTGGCCATCCTGGCGCTGGCGCTGGTGCTCTTCAGCGACGCGGTCACGATCGAGACGAGGATGCTGCGCACGCAGCGCAAGCTCCTCTGGCGCCTCCTTGGTCCGGGAACGCTGCTGCCGGCCGCGGTGATCGCCTTCTTCGGTTGGCTGTTGCTCGACCTGTCGGTGCCGGCGGCGGCGATCGTGGGAGCGGCGCTGGCATCCACCGACCCCGTGCTGCTCCGCACCGTCACCCGCTCGCGCGCGCTCTCGCCGCTCTCGCGCGCGGTGCTGCGTCTGGAAGGAGGAGTCAACGACGTGGTGCTCCTTCCGATCGTGGTGCTGGCCATGATCGTGGCGCGGGAGGGCGCGGACGGACTCACCGGCGCGGAGCTCGGGCATCACGCTCTCGGTCTCTTCGTGCTCGGTCCGGCGCTCGGCGGCGTCGTCGGCTGGGTCGGGATCACGCTGCTGGCCAGCGTGCGCGACCGGATCGGCGTGCGACGCGACTACGAGGCGCTGTACGCGCTCGGTCTGGCCTTGAGCGCTTACGCCAGCGCGGAAGCGGTGGGCGGGAGCGGATTCCTCGCCGCCTTCACCGCCGGCTTCATCGTGTCGGTGCAGGACGTGGAGCTGTGCGACTGCTTCCTGGAGTACGGCGAGGCGACGGCCGAGATGCTTCTCCTGCTCACCTTCGTCGCGCTCGGCACATCGCTCATCTGGTCGGGTCTCTCGATCATCGACGGACGCATGTTGCTCTTCGCGTTCATCGCGCTCTTCGCGCGCACGGTCGCGCTCTTCCCCCTGCTGGTGGGAACCGGGATGGGTCGGCGCGATCGCACGCTGGTCGCGCTCTTCGGTCCGCGCGGGCTGAGCTCGCTCCTCTTCGCGTTGCTGCCCGTGTTCGACAACATGGCCGGCGCCGAGGATCTGTTCGCCATCGTGTGCCTGGTGGTGCTCCTGTCGGTGGTGCTGCATGGCGGCGGCATCGCGCTCTTCCTCCGCCGGAACACTCCGCGCGATGAGGGTCCGGCTCCAGTGCCGGAGCCCGTCGCTGCCGAGGAGCCACAGGTGCCGGAGCGCATTACCCTTGCCGAGCTGGCGGAGCTGCGCGAGCGCGGCGAGCCGACGATCCTGGTGGATGCGCGTGCCGAGCGGTCGTACAACGGCAGCGACCTCCAAGCCAGCGGCTCCGTCCGCCTGCAACCCGACGACCCGGTCCGGAGCGCGCTGGAGCAACGCCTCTCCAGGCAGGCGACGCTGGTGGTGTACTGTGCCTGAGCGGACGAAGGCACAAGCGCCCGTGTGGCGCGAGAGCTGAGACAGGCGGGATGGCGAAAGGCCCGAGCGCTGGTGGGTGGATGGACGGCGTGGCAGGAGGGGGGATTGCCGACGGAGCCCAAAGCGGAGGCGGCCCGCCCGACCTAGGGTCGCACGTTACTCCCTCGCCTCTCTTCGGAACCGCTCCGCCTTCTCCGGCGTGCCTAACGAGTCGTACACCAGAATCAAGTCCGCGCGCGCGTTCTTGAGCCAGCTGGCGCCGGGCCCGGTCTTGCTGGTGAGTATCTGGTGGCCCGTCAGCAGCTCGGCCTCCGCCTCCTTCCAGCGTCGCTGACGCACCAGGGCCCGCCCGAGCTTCTGCCGGGTGATGCCGAAGTTGAGATGGTCGCTCGGGAGCGACTTTCCATACACGCCGAGCGCCTCGCGGAAGAGCGCTTCCGCGCGCTCGTGCTCACGGCGCTCCAGGAGGACGCTGGCGCGGTTGGCCAGCGCGATTCCCAGCAGGTAGTGCTGGCTGCCATGCACCGCGCGGTAGATCTCCGCGGTGCGCGCGAAGTGCGCTTCCGCCTCATCGAGCCGCGAGCGGCGAAGCGCCACCGAGCCCAGCTCGTTGAGCACGCTGGCCACCCGCGGGTGCTCGGCGCCGAACACGCGTTCCTGAATCGCCAGCGACCGCTCGAGCACCACGGTGGCCTCTTCCAGCTTCGATTCTCGAATGAGCGGACGCGAGAGCATGATGAGCGCCGACGCGGTGCGCCAATGCTCGGGTCCGAACCACCGCTCGATGATGGCCACGCCCTGGCGATAGTAGCGCTGCGCCTCGGCGTTGTTGCCCTTCTCGTACTGGATCGCGCCCAGGTTGATCAGATCATCGGCCACCAAGGGGTGGGAGTCGCCGTGCAGCCGGCGATTCATGGCGAGGACGCGGCGGTTGATCGAATCGGAAACGTCGTAGTTGCCGGCGTAGAAGTGGTTGTTGGCCAGTTGCGCCAACGTGGCGGCCAGCTCCCTCGACGCGGTGTCCTGGCGCTGCTGCCGCGCGGCCAGCTCGTCGAGCGCCGAGATGGCGTCGCCGTAGGTCCCCCGATCCTCCAGCACGCTCGCCAGCGCGGTGATGGCGGTAGCGATGTCGGGGTGATCGGACGGACGGAGACGTCTGCTCATCGCCAGTCCCTCGCGCACCAACTTCTCCCCCTCGTCGAGCTTCGCCTGCGCCGCGCGCAGGAGACCGAGCGACACGAGGCTGCGCGCCACGTCGGGATGGTCGCCGGCGAAGAGCAGGCGGCGTCTGTCATGCGCGAGGCGCAGCAGCGTGTCGGCGCGGTCGAGGCTGCCCAGCCGCTGATACATGCCTCCCAGCGTCTGATACAGCTCGGCTTGCGTGACCGGCTCGTTGGCCAGCGCCTGAGCCTCCTGTACACCACGGTCGATCAGCGTGATCACCCGCAGCGAGTCGGCGGGTCCCAGCTGCTGCTCGCCGCCCTCGAAGAGGCGCATGGTAAATGCCTGGATCCGCTCCGCGCGCGCGGACTCCGCCACCGCCATGTCGCGGGCCCGCGTCAGGCGGACGGTGTAGAACGTGATCAGTCCGGTCACCACCATGAGCACCGCCGCCACCGCCGCCAGGGGCTCCCAGTTGCGCCGGACGAACTTGCCGAGGCGGTAGCCAAGGCTATCGGGCCGTGCCTCGAGTGGCTCGCTGGCCAGGTAGTGGTCGATGTCGCGCACGAGCGCATCGACGGTGCGATAGCGGCGCTGTGGATCGCGGTGCATCGCGGTGAGGCAGAGCACGTCCAGGTCGGCCCACTCGCCGCGGCTCACGCGTAGCTCGAGCCAGCCGCGCGCGACCACCGAGGGTCGCTCCGGCTCCGCCGCGAGGATGACGTCGGCCGCCTCGAGCGGCGTGCGGTCCCCCAGGTCGAAGGGGAGACGCCCGGTAAGCAGCTGATACAGCACCACGCCTAAGGAGTACACGTCGGTGTGGATGCCCACCTGTCCGCCGCGCAGCTGCTCGGGCGCGGCGTACGCCGGGGTCATCAGGCGAAGCCCGGTCCGCGTCGCTTCCGACGGGCCGCCGAGCGTGTCGAGATGCTTGGCGATGCCGAAGTCGAGGAGTTTTACCGCGCCGTCGGGGGTTACCAGGATGTTCGACGGCTTGAGATCGCGATGGACGACGAGATGGCGGTGCGCGTGCTGCACGGCCTCGCAGACCGCGCGCACCAGCAGCAGCCGCTCGCGCGCCGAGCAGCGTTGGGTCCGGCAGTAGTCCACCAGGGAGACGCCCTCGACGTACTCCATCGCGATCCACGGCGTCCCATCGCGCAGCGTTCCCGCGTCGAAGAGTCGCGCGATCGAGGGATGCGTGAGCTGCGCCAGCGTGCGCTGCTCGCTGGCGAAACGCTCGCGTCTGGCGGGGGAGAGCCAGGCATCGCGCAGGAGCTTGATGGCGGCCACGCTCCCCAGGTCGTCGCGCACCCCGAGGAAGACGACGCCCATCCCCCCTTCGCCGAGGTGGCGTGAGATCCGATAGGGGCCCAGCGTGCCGGGGAGGGCGCCCGCGCCCGGCGGATCGTCGGATTCGCCGAGCGCCGCGTACGCCGCGGCGGCGATCCCGCGGTCGAGCAGCGAGTCGCGGCTCGCGTCCTCCCGCAGGAGGGCCATCACCCGCGCCTCGAGCTCCCGGTCGCCCGCGCACCGGAGGGCGACGAACTCGATCTGAGCGGCGCCTGGGAGGTCGCTGGCC
>DATFFZ010000204.1:0-9664 GCA_035249845.1 Gemmatimonadaceae bacterium
GAGCTGCACGGCGGGAAGCGTCCACGAGAGCGCCTCCCAATCGCGCACGGTGATGCCGTGTCCGCTCCAGGGCGCCCGCGTTCGCACCAGATAGTAGTGCGCGTCGTCGAGCGCGCGACCCACGGCGTAGAAGTAGGCGAATACCAGATTGCGGTTGATGAGACGATCCACGCTCTCGTGGCCGACGGTCTGCTCCAGCGCCGCCAGGGCGTCGCGCGTCAACGTCAGCAGCTCCTCCCAGCCCCGTCGGCGCATCACGGCCACGGTGGCTTCGGCGCCGTCGCGCTCGGGGCCGGCGGCGATGTAGAACGCCGCGCTCGCACGCGCCCCGGCCGCCACGCTGACATCCCGGTGCATGGCGAACGTCGGCGTCGCACCGGACGCGGTCTCGAGTCGCACCTCGTCGTCGGACGTGATGGCGAGCGCGGCCAGCCCGGGCTGGGCGGCGCCCTCCAGCACCACGCGGTCGGGGGCGGCCACGGTGACGCGGTGCGCATCGTCGGTGGCGCGCGCGGTGCGCACCCTGATCTGCCGGTGGCCGAGCCGCCCCTCCAGCGAGAGCGTCGCGCGCACGACGTCGCCGCCACGATTCTCCACGCCGAGCGCGTACACGGCGCCGGCGACGTCGGCATCGCGGCCATAGGGCGCGAAGATGGTCGCGCGAAGGACGACGCTCCCGACGGTGCAGCTGAAGGTCGGGAGCCAGCCGTGCGCTCGCTCCCAGGCCAGCCCCTGCGCGCCCAGGTCCACCGCGCGACCGTCCAGGCGAAGGACGGGTCGAAGGAGCGGCGCGGCCGCGCCGCGCAGAAAATCGGCGTCGCCCGCGAACTCGACGGCGGCGCGCGCGCCCCGGTGCACGATGCCGAGCGCGTGCAGCGAGCCATCGGCCGGATGTATGCACGGCAGTGCCAGCCAGTGATTGCCCGTGACCTGCCACGGGATTTCCGGCGTGGGGACGCGATTGACGGTGGACCGCGATTCGGTTGACACGCGCGAGGTACAATGGTAGTCTCACCCCCCGATCGTCAACGACTCGCACTTCGTTCGTCTCGCACGCGGCCGTGCGCACTCACGCGGCCGCTTCTTTGTCGGAGCCCGTGACGCCCGCCTTCCCAGTCATCTCCCGCCCCCGATGGACGAGACGCGCGATGGTCGTCGCGCTGATGGCCGCCACGGGCCTGCCGCTCGCCGCCAGATCGCTCGCCGCCCAGGCGGTGCTCGGGATCGGCGAGGATGCGCTGGGAGTGCCGCGCGGGCACGTCCGCCTGACGATCGGGACCTCGTGGACGCGCTTCGATCGCGTCTTCGACGCCGACGGCGACCTCGTCTCCTTCGCCGCGCCGCTCACCCGCGATACGCTCGGCGCCGACGCGCTGGAGTCGCTTCGCCCGCTCGAGTCCTCGCTGCGCGCGCTGTCGGGTCTCCCCGGCGCGCGGGTGAGCCTCGGCAGCAGCATCACCTCGGTGGACGCGTGGGTGGCCACCACGCCGATCATGCTCGAAGGGGGGATCACCAACCGCCTGACGATCGGCGTCATGCTTCCCATCGTGCAGGCGCGCACCACGCCGCAGCTCAGCGTGAACCCATCGGCCACGGGCGGGAACATCTCGCTGAATCCCGCCACCAACGACGCGGTGATCCAGACGGAGAACACGCAGTTCTTTCTGCAGCTCCAGGCCGCGCAGACACAGCTCGGCGCGCTCATCACCGCCTGCCTGGCCGGATCGGGCGATCCGCGATGCCCGGCGGCGCTGGCCCAGGGGCCGGCGCTCCAGTCGGAGGCAATCCCCTTCGGCGCCGACCTCCAGACGCTGTTCGCCGGCACCTTCGTTCCGCTGGTCGGATCGGCTCCCGACGCGGCGATGCGGCAGCGGCTCCTCGGCTTCGCCACGCTGTACAACACGCTCCTGGGCACACCGATCATCACGCGTCCGGGGCCGGTCGGCGCGACGCTCACCTTCAGCACCGCCGACCTTCAGGCTCTGCTCACCGGCTCCGACTACGCCTATCGAACGTTCACGCGCTTCCGGCGCCAGGGGATCGGCGACGTCGAGGTGCACGGACGGCTGCTCCTCGTCAACACGCTGCCGGGAGACGCGCGGCTCCGGCCCGAGCGCTTCGGCCTTCGCTTCGCGGTGGGCGGGCTCGTCAGGCTCGGCACCGGCACCCCCGAGTCGCCGGACGATCTGTCGGACGTGGCCACGGGCGACGGACAGAACGACATCGAAGCGCGGGCCGCCTCCGACCTGGTCTTCGGCCGCCGCGCCTGGCTCAGCCTGGCCGGCCGCTACGGTTGGCAGCTGGCGGACGAGCAGATCATGCGGGTGTCGCCGCGCAGCCAGCCGTTCGCGCCGCTCTACACGCGGCGCACGGTGTCACGCGACCTCGGCGACTACATCGAGCTCGAAGCGACACCGCGGCTGAACCTGTCGCGCTACTTCATGCTCGGCGCGCAATACCTGTATCGGCGCAAGGCGGAGGATCGCCACACCGGAAGCTTCCTGGTGACCAACCTGGCCGGGGAGAACATCACGCTCGACGCCAGCGTGCTCGACGCCGGAACGAAGCACGAGGAGCACCGGCTGACGGCGGGTGTCGTCTTCTCCACGGTGGCCGCCTATCGCGAGCGCCGTGCACGGTGGCCGATCGAGATCTCCTACCGGCACGGCGAGACGCTCACCGGCTCGGGTGGCCTGGTGCCGAAAGCGGTGGTGGAGTCGATCGAGGCGCGCTTCTACGTCAGGCTCTTCGGGCCCGACGACCGGCCGCGGGGCGCCGCGGCGCCGCGCTGACGGAGGCGGCTTCCAGCAGCTCGCGCGCGTGCGCGAGGCTCAGCTCGCTCTCCGGATCGCCCCCCAGCATTCGCGCGATCTCGGTGACTCGGTCCTCACCCGACACCACGCGCGTGTCGGCGGTGGTCACCCCTTCGCGCGCTCCCTTGGTGACGACGATGTGATGGTGCGCCCGCGCCGCGATCTGCGGGAGGTGCGAGATGGCGAGCACCTGGTGGTGCGCGGCTACGCGGCGCATGGTATCGCCCACGTGCAGCCCCACTCGCCCGCCGATGCCGGCGTCCACCTCGTCGAAGACGAGAATGGGGACGTGGTCCAGGCGCGCGAGAATGGTCTTGAGCGCCAGCATGACGCGCGACAGCTCCCCACCCGACGCCACTCGCGCCAGCGCGCGCGCCTCGTGACCGACGTTGAGCGCCACGCGGAACTCGACATCCTCGGCGCCGGTGGCGGCCGTCTCCGCGCGCGGAGCGAGCACCACGCGGAAGTGTCCGTCGGGCATCCCCAGCTCGGGTAGCAGCTCGTCCACCGCGCGCGCCAGCTTCTCGGCGGCGGCGGTGCGCGCCTCGGTCAGCAGGTCGGCGGCGCTCTGGAGCGACGCCTTCAGCTCCTCGCGCTTCTTCTCGAGCTGGCGGAGATCGAGGTCGGCGGTGTCCACCAGCTCGAGCTCGGCGCGGGAGCGGGCGCCGGTCTCGATCACGTCGGCCAGGGTGGGTCCGTACTTCTTGGTGAGACCGAAGAGGAGGTCGCGGCGACGCTGCACGTCGGCCAGGCGCGCCGGATCGAGATCCACGCGCATCGCGTACTCCTCGAGCTCGCGCGCCAGCTCCTCGAGCGCGTAGAAGGCGGAGTCGTAGCTCTCCTGCAGGCGTGAGAGCGACGGATCGATTCGCTGGATGGACGCCAGCGATCGCTGCACGGCGGCGAGCCGATGCAGCACCGCCTCGTCGCCGCCATCGAGCGCCGAGGCGATCCCCTCGGCCAGGGAGCGCAGCTCGTCGGCGTGCTCGAGCCGGCGCGCCTCCTCCTCCAACCGCTCGTCCTCGCCGAGGGCGAGCCTGGCCTGCTCGATCTCTCGTGTCACGTGCCGCAGGTAATCCGCTCGTCGCTCGGCGTCGAGCTTGCGCCGCTGCAAGGATTCGATGTCACGCGCAACCGCGCTCAGCGCCTGGAATGCCTCGGCCACCCGAGCGGCGCACTCGGTGGAGCCACCGAAGGCGTCGAGAATGGCGCGCTGCGAGTCCGCGTCGAGCAGCGTCTGCGCCTCGTGCTGCCCGTGGAGGTCCACCAGTCGCCGTCCAATGTCGGCCAGCACGCCGGCGGTGACGGTCGTGCCGTTGATCCAGGCGCGCGTTCGCCCGGTGGCGGAGATCTCGCGCCTCAGAACGACCGTTTCGTCATCCACGTCGATGCCACGCTCGTCGAGCAGCTCGGAGAGCTCCGGGCGGCTGGAGGCCTCGAACACACCTTCCACGACGGCCTTGTCGGCGCCGGTACGGATCACATCCGAGCTGGCGCGCTCTCCCAGCAGCAGACCGAGCGCGCCGACGATGATGGACTTCCCCGCTCCCGTTTCACCCGTCAGCACGTTGAAGCCGCCGGCGAGCGGAAGGGTGAGCGCGTCGATGATGGCGAAGCTCCGGATGCGCAGCTCGGTCAGCACGTCTCGTCCACGTCCTCCTGTCCGGGACCGCCCCATCCGAGCTTGGTGCGCATGCGCGCGAAGAACGTGGTGTCGGCGAATCGCACGATGAGCACCGGCTGCTCCGCGCGCCGCACGTGGAGCATCTCGCCGGGGGCGAACGTAGCGCCCACCTGCCCGTCGATCGTCACCAGAAGCTCCTCCGGACCATCGTCCGCGCGCACCGCCACCGTGGCGCTGGGCGGCAGCACGATCGAGCGCAGCGCGAGGGAATGCGCCGAGATGGGCGTGATGATGATCGACTCGACCGAGGGGACGACCACCGGGCCCCCCGCCGAGAGGCTGTAGGCGGTGGAGCCCGTGGGTGTGGAGATCACCAGTCCGTCGGCGGCGAACGAGGCGATCAGCTCGCCGTCGCCGAAGACGCGGAGCCTGACCACGCGGGCGAAGCCGCCCTTGTGCAGCACCACATCGTTGAGCGCGCGCCAGCGGTGCGCTTCCACGCGAGAGGCGCGCGCCTCCAGCGCCATGCGCGACGACACCAGGTAGTCGCCGGTGGACACGCGCTCCAGGCACTGCTCGAGCTCTTCGGCGCCGCAGGCGGTGAGAAAGCCCAGCCGGCCGAGGTTGATGCCGAGGATCGGCACGTCGTGTCCGGCGATGAGGCGCGCGCCGCGCAGCATGGTGCCGTCGCCGCCCAGCGTGATCAGCGCATCGAGCCCCGTGGGATCGTCGAGCCGTTCGCCCCCCGCCACCTCGTGCAGCTCGTCCTCGAACTCGAGCGCGATGCCAAGCTCCGGGGCGCGGCGCCGCAGGAGTCGCAGCACGTCGTCCAACCGGTCGTACCTGCGATTGCCGACGACGCCGATGCGGATCACCCGGCGAGTGCCTCCGTCTCGTTTAGCGCGCGCACGCGGCGCGCGATCCCGGCCGCATCGAGGCCGGTGCGCTCGAGCTGCTTCTTGCGCGGTGCCTGCTCGATGAACGTGTCGGGGACGCCGTGCACCGCCACGCGCACCGAGGCATCGAGCCGCTCGATGACGGCGGCCATGTACGCGCCGAAGCCGTTGATCATCGTCCCTTCCTCGACCACCAGCACCTGCTTGTGCCCGCTGAGCACCGCGGCCAGGGTGAGCTCGTCGTACGGCTTGAGGAAGCGGCAGTTGACGACGGTCACGTCCAGACCTTCGGCGGCCAGCGAGTCGGCGGCGGCCAGCGATGGGAGCACCATCGTGCCGACCGCCAGAATGGCCACCTCGCGCCCCTGCCTGACGACGTCCCAGGTGCCGTACGGAACCGCCGCGATCTCGCGCGCGTGCGGCACCACGTCCGGCGCGGCGTCGCGCGGATAGCGCAGACAGAACGGCCCGCCCTGGTGCGACAGGCCGGTGCGCAAGAGCGCGACCATCTCGGCGCCGTCCCTGGGCGCGGTGACGGTCATCCCGGGGACGGCCAGCATGTACGCGATGTCGTACAGCCCCATGTGCGTGGGCCCGTCCTCACCCACCAGGCCGGCACGGTCCATGGCGAACACCACCGGCAGATGCTGGATGGCGACGTCGTGTATGACGTTGTCGTACGCGCGCTGGAGGAAGGTGGAGTAGATCGCCACCACCGGGCGCATGCCGCGCGTGGCCAGGCCGGCGGCGAAGGTCACCGCGTGCCCCTCCGCGATACCGACGTCGAAGAAGCGCGAGGGGTGCGCCTTGGCGAAGATGTTCGTGCCGGTGCCGGTGGGCATGGCGGCGGTGATCGCCACCAGCCTCTCGTTCTCCTCTCCCAGCTCGGCCAGCGCCTTGCCGACCACCGCCGTATAGGCGGCGTTGCTCGACGACTGCGCGCGCTGCTTGCCGGTGGCCGGATCGTGCCCGGGTGGGAGCGCGTGCCACTTCTCGCCGTGCTCGCCGGCGGGGAAACCCTTCCCCTTCTGCGTGATCACGTGCACCAGCCGCGGCGCGCGCAGGTCGCGCACCGCCGCCAGCGTGTCGATCAGCACGTCGATGTCGTGTCCGTCGATGGGGCCGAAGTAGCGGAAGCCGAGCTCCTCGAAGAGCACGCCCGGCGTGAGGAAGGACTTCATGCTCTCCTCCCACTTCCGCACGATCGTTCCCATGGCCGCGAGCGGTCCGGGGAGGCTGTCCACGGTGTGGCCAATGGCGCTCCGCAGGCGGTTGTAGATCGGATTGCGCTGCACGGAGCCGAGGTACTTCGAGATGGCGCCGACGTTGGGCGCGATGGACATCTCGTTGTCGTTGAGGACGACGATGATGTCGCGCTCCGAGGCGCCGGCGTTGTTGAGTCCCTCGTACGAGAGCCCGCAGGTGAGCGCGCCATCCCCCACCACCGCCACCACGCGGAAGTCCTCTCCCTGGATGTCGCGCGCGGCCGCCATGCCCAACGCGGCGGAGATGGCGGTGGCGGCGTGCCCGGCGCCGAAGGTGTCGTACTCGCTCTCGGCGCGTTTGAGAAAGCCGGAGATGCCGTGCTCCTGCCGCAGCGTCTCGAAGTGCCCCTTCCGCCCGGTGAGCATCTTGTGCGGGTAGCCCTGGTGCCCCACGTCCCACACCAGCTGGTCGCGCGGGGTGTCGAACACGTGGTGCAGGGCGACGGAGAGCTCCACCACGCCGAGGCCGGCGCCGATGTGCCCGCCGGTGCGCGAGCAGCTGTCGATGAGCGCCGCGCGGATCTCGTCGCTCAGCTTGCGCAGCTCATCGCGCGAGAGCGACTTGAGATCGGCGGGAGAATCGATGCGATCGAGTACCGACATGGAATCCTTGATGAAGAACGCGCGGCCGCGCCAACGCCGCCGTCAGCTCCGGCGGGCCACCGCGTACCGCGCCAACCGCTCCAGCTCCGGCGTCGCCAGGCCGACGTCGCGCAAGGCGGCGCACCCATCGTCCACCAGCGAGCCGGCGATGGACAGTGCCCCCTCGACGCCCAGCAGCGCGGGGTAGGTTCGCTTGCGCCGCTCCGCGTCGCGTCCGGCGCTCTTCCCCAACTGATCGCTCGTCGCCGTCGCGTCGAGCACATCGTCGGCGATCTGGAACGCCAGCCCCACCCGCTCGCCGAAGCGCTCCAGCGCCGCGCGCGCCTCGGGGCCGACACCGGCGGCGATGCCGCCGATGGCGACGGACGCCGCGATGAGCTACCCCGTCTTCGCGCGGTGAATGCGATCCAGCTCCTCGACGCTCATCTCGCACCCTTCCGATGCGAGGTCGAGGAGCTGACCGCCCACCATTCCACCCGCGCCCGATGCACGCATCAGTACACGAACGATGTCACCGCACACCAGGCGGGGCAACCCGAGCGCGCGCGACGCGTCGTACGCCGCGCGCGCGGCCAGCGGCACCATCACGACGCCGGCGACGGTGGCCACTCGCGTCCCGAATCGGCGGTGCGTGGTGGGGCGGCCGCGACGGAGGTCGTCGTCGTCCATGCAGGGGAGATCGTCGTGCACCAGCGAGTAGGCGTGGACGACCTCGACGGTGGCGGCGAGCTGGACCGCGTCGTCGCGTCCGCCCGCGGCGCGATAGGCGCCGAGGAGGAGCCGAGGGCGGAGCCGCTTCCCCTCGCCAAGGATGCTGTAGGTGATGGCGTCGGCGAGTGGCGCGGGCAACTCGCCCAGGTAGCGCCGGCAGAGCGCCGACAGCGCCGCCTCGATGGCGATCGCGTCGGCGTCGGGCGCCGCGTCGGGCGCCGCCCGCTCAGCCACCGAGCGGCTTGAGCGTGTAGGTGCCGTCACTCTTCTCCACCAGCACTCTCACCTGACCTTCGAGGGCGGCGAGCGTCGCGGACGCGGCGCGCAGCCGCTCCACTCCTTCCTGGAAGAGCGCCAGCGCGCGCTCGAGCTCCAGGTCTTCGCGCTCCAGCTCGCTCACGATGTCGTCGAGCCGGCGGATGTCGTCTTCGAACGGCATGTCAGTCGCCCCCGGTACGCGGAGCTCGGGACTCGGGACTCGGGACACGGCGCTCGCGCACCGACGTGGCGGTGGCATCGACATCGCCGTCGCGCAACGTCAGACGGAATGCCGTGCCGGCGGCGAAGTCGGCGGCGCTGCCGAGGGTATGGCCGTCGGCATCGGTGGCGATGGCGTAGCCGCGGGCGAGGGTGGCGAGCGGGCTCAGCGCGTGAAGACGCGCGGCGAGACTCTCCAGCCGGAGCCGCCGTTGCTCGACGTCGCGGGCGGCGGCAACCGCCAGATCGCGTCCGGCGTGCTGGAGACGATGCCGGGCGCGCGTGGCGTGGCGCTCCAGCGCGGCGCGGAGCCGCCCTTCGGTGGCGGCCAAGGCGCGGTGCACGTCGTCGAGCACCGGCACCGCCGCCTCGGCGGCCGCCGACGGCGTGGGCGCGCGCAGATCGGCCACCAGGTCGCAGATGGTGAGATCCACCTCGTGTCCCACCGCCGAGATGGTCGGCACCGGGCAGGCGGCGAGCGCGCGAGCGACGCGCTCGTCGTTGAAGGCCCAGAGATCCTCGCGCGCGCCGCCGCCGCGCCCCACGATCACCAGGTCCGCCTGACGCCAGCGCCCGATCCGCTCGATGGCGCTGGCCAGCTCTTCGGGCGCGCCTTCGCCCTGCACGCGCGCCGCGACCACCACCACCTGCGCCACCGGGCACCGGCGCCTGACGACGGCGATGATGTCCCGGAGCGCGGCACCGTCGAGGCTGGTGACGACGGCGATACGTCGCGCAAAGCGCGGGATGGGACGCTTGCGCTCCTCGGCCAGCAGACCGTCGGTGCGGAGCCGCGCCAGTGTGCGCTCCAGCGCCTTGCGCCAGAGCCCCTCCCCCTCGGCCTCCAGACGGGAGACCACCAGCTGCATCTCGCCGCGCGCGGGGTAGAGCGTGAGCTGCCCGTAGACGGCCACCTGCATTCCGTCGTCAGGCGGCGCCGGAAGCCGCCACTGATCGCGCGACCACACCACGCAGCGAAGCTGGGCCGCCGCGTCGCGCAGGCAAAAGTACCAGTGGCCGTTGCGGTACGCCTTGAAGTCGCTCACCTCACCGCGCACCCAGAGCGGGAGGAACGCCCCCTCCAGGATCTCGCGGGCGGTGCGGGTCAGCGCCTCCACCGAGATTGCGGATTCAGGCGAGGCGCCCGGAACCAGCGACGTGGTGCGCCGGCGCGGGCGGCGGTCGTGGCGGCGATCGTCAGCGGGTGGCGGCGGGCCGAAGAGATCGAGCTCGGCGGCCGGACGCCGGGGGCGACCGCCGCCGGTGGTGCCGCCG
>DATFFZ010000205.1:0-45258 GCA_035249845.1 Gemmatimonadaceae bacterium
GGGTGATGAATCGGCATTGGGCATTCGGCATTCGGCATTGGGCATTCGGGTCGGGCGGTGAGATCTCTGCGCCGAGACCCCGAATGCCGAATGCCGAATGCCGTGCAGTTCACAACCACTGAGACTTCAATGCTCGACATAAAGGACCTCCGCGCCTCGGTCAGCGGAAAAGAGATCTTGAAGGGTATCACCCTCCACGTGAACCGCGGGGAAATACACGCGGTGATGGGGCCGAACGGGTCCGGCAAGAGCACGCTCGCGCAGGTGTTGGCCGGGCATCCGGCGTTCGAGGTGACCGGGGGGAGCGTCACCTACGAGGGGCGCGACCTGCTGGAGCTGGATCCGGAGGAGCGGGCGCAGGCGGGGATCTTCCTCGCGTTTCAGTATCCGGTGGAGATTCCGGGCGTGTCGAACGCCTATTTCCTGCGCACGGCCTACAACGAGATGCGGAAGGCGCGCGGCGAAGAGGAAGTCGATCCCATCGAGTTCATGGACCTCATGGAGAATCGACTCGCCATGGTGGACATGAGCGCCGACATGCTCACCCGTTCGGTGAACACCGGCTTCTCCGGCGGTGAGAAGAAGCGGAACGAGATTCTCCAGATGGCGGTGCTCCAGCCCAAGCTGGCCATTCTCGACGAGACCGATTCGGGACTGGACATCGATGCGCTGCGCATCGTGGCCGAGGGAGTGAACGCGCTCCGTCGCCCCGATAACGCCACCATCGTCGTCACGCACTATCAGCGGCTGCTCAACTACATCGTGCCCGATTACGTGCACGTGCTCTACGACGGACGGATCGTGAAGTCCGGTGGGAAGGAGCTGGCGCTCGAGCTCGAGGCCAAGGGGTACGACTGGATCGAGCAGGAGCGCGCCGCCGTGGGAGCTCCGGCGTGATCCACTCGTACGTGGACGACTTCGCCACCTTCGCCCGGAACGGGGGCGCGGAAGGCCCGCAGTGGGTGCTGCCGGTGCGACGCCTGGCGATCGAGCGCTTCGCGCAGCTCGGCTTTCCGACGCCGCGCAACGAGGACTGGCACTTCACCAGCGTGGCGCCGATCGCGGAGTCCACGTTCCAGCCGCTCCGCAGCCCGTCGGGCGACGTGAGCGCGCTTCAGCTCGAGCGGTTCACCTTCGGCGCGGAATGGCCGCTGGTGGTGTTCGTGAACGGGCGCTTCAACGCGCGGCTGTCCACGCTGTCGCGTCTTCCCGCGGGCGTGCGGGCGGTGGAGCTGGCGCGCGCCTGGAACGAGCTCCCGGAGCTGCTCGAGCGACATCTATCCAAGGTGGCGCCCTTCCAGGAGCAGTCCTTCACCGCGCTCAACACCGCCTTCATGAACGACGGAGTGGTGGTGCACGTGGCGCGCGAGACCGAGGCGTCGGTGCCGGTGCACGTGCTCTTCGTCACCGATGCCAACGCCGCCAAGGGGGTGGCGCACCCGCGCAACCTGATCGTGGCCGAGCGGCATGCGGTGGCCACCGTGATCGAGAGCTACGTGTCGACCAGCGACGCGACCTACTTCACCAACGCGGTCAGCGAAGTCGTGGTGGAAGAGGGCGCCACGCTGTCGCACCTCAAGGTACAGCGCGAGAGCCCCCGCGCCTTTCACGTCCACACCGTCGAGACGGTGCAGCGGCGCGACAGCCACTTCGTCTCCTTCTCCTTCGCGACCGGCGCCGCGCTCTCGCGCACGAACATCTACACGACGCTGGGCGGCGAGGGGAGCGGAGCGACGCTGAACGGACTCTACATCGTGGACGGCGAGCAACACGTCGACCATCAGACGCGCATCGAGCACGCCGAGCCCAACTGCTTCAGCCGCGAGATCTACAAGGGGATTCTGGACGGCTCGTCGCACGGGGTGTTCAACGGAAAGGTGTACGTGCGGCCCGAAGCGCAGAAGACCGACGGCAAGCAGACCAACAACAACCTGCTCCTCTCCGAGCGCGCGCGGGTGGACACCAAGCCGCAACTGGAGATCTCCGCCGACGATGTGAAGTGCACGCACGGCGCGACGGTGGGCCGATTGGACGAGGAGGCGCTCTTCTACATGAAGAGCCGCGGGATCGACGACACGCTGGCGCGCCAGCTCCTCCACTACGCCTTCGCGGCGGACGTCCTGGAGACGATTCCGCTGGAGCCGATGGTGCGCGATCTGGAGCGCCTCACGCTCGAGCGATTCGCCGGAAACGTGGCGGAGGGCGCGCCGTCCGACGTGGCGCCACGCGATCCGGCGCTGGCGCCGGCCCGCTGACGGCCACCGGCCGATGGCGCTCGAGCGGGTGGCGGCGCTGGCCGAGCTGCCTGAAGAGTCGCTGACGCCGGTGCGGCTGGCGTCCGGCGAGCGCGTCTGCCTCATCCGGAAGGGCGACGCCGTGTTCGCCGTGAGCGACGTCTGCACGCATCAGGAGTTCGCCATGTCGGACGGCTACCTCGTGCCCGGACCCGGGTGCGTGATCGAATGCAACTGGCACGGCGCGCGCTTCGACTGCGCCACCGGCGCGGTGCTGCAGGAGCCGGCCACCGAGCCCCTCCCCGTGCACGAGGTGCGCGTGCTCGACGGCGACGTGTGGGTGGGAGCGCGCGCCGCATGACCGCGCTGGCGCCACGCGCCGATTTTCCGCTGCTGGCCGGCAGCCCGTCGCTGGTCTATCTGGACTCGGCGGCCACCAGCCAGAAGCCGCGCGCGGTGCTCGACGCCATGCGCGACTACTACGAGCACGACAACGCCAACCCGCACCGCGGCGCCTACGGCATCTCGGTGCGCGCCACCGAGCGCTACCACGAGTCGCGCGCGCGCGTGGCGCGGTTCCTCGGCGTCTCCGACCCGGGCCGGCTCATCTTCACGCGCGGCACCACCGAATCGATCAACCTCGTGGCGTCGGCCTGGGGGCGTCACCACCTCGGCGCCGGGGATGAGATCGTCATCACCGGGGCGGAGCATCACGCCAACTTCGTCCCCTGGCAGCAGCTGGGCATCGAGCGCCGCGCGACGCTCCGCATCTGCCCGCTGGACGGCGAAGGGCGCATCGACCTCGAGGCGTTAGGCACCCTGGTCGGCGCACGCACCAGGGTGATCGCATTCTCGCACGTGTCGAACGTGCTCGGCACCATTGCCCCGGTCCGGGAGATCGTGACGATGGCGCGACGCGTGGGCGCGATCACGGTGTGCGACGGCGCGCAGGGCGCGCCGCACCTGCCGCTCTCGCTCGACGACATGGACGTGGACTTCTACGCCGCCAGCGCGCACAAGATGCTCGGGCCCATGGGGACGGGCATTCTGGTCGGGCGTCGCTCCGTCCTGGAGGAGATGCCGCCGTATCAGACGGGCGGCGACATGATCGAGTTCGTGTACGACGACCACACCACCTGGAACGTGTTGCCGCACAAGTTCGAGGCGGGGACGCCCAACGTGGCCGGCGCGGTGGGGATGGCGGCCGCGGTCGAATATCTGGATCGTCTCGGCATGCCCCGCGTGCGGGCCCACGAAGTGGCGCTGGTGAGCGCCGCCATCGAGCGCCTCGCGGCCATCGACGGCGTCCGGATCCACGGCCCGCAGGCGGGAGAGCGGTCGGGAGTGGTGAGCTTCACCGTGGGCGACATTCACCCCCACGACCTGGCGACGATCCTCGATCACGAGGGGGTGTGCATCCGCGCCGGACACCATTGCGCGCAGCCGCTCATGCGAAGGCTCGGGGTGAGCGCGACGGCGCGCGCGTCGTTCTACGTCTACAGCGACCGGAGCGACATCGAGCGCCTGGCGGAGGGGGTGGAGCGCGCTCGCACCCTGTTCGGCTATGCCGGCGTCTAGCGGCGGTAGCGGGCGCGGCGACCTCTCGGCGCTCTACCAGGAGCTGATCCTCGACCACTTTCGGCGCCCGAGGAACCGCGGGGCGATGGAACGGCCGGACGCGTCGGCCGAGATGCGGAATCCTCTCTGCGGGGATCGGATAACGCTCCAGCTGGCGTACGATGGTGGCGTGGTGCACGACCTCCGCTTCGCCGGTGAAGGGTGCGCCATCTCACAGGCCTCGGCGTCCATGATGACGCAGGCGCTCAAGGGGAAATCGCGCGCGGATGTGGAACGGCTGGCCAGCCGCTTCGGAGAGATGCTCGGGGGGAGTGCCGAAGCTGCCAAGGATCCCGCGCTGGGCGAGCTTCGCGCGCTGGCGGGAGTGGCGCGCATTCCGGTGCGGGTGAAGTGCGCGACGCTGGCCTGGGAGGCGCTCGCGCGCTGTCTCGGCGAGTCCGCCGAGAGCGGGGATGCGGTGGATCCCGCGGCCGGCTAACCGCTAGCCGAACGTCGCCCCGGGTGCGACTTTGGGGGCGCATGTACGCCATCGCACTACTCCGATACCGCCGTCCACTCGAGGAGGTGCTCGCGGTATTGGACCCGCACCGCGCCTACCTTCGCACGCTCAAGGAGCAGGGACTGCTCATCGCCTCCGGTCCGATGGACCCGCGCGCCGGCGGGATCCTGCTGCTGGACGTGCCTGACGACGCCGCCCACGCCACGCTCGACCGCATCCGGGACGAGGACCCGTTCACGCACCTCGGGATGGCGCAGTACGAGCTGATTCCCTGGCACCCGAGCATCGGCAAAAACGACCTCGACCGCCTGACGGGCAAGGAGACCACCGCGTGACGCGCCCCGGTCTCAGCTTCGAGGTGCTGATGGCCTACACACGTGGCGAGACGCGAAGGTGGTACGAATGGTTTCGGGCGCATCCGGCCGAGGTGCTGGACGTTCCAATAGGCGAGGGGCGCACGTCGACGGTACGGGGGCTGCTGGTGCACGTATTTGCCGTGGAGCTTCGCTACGCCGAGCGTCTGCTCGGCGAGCGCCCCACGCCGTACGAGGAGCTTCCGGGGACCTCGATCGAGGAGATCTTCGCCATCGGCGGCCGGGCCGCCGAGAAGCTCCAGCGCTACCTGGATCGCGCCTCGGACGACGATCTGCATCAGGTGCTGACATTCGAGACCGTGACGATGGGTACGCTGAGCGCCAGCAAGCAGCGGATCCTGAGCCACTATTTCATCCATGGCATTCGCCACTGGGCACAGATCGCCACGGCGTTACGGCAGGCGGGATACGGGGACCAGTGGCCGCACGACGTGCTGTTTTCGGAGGGGGCGGACTGACCCTCGCGCGCGGGAATGGAGCTTTGGCGACCGCTACGGCCCCGCTTCCCCACTTTGTGGCGTTGAGCCCACAGATCGGGGGTTGAAGGGGCAGTTAGCCGCCTGCCGACGGGGTCCGGAGCGTCTTGCCGCGGCACGTAGTTCGAATGTCTGACCTTACCCCGCCAGGAGCTACGTACTGACCTCTCCAAGCCAGATGGTGCTACCAGAAGACCCAGTCCCCGATCCTCGTCGGACGGAGCAGGATCTCAACGCGCTCGCGGCCGATTTCGAGGTTCACGGGCAGCTGGCACGTGGGGGCATGTCGGTCGTCTACCGCGCCTTCGATCGGACGCGGGGGATCGAGGTCGCCGTCAAGGTGCTTCGGGCCAAGTACCTCGACGACGAGGACGCCCTCGCGCGGTTTGCGCGCGAGGCGCGGGTAGCCGTTGGACTGGAGCATCCGAACATCGTCCGCACCTACGAGCTCCGCCAGCTCGGGGGGGACGCGCTCGCGCTGGTCATGCAATTCGTCCACGGCCAGACGCTCCGGCAGGCGATGCGCGAGCAGGGGCGCCTCCCCATTCCCCGGGCCGAGCGCATCCTGCGCGACATCCTCGACGCGCTCGCCTACGCTCACCGTCGCGGCATCGTGCATCGCGACGTGAAGCCGGAGAACATCTTCCTTTCCGAGGCTGGAACGGCGCTGCTCTCCGACTTCGGCATCGCGCTCTCCCTCGACGCGGAATCGCAGCTCACGCGCACCGGCGTGACTCTGGGGACGCCGAACTACATGTCGCCCGAGCAGATCGACAACGCCGAGGTCGATGGACGGGGCGACCTGTACAGTCTGGCGCTGGTCGGGTGGGAGATGCTGGCCGGGAAGCGGCCGTGGGAGGGGGAGAATCTCTACGGCGTGCTGTACAACCAGAAGAGCGAGTATCTGCCCTTGCTCGATGAGCTGCGCGAGGATGTGCCGCCGACGTACCTGATCGCCATCGAGGGGGCCATGGCGAAGGAACCGGCGGAGCGCTGGTCGCGCGCGGAGGACATGAGCCAGCAGCTCGCCGAAGCGCCCCTTCGCGCCGCCGTGCGACGTCGCCGCGCTATCTCGCACGGCACGGGCATCTATCAGTACAGCAAAGCGGCCAAGGACGAAGCGACGATTCGACTGCGGTTGCCGAGAGTCGACGCACCCGCAATGCCGCCGCGGCCCTCCGCCACGCCGCGCACGCCACCGGACACCACCGAGCAGCCCCCCGCGCCCTCCACCTCGAGAAGGCGCTCCACGATGCTGCTCACCGTCGCGGCCGTCACGGTGTTTGGCGCGGCCGTCACCATGGCGGCACTCAAGAGGACCAACGCGACGCCTCTTGCGAGCCCGGCGGCGGCACCCGTTGCCGATGCGGCAGCGGCAGCCGCACCGATTCCGGAAGCGGTGCAGCTCGTCCGCGACGCCGACAGTGCGGCCGGCGCCGGCGGGCTCTCGGAGCTGTCCGAGGCCGTGAACCGCTACGAGCGTGCCCTCGGGTTGGGGATTCCGCGCGATCCGGTGGTCGGGCGCCTGGCGCTGAGCTACGCGTTGCTCGCCGAACAGGGAGGACGGCATCGCGCGTTGCGCGATGACGGGCTGTTCGCCCGCGCGGCGGCGCTGACGGATTCTTCGCTGCGTTCCAGGACGCCGGTCGCCGAGGCGTGGCTGGCGCGGGCCACCCTGCGCAGCCTGGAGGAAGGATCCACGGCCGAGATCAACGCGGCGATACGCCGCGCGCGCGAGGAGAACCCGACCCACCCCGAGCTGATGAGGTTGGAGGGGATCGCACCGGCGTTCGGCGGTGAGCTGCGCGAGGCGTCAGAGCGTCTTCGGGCGACGGCGGGCCCTCAGGCCTCCCCTCGGACGCATCGGGACCTGGTCGAGGTACTGCTGGCCCTGCACAGCTTCGATTCGGCACGCGCCGCCGCCGACTCGGCGATCCTCCTGCACCCTCGCATGGGAGCGCTCTACATCCTGCGCGCCCGCGCCGAGATGCAGATCGGCGAGCTCCGCGCGGCGTGGGCGGACGCGGAGATCGGGGCGCGGTTGGGCGAGCGCGCCGCCGGTGAGGCCCTGTACGCGCTCCTCGACGTGCGCGAGGGCGACATGGCGAGCGCGCGCACCCGCGCCGACGCTCTCGTGCCTCGGGGCGCGCGCCGTCGCTCGGCGGCAATGCACCACACGCAGGCGGTGCCGTTCGCTGGGGCGTTCGCCGCCGTGGGAAACCACGAGGCCGCCGTCCAGGTGCTGCAGCGCATCCGGCCGCGTGGCGCCCGCTTCTGTCTGGCGCTCCAGGCGCCGGAGCTCGACGCGCTGCGAAACGACAGCGGCTTCGGCCAGCTCGCGAATGGCTGCGCCCCGATGAAGCCGGGCCGGGACACGCCAGCGAGTCGTTAGGCGCTGGCCCGCGCCACCATCTCCGCGGCGCGCGGCGCGTCCATGCGGATGTTCCAGAGACCCCCTGTGGCATCGTAGTTGTGACCCACCAGGTACAGGTCGGGTTGGTCCGCGCTCACCACTCGGTCGCTGCGCCGCGCGAAGCCGCGCTCATCGACGCGCACCAGTCCTCGCAGGAAGCCGATGGCGGCCGAGAAGCCGGTGGCGAGAATCACATCGTCGAACGCCTCCTCGCGCCCATCGGAGAAGAGTGCCCCTCCCTCGGTGAGCTCCGTCAGATTGCCACGCACCTGAACGCGGCCGCGGCGGATCTCGTCCACCAGATTGAACCCGATGAGCGGGATCGCGTCGAGCGGACCGTGCGCGGGACGCGGCAGCACCGCCGGGCCCCGGCGTAGCTCGGTCAGCGTCCGTACCCATCCGACGATCACCTCCTGGGCCGGACGCGGCAGCCTGCGCAGCCAGTACGACGCGTACTGAATCGGCAATCCGAGCAGGGTGAGCGGCACCACGTTCGCCCCGGAGCGTACGGCGACGGTGACCTGCGCACCGGCCCGGGCTAGCTCGCTGCCGATCTCGCCTCCGGAGTTGCCCACGCCCACCACCAGCACGCGACGTCCGACGAAAGGCGCCGGCCGCCGATACTCGACGCTGTGAATCACTCGCCCGCCGAAGCGCTCGCGCCCCGGGAGCGCGGGAACGCGCGGAGCGGAGATGATGCCGGACGCCACGACGACCGAGCGCGATCCGATCTCTCCCTGATTGGTGTGCACGCGCCATCCGCCGTGCACGCGCTCGGCTCGCTCCACGTGGTGACGTGCCCGAACCGGCAGTTCGAAGTGGCGAGCGTACTCACGGAGGTAATCCACGAAGCGCCCGCGAGAGACGAACAAGGGCGTGCCGCGCGGAAAGTGCATCCCCGGGAGGCTCGACATGTGCCTCCCGGTGTGGAGCGTCAGGCTGTCGTAGAGGTTGGCCCAGGAGTGCGCAACGTCGGATCCACGCTCGAGCACCACGTGCCGTACACCGCGGAGGGCGAGCTCGCGCGACGTGGCGAGTCCGGCCGGACCGGCGCCGATGACGATGGCGTCAACGTCGTGCGTCTGCGTCATGCGGACATTGGTACGAGCTGCCGGAGCGCGAATCGACCACCTGCACGCCATCCGGAAGCGGAGCCCTCGCTCGGCTCGCCCACCAATCCTCGCGAATCCACAATCCCATGGTCAGATCGGCATTCGAGCTGAATCCGGTGGTCATCACGCGTCGCCATCCGGGAGCGCTGTCCAGGACCGCGGCGACGGGATAGATGTCGGGAACGATCGCCACGTCCGCCGAGCGCCACGGGCCCAGCGGCACGGCCCCGGAGGCCGCCAGCGAGAATCCTTCGGCCAGCGCCACCGAGTCTGGAAAGATGTTCCTGCCGTCGATCGAAACGGAATATCGTGGCAGCCGCCAGGCGAGGTAGTCGCCAAAATCGAAGACGTTGAAGAGGCGCCCACTCGCCTCATGGCCGGCGTGGCACTCGAGCCATTGAGCGGCAGGCTCCACCCACGGATTGGCCGGCGCCGGAAGCGCGCGTGGTCCGCTGGCGAAACGCGCCGGCTCGGTCGCGTCGGCGACTCGCAGAATGCCGATCAGCAGGAAGATGACGACCAGGTAGGCGGCGCCGAGCTGCGCGCGATGCACGGCCATGCGCGCCGGCTCCTTGAGCTGCTCGATCGCCACGGCGGTCAGCGGGAGCGTCAGCACCCACCAGACGACGAGACCGCGTACCGCTATGGCGAACATACCGAGCCCGCCAAGCCAGAGAATGCCGAGCCAGATGCGCTCTCTGGTGCCGAGATGCCGGGCGACGACCCAGGGAAGAAGCGCCAGACAGAGCGGCAGGACCCCGAGAAGGTCGCGGAGCTGGGTGATCGCCACGAAGCCCGGCGTCAGCTCGTCGATCGGCGTCGGATACGAGAATAGCGGGTTGGCGCCGAAGTTCAGCCGGAATACCTCGGGCCAGACGAGAGCGTACGGTGACACCAGCCACCCGCCGACGGTCACCGCGCTCGCCAGCGCGACCCGCCGCCAGTCGATCCGTTCGCGCGTCAGCAGCAGCGCGAGCGGACCGGCCATGGCGGGAAAGAGAATGTGACTGTTGGCGGCGGCCACGTTGGCCATGGCGAGCACCACCAGCGCCGGCCACAGGCGCGTGGCGTCGAGCAGCACGTACGCGGCCCACCAGGCAAGCGGAATGGTGATCAGGAGCACCATCCCCGGCCGCTGTCCACCGGCGAAGATGGTGGCGATGCCGACGTGAAGGAGCGCGAGGAGCACGACGGTCCACGGCCGCCAGCGCGCAACACGCCCGAGGAGAAGCACCGAGGCGCCAGCCGCGCCGACGAGGAGCGCGTTGTAGGCGCGAAGTCCGATCGTTCCCGCGACCTCGAAGACCGCGTACTGCGCCAGCTCGGGGAGCCACGAATAGGCGAAGAAGGGATCCCCCAGCCGCGTCCACGCCCACGGCTCCTCGAAGGGGAAGGCGCGGTGGCGCAGCATCCACTCGGCGAGCGCCAGATGACGCGGCAGATCGGGGTCGCCCACCGGGCGGACGAAACCGAGCACGAGCCACAGCGTGACGAGAAGTCCCAGATGCAGCCGCCAGCGGTCGCCGAGCCGCTGGCGCCATTCGTCGCCGCGCGATTCGTCTAGCAAAGGTGCACCGCCATGGCCTTGAACGACGCGTACGCGCGGGCGCCGGGCGCGAGCGCGAGTTCGCGGGCGGATCGAGTGGTGAGTGAGGCCACGAGCGGCACGCCGTGCACCTCCAGGGTCACTCGCGTGAGCGCGCCGAGGGTCGCCACCTCGGTCACGGTACCTTCGAAGCGGTTGCGAGCCGAGCCGGAGGGGGCGTCACGAGAGAGCACGACCTCCTCGGCGCGGACGACGGCGTGGCCGACACCGGCTGGCGCGTCGCCCACGGAGTAGAGCTTGAGCGCGCCGGATCGAAACTCGATCGCCCGGTGGCCGCCGGCAAGATCGCGGGGCTCCCCCTCCGCCCAGTCCGGCGCGGCATCGCCGAGGATGTGAACCGTGCCGGCGAACACGTTCTCCGCGCCGAGGAACTCGGCGATGTACGGCGACGCGGGCTCCCGAAAGACCTGCTCCGGAGGTCCGTATTGAAGCACGCGTCCGGCATCGAGCAGGATGGCGACGTCTCCCAACAGCCCCGCCTCCGTGAAGTCGTGAGTGACTTGCAGCACGGTGGTTCCCGTCTCCCGGTGCAGCGCCCGCAGCTCGCGTCGCACGGCGCCGCGACGCCGGGGATCGAGCGCGCTGAACGGCTCGTCGAGCAACAGGATCTCCGGTCGCCTGGCGACCGCGCGTGCGATGGCCACCAGCTGGCGCTCCCCTCCGCTCAACGCACGGACGGGACGGTCGTACAACGCGTCTGCGCCGAGGCGTGCCGCGATCGCGCGCGCGGTGCCGTCGTCCGTGGCGCCGTACGCAATGTTCTCCGCCACGGAGAGGTGCGGAAACAGGTAACCATGCTGGTACACGAACCCGATCGACCGGCTCTCGGGTGGTAGCCCGCGCGCATCGCGACCGCCGAGCCGCAGGGCGCCTTGGTGCTGCGGTATGATGCCGGCGATCGTCTCCAGCAGCGTGGTCTTGCCGGAGCCCGCGGCGCCGATCACCACGCCGTACCCGTGCTCGGGGACGACGAAGGTGACGTCGCGCAACTCGAACGCGCCCACGCGCGCGCCCAGCCCTCGTGCGTCGATCATGGCTCCGTCGTCGCGCCCCGCTCCGGTCGCAGCGCGCGCAGGATCGTGAGCGGCACCAGGGCGAGGAGGGCCAGCACCGCGGCCACGGGGAGCGCTTCACGCAGCCCGAAGGTGGTGAAGCGATCGTAGCTGAGCACGCTGGCCACTTTCGGGTTATAGGTGAGGATGACGATCGCGCCGAACTCGCTCACCGCCCGCGCCCACATCACCACCGCGGCGGCGATGAGCCCGCGCAGCGAGAGCGGGAGCGTGACACGCCGGAAGACGCGCCACCCCGGATCGCCGAGGGTACGCGCCACCGCCTCGTAGCGCGGGTCGACACGGGCAAACGCCTCGCGAGCCCCGCTGATGTAGAGCGGCGCGGAGACGAAGAGCATGGCGGCCACGATGCCGAGGGACGAGCCGGCGACTCGCAGGCCGGCCTCGAGCAGCACTCCGCCGAGCGCGCTCTCGCGACCGAGCACCAGCAGCAGGGCGATACCCGCCACCGGATGCGGGATGAGCAGCGGAAGGTCCAGCAGTGCCGCCAGCACCGCCCGCCCTCGAAAGCGCCGGCGCGCCAGCACGAAGGCGAGCGGCGTCCCACCCAGGATGCCGAGCACGACTGCCGCGGTGGCCGTGGCGGCCGTGAGTCCGAGAGCGCCTCGCAGCTCGCCATCATCGCCGAGCTTGCTCAGCCCCGACGAGCCCCCGATGGCCACCAGCTCCGCGATCGGGGCCACCAGGAAGAGGAGCAGCGTTGAAGCGAGAAGCGCGACGACGATGCTGGCCGAGGCATGGACGAGCCGCGACCGTGAGGCGGTTGCGACGCTCACGGCGTGCTGGCCGGCGCCGTCAGCGCGGGCGGCGGATCGCCGATGAGCACGGGGCGCTCGAGGGCATCGAGTCGCGCGTCGCGGAGGACGCGTCCCCCATCCGGTGAGAGGAGCCAGCGCACGAAGCGCGTCGCCAGCTCGGCGTGCGGAGCGGACGTCGGGATCGACAGGGCGTACACGATCGCCTGTCCCGTGATCACCAGAGTGTCCGCCGGCGAGCGTCCCGGCACGCGCACGGTGGCCGCGCGATACGCGGTGGATTCGGCGGGCGAGCCGAGATCGATCTCCTCCGGAAGCCGCACGTATCTCAGTCCGGCAGCCTGCGCCATCGACTCGTAGGACCAGATGTAATCGAGCTCGCCGGCCTCCAGAAGTCCGACCAGGTCGGTTTCCTTTGGACGCACGTTGCGCTCCGGCGCGTTGGCGAGCAATCGCGCGGCGAGGCCCGGCTCCCGATGGAATCGCTCCGCGAGCTGAAGCACGAGCAGCGTCCGATAGCCGTTCGGATCGCGGTTCGGATCGGCACGGCCGACCTGCACGTCGGGAAGCGTCAGTATGCGCCACCAGCGCTCGGGAGTCATCTCGCCCGCGTGTCGAGATTGGCCGGTGTAGGCGATCACCATCCGGTTCCGCGCGAAGAGCGCGTACCAGCGCGTGTGATTCGGCACCAGGAGGCTCGGGAAGATCTCGTGGTCGGCGAGCGCGATGATGTCCGGAGTCTTGCCGAGCTCGGTCAGCTTGCGGGCGGTCTCGAGGCTGCCGGCGCTTTCCTGCTCGATGCGCACATCCTCGCGCCGGGCGAAGGAGTCGAGTGCGGCTCGGAGCGGCCGGGCCAGACTGCCGGCGTTGTAGACGATGAGGCGGTCTTCGATTCCTGGCATGTCGCCGCGCCGCGCACAGGCCAGGAGCGCGCCGAGCGTCGCGATGGCCAATCCCCGGAGGCGCGGGCAGGTCATATGAGCGGAATTTGCCCCTGCTCCACACCGGGCGCCAGCACGCGGCGGCCGCTGCTCGCCAAAGACTGTGTACGGCCCTAACGTACAGGACCAGTACGTACCACCCTCAACGACGCACGGATGACCTCGAACGCGGTAGAGATCAGAAGCATCTCCAAGCGCTTCGCCGAGCACCGCGCGGTGAAGGATCTTTCACTCACCGTGCCGCGCGGCGCCGTGTACGGCCTCCTCGGCCCCAATGGCGCGGGGAAGACCACGACCATCCGCATGCTCCTCAACATCATCGCGCCTGACGAGGGCACGATCGAGGTGTTCGGCCAGTCGTTCGACGCGCCCGGCGTCACCGATTCCGTCGGCTATCTGCCGGAGGAGCGCGGCCTGTACAAGAAGATGCAGGTGCGCCGCGTCCTCAAGTTTCTGGCGGCTCTCAAGGGCGTGCACGCGCGGGTGGCGGAGCAGCGCATCGACCAGTGGCTCGACCGGCTGGGGCTCAGGACCGCGGAGAAGGATTGGGGAAACGCCAAGGTGGACGAGCTCTCCCGCGGCATGCAGCAGAAGGTGCAGTTCATCGGCGCCCTGGTGCACGAGCCGCCGCTGGTCATCCTCGACGAGCCGTTCAGCGGACTCGACCCCATCAACGCGCAGACGCTCAAGGACATCGTGGTCGAGCTGCGCCGCGCCGGGCGGACGGTGATCTTCAGCACGCACCTGATGGAGAACGCCGAGCGATTGTGCGACTCGGTGTGCATCATCGCGCGCGGAGAGAAAGTGCTCGACGGCCCCCTTGCGGCGGTGAAGGCACAGCACGGTGGCCGCTTCGTGGCGCTGGCGATCGCCAATGGTGCCGGCGCCGAGCTGGCTCCCATCTGGCGCGACCCCGCACTCGTCAGGCGCTGCGACGACTCCAATCGGTATCTCGAGATCGAGCTGGCGCCGAGCGCCGACCCGCAGGAGCTGCTGCGCCGGGTGATGGCCGCCGGGGTCCGGGTGGAGCGCTTCGAGCTGGTGCAGCCCTCCCTGCATCGCATCTTCCTGGACAGAGTGGGCGGAAGCAACGTCGAGGAGGGAATGTCCGGTCATGGATAGACTCTGGGCGATTCTGTCGCGCGAGTACGTGGAGCGCGTGCGCACGAGGTGGTTCGCCATCGCGACCGTCTTCGGGCCGCTTCTGCTCGGAGGACTGATCTTCGTTCCGCCCTGGCTGGCGTCGCGCAGCAGCGCGGCGCCGGACATCGCCCGGATCACGATTCTGGATGCGACCGGCACCGCGCTGGGTACGCGCGTGGCCGCGGAGCTCAACGGGGGCGTGATGGGGGACACCTCGCTCACCGAGGTCCGCGTCATCGCGCCGGAAGGGATGGCGCAGGCGGAGAGTCTTGCCGTCCGGGACGTCCTCTCCGGGCGGCGGAAAGGCTATCTGGTGCTCGGGAGCCGCACGCTGGCGGGGCGTGGCGCGCGCTACGCGGGCACCAACGCCACCGCCGCGGCGGACATGGAAGCGATGCGTCGCACCGTTCGCGAGCAGGTGCTCGCGCTCCGGCTCGAGCAGCTCGGCGTGGAGAGCGCCACCACACGCGAGCTGGCGCGGATGCGCGTGCCGCTCTCGTCGGAGCGCCTGACGAGGCGGGGGCGCGGCGGCTCCGGGCAGCTCAACGTGATCTTCGCCATCGGGGTCGCGTTTCTGCTCTACATGTCCATCGCCTTTTACGGCCAGAACGTGCTTCGTGGCGTCATGGAGGAGAAGCAGTCGCGGGTGGCCGAGTTGGTCGTGTCGAGTGTGTCGGCGGCCAAGCTCCTGGCCGGCAAGGTGCTTGGCGTGGGGGCGGTGGGGATGACCCAGATCGTGATATGGACGCTGACCTCGATCGCGCTCATGAAGGCCCGGGGTCCCATACTGGCGCGCATGGGCGCCGAGGTCGCGCCCCTCCCCTTGCCCTCCATCTCCGCGCTCGACGCCGCGGCGCTCCTTCTCTTCTTCGTGCTCGGCTACACGTTTTACGCGGCGCTCTTCGCGGCCGTCGGCGCCATGGTGAACAGCGAGCAGGAAGCGCAGCAGGCGCAGTGGCCGGTGATGCTGCTGCTCATCTCCAGCGTGTTCTTTCTTCAGCCGATTCTCCAGAACCCGGATGGCACGCTGGCGCGGGTGATGGGCGCCCTGCCCTTCACCGCCTCGATCGTCATGCCGCTGCGCATGAGCGTCGCGCCGGTGGCGCCGGTGGACGTGGTGCTGTCGCTGCTGTCGGTCGTGGCGGGGTGTTACGTCGCCATCTGGCTGGCCGCACGGATCTATCGCGTCGGCCTGCTCATGTATGGCAAGCGACCGACTCTCACCGAGCTCGGTCGTTGGGTGCGCTACACGAGCTGAGAGAAGCCGGCTACCGCTGACCCGGGCGGCAGCGCGACGCGGCCTGGCGCTCCATCCTGTCGGCTTCCACCAGGAGCCGGCGTTGCTCCACGACGCGCGAGCCGTCCGGCACCGTCGCCAGCAGCGAGCCTAACGAGTCTCGCGTGGTCACCAGGCGGTCGCGGGCCTGGATGACGAGCGCGCACCCCAACTTGCCGGCGCGGTGGTCCGCGGCCATCTCCTGATACCAGGCCATGGCGACGCGGAGCGAGTCGGTGCGCGCCACGAGCATGCGTCCCTGCGACCGGGAGAGCTCTCCGGGCGCGACGATCTCGTCGCTCGCCGGGTTCGTGTCGCCGTTCGCGCCGCCGACCATGCCGGCCTGGCTCGCGGCCACGGGTGTCCGCGCGACCATCAGCCGTTGGACCGCGAGGCCCAGGAGCGCCAGGGAAGCGACCAGCGCCGCCACGGCGGCGATGAACAGCACGGCGGCGGGCACTTTCCTCTCCTCGTCCACCTTCATCGGCCTGCGCGTCGGCGTGCGGGGACCGACGCGCCGCTCGAAGTGCGGAAGGTCTGATGGGAGGATCGCCCGCCTGATGGGCGCCGGGGCCGAGGTGTCCTCACCGCTCCAGGAAGGAGCATCGGCCAGGCGCGTCGGAGGCCCCTCGTTGCTCGTGGGCGCTTCGATGGCCCGAGGAGGAGGCACGTCGTGCGGTTCCAGCAGGGATGAGGCGTGCTCGGCCATCGACGGGGAGAGCGGCGCCCGCAAGCGCCCCATTGCCGGCGTGGAGACCGGCGCCGCCGCCGCCGCCGTCACCGGCGCCTCCTCGAGAGACCGCGATCCGGCCGTCGCCCCGGGATGGGCGACCGGCTGGCCGGACACGGCGGCGGGCTCCGGGGTAGGCGAGGACCGGAAGGACACACTGGGTGACGTCTCAGCGAAAGGCGCCGGGGCCAGTGGAGTGGAGACCGGCTCGGCCTCCGCGTTCCGCTCCGGTATCGGCTGACTCGGCGCTTCGATCTCCGGCTCGACCGCCGCCGGCAACGTTGCCTCCGGCTCGGGGGACGCAGGCGACTCGGGCGGCGCCGCGTCCGCCAGCGGCGGCTTTCGCGCTCCGGGGGACGAGGGGATGTTGATGGTCGCCCTCGAAGCCGCGCCCGTGCCTATCGCTCGCCCCACCGCACGCGCCGCCGCGCGAACGTCCGCGGCGACTCCCTCGGCGATGATCGATACGGTGGAGCGCGGCTCGTCGGCGGCGCTCGCGCGACGGGCTGCGCCCCGCTCACGAGGGGGAAGCGCGATCACCGGCTCGTCGGTGACGTATCCGCGCCATGGAATGCACGAGCGCTTGGGCGCGTTCTCGCGCACCAGCTGCGGCTCCAGGAGCTCGCGGAAGGGCGCGCGGAAAGAACGCGCCGACATCGGATTCACCAGGAACAGCGACCCATCGTGCGGCTGTCCGCCGTTGGTGAGGACGATGAGCGGCTCCCATCCGCCCGTGCAGCGCTCCAGATAGAGGGAGATGTCCTCCGGCGCCGGCTGCGTGGCCACGGTATGCCGCGAGCAGTACCATCCGGCGAGACGCAACGGACCATCCATTTGCGGACCCGTCCGGGCGCTCTCGGCCTCGGTGCCTGGAGTCGCATCGGCGATGACGGCGTAGCTCGCGCCGGAGTCGGGCGACACGAAGATGCGGCCCCAGAGCGATCCATCGACATCGCGCTCGATGCCCGCGGCGTGTTCCTGGATCTGGAGGAGCACGCGCTGCGTGATGTAGATCTCGTGCTCGTATCCGGAATTCCGGAGATTCGCCGCCAGCAGATAGTAGGCGTCGTTCGCCGGCTTCCACGCGATGGAGCGCGCCACCGGCGCGTTCTGGCGCGGATAGGGAAGCCGCCCTTCGTCTGAAGTGACGCCGGTCTCTCTGAGCAGCGCCATGGTCCTGTCAGCTCACCTGACGAGTATCGGTTTGACGAGCGTGGTGTTTCCGCCGCTCGCTACCGTGCCCTGTACGCTGAAGGTATCGAAGTATCCGATGATCTCGCCCTTGTCTTCCGGCGGCGTGCAGCTGGGGCAACTGTTGTGAAACATGGTCTCCAAGACGAACCCACCGATCGCGCGCACGACTGCGGGATCTCGGCCGTTGAGCTGACCTGACGTGTACAGCATGATCTTGATCGGCACGCCCAGCGACCCATCGCCGTGAATGCAGTTGTCGCCGACGAAGGCTCCACCGAACTGCGAGCACAGCGCGTCGGTCGCGCTGATGGTCGGGCCGGGCATGTTCCCGGGCTCCGTGAGGATCGAATCACCGACGCCGGTGAGAGCGTCGCAAATCTCGGTTTCGATGTTCTGCCGATAGATGGCGGCACCACTGCTCGGTGCCGGCACACGGTAGCTCTGGGTAAGCGCGATCCAGAACGACGGTAGCACGATCGCGTTGAAGTTGCCCGGCTGTGCGGTACCGCCACCGCTCAAGTCGCCCAGCTTCAACCTGACGCGCCGCTGTGCCGGCGGCAGATTCCGAAGGTTGGTGAGATCAACGCTGGTGAGTTGATGATTCGGATCGGTGATGCCGAGCTTTGCGAGCAGCGAATCGTACGGCAGCGCCCACGGTCTCACGCAGCCCGTTGCAATCACGGGCGCGGTCGCCCAGGCGATCGACACTCGCCGCATCGTCTGCGGGAGGATGTTGAACCGACCGCCGATGAGATAGTTCGTGCTCCGTCGCGTCTCGACCCGGACGGCGTTGGCTTCGATGCTGTCGTCCGGCGTGAAGACCCTGGTGGTGTCGTTCCAGATACCATATTCGGCCAGCGGCGTGGGCGCGCCGGGCGGCATGTTGTCCTGTGCCACCGCGATGGCCGTGTCCAGAGCCGAACCAGCGTGCACGAGAAGCTGCACGGCGCCGGCGTGCGCTCCGGCGTCGGCCGCCGTGTGGATGGCGGCCGACTGCTCGACGGTTCGGCTGAAGTCCACCGCCAGCACGGCCATGACCATCAGGCCGATGAAGAGCAGCGCGCCGAGAACCAGCATGGCGCCTTTTCGATTGCGCAGCCTGAGCATCGGCCTCCTCCTGGTCGTCATCGAACGACGTCCGGTCTCACGGCTCCCCACGCAGCATCGCGCCGATGTGCATCACCGCCGGCCCCATGATCACCACGAAGAGCGCGGGCAGGATCATCAGCGTGAGTGGGATGATCATCTTGAGCGGCGCCACCGCGGCGTTCTTCTCCGCCAGCTGACGCCGCTTTCTCCGCAACGCTTCCGCGTACACGCGGAGCACTCGTCCGATGCTCGTTCCCCATTTCTCGCTCTGAATCATGCTGGAGACCAGCGTTCGGACCTCCTCCACGCCGGTGCGCGTCCACACGCTGCGCAGCGCCTCGTCGCGCGGCACGCCGGCGCTGGTGCGCCGATTCACGAGCAGGATCTCGCGCGCGAGCTCCGGGTGCAGCAGCTGCATGTCGCGCCCAACGCGCTGGAGCGCCGCGTCGAGGCTCATGCCCGACTCCACGCACACCACGAGCAGATCCAGCGCGTCGGGAATCGAGCGGCGAACCCGCTCCTGGCGCTTGAGCACGCGGCGGTTGAGATACCACACCGGGATGAGCGACGCCGCCGCGGCCGCCCAGAGGACGAGCCCCAGCAGCGCCATGAAGCTGACCGGGGGCACCAGCGCCACCACCAGCACCGGCAGCATCACCACCGCCACCACGCGGATCGTGTTGAAGATGAGCACCGCGGCGGGCGCATCGTATCCCGCCTGCATGAGCTTGTCCTGGAAGCGGACGCTCCGGCTCCACGCCTCCGGCAGCCGCTGGCGCAATCGCTCGGTGATGCGCTCCTCGGAGGCCGGCTTGATGAGGACGAGCCCGCGCGGGGTAGTGATCTCTCCGCCGTCGAGCGCGCGTCCGATGAGCTGGCGTCGGCTGCGGGCGACGACGAGCGCCCACCCCGCCGCGAAGAGCGCGCCGAGAATGATGGTGACGAGAACGGCCAGACTGGATGGCATGCTAGAAATCGATGTCCGCGATGCTGAGCATGATACTGTAACCGATCACCACCGACACCGCCGCCATGAGCAGCATCAACTTGCCGATGTCGGAGGTGATCATGGGACGCATGAAGTTCGGATCGGCGAACCAGATGACGATGAAGACCAGCACCGGGAGCGCGGACAGGATCTGCGCCGACAGCTTCGGCTCGGCCGTCAACGTCTCGATCTGGCCACGGACCGCGACGCGCTGGCGCATGAGGTCGCTCAGGTTCGTCAGGACCTCCGCCAGGTTGCCGCCGGTCTCGCGCTGGATGAGCACCGCCGTGACGAACATCCGCAGGTCGAGACTGTCCACGCGCTCCTGGAGACGGGTCATGGCCGTGCGTACGTCGATGCCTAACCGCTGTTCCTCGTAGAAGCGCGAGAACTCCGGCCCGATCGGCGCGCTCATCTCCTGGCCGATGAAATTCATGGCCGCCTGGAAGGAATATCCGGCGCGCATCGCGCTCACCAGCATGTCGATCGCCTCCGGGAGCTGCGCCTCGAAGTTCAGGCGACGCTTGCGCTGCCGCCGCCTCAGCCACAGCACCGGAAGCAGCCCGCCGATGAGACCGAGCACGACGCCGCCGATGACTCCGCGAACCAGGAGACCCAGCGCGATCCCGACGATCGTCGAGAGGATCACGCTGAGCAGGAACGCGCCCGCCGTGATGTTCAGGGCCGCGCGCCGGAGCTGCTCGGTGATCTCGTCGGTGAAGGAGCGGCCGGCGAGAATCCGATTGAGCAGCGCCAGGTGGCTGACCGCGTCGTCCCGCAACAGGCTCGCCGTGCGCGCCGCCTCGGCGGCGTTGTCCAGCCGATTCCGAGCCCGGTTGGCGGCATCGAGGGTCCGCCGATTCCAGTACACGTACCCGCCGACGACCAGTATGACCGTCGCCACGAACACGCCGGCGAGGAGGAACAGCTCCATCGTTACGCCTTCTCGAACATGAGCGGCGGTAGCTCGACCCCGGCCACCCGAAGCCGCTCGGTGAACGTGGGCCGGATCCCGGTCGCCTCGAAGTTGCCGAGCACGCGGCCGTCACCGCCGATGCCACGCCGGCGATAGCGCCAGATCTCCTGCGTGGAGATCACCTCGCCCTCCATCCCCGTGACCTCGGCGATGCTGGTGATGCGACGCGTACCGTCGGCCATGCGCGCGATCTGCACGATGACGTCGAGCGCCGAAGCGATCTGCTCGCGCATCGCGCGATCGGGCAGATTGGTTCCGGCCATCAGAATCATGGTCTCCATGCGCGACAGCGCGTCGCGTGGAGAGTTGGCGTGAATGGTGGTGAGCGAACCCTCGTGACCGGTGTTCATCGCCTGCAGCATGTCCAGCGCCTCGGCCGAGCGCACCTCGCCGATGAGGATGCGATCGGGCCGCATGCGGAGCGCGTTCTTCACCAGGTCGCGCGCCACCACCTCGCCCTTCCCCTCGGCGTTGGGCGGCCGCGTCTCCAGCCGCACCACGTGCTCCTGCATGAGCTGAAGCTCGGCGGCGTCCTCGATGGTGATGATGCGCTCGTCGGACGGGATGAACGAGCTCAGCACGTTCAGCAGCGTCGTCTTTCCGGCGCCGGTGCCGCCCGAGATGAGGAGGTTGAGCCGCGCGTGCACGCACGACGCGAGCAGCGTGATGATCTCCTCGGTGAGCGTCCCATTCTCGAGGAGCTGCGGGATGCCGACGTTCGCGCCGAAGCGGCGGATGGAGAGGATCGGACCGTCGAGCGCCAGCGGGGGGATGATCGCGTTGACACGGGAGCCATCGGGGAGACGCGCGTCCACCATCGGTGACGCTTCGTCCACGCGCCGGCCCACGCGACTCACGATGCGGTCGATGACCGCCAGGAGGTGCGCGTCGTTCCGGAAGGTCGCGTTCACCCGAGACAGTCGCCCGTGCCGCTCGATGTAGATCTCGCGCGCGCCGTTCACGAGGATGTCGGAGATGGTCAGATCGCGGAAGAGCGGCTCGATGGGACCGAGTCCGATGATCTCGTAAACGACCTGCTCGACGATGTCCTCGCGCTCGGCGGAGCTGAGCGGCGTCTGCTCGGTGCGAAGGAACTCGGTGACGGCGTGCCTGATCTGCGCCGCCAGCTCGCGCTCGTCCTTGATCTGATCGAGCGCCTCGAGGTCGAGCCGCTCGATGAGACGTCGGTGGAGATCGACCTTGATCTGGTCGAGCGGATCCAGCGCGCGCTCATCGATGCGCGGCCCGAGGATACCGGATGTGCGCTGCGCACCGGTCGGCGTGCGGCCACCGGGGCGCCCGTCACCGTCCTGCGGCGGGCCGTGCTGCGCGCGCTGTCGTGTCAGGCGATCGCTCAGCGCCATGTATCAGCTCTCCTTCTTGAGGCCAAAGAGCTGGCGCAGCCGCGAGCCTCCGCGGCCATTGGTGTTGTCCACGCCGCCCCGAAGCGCTCCGCCGAGCTTGGCAGCCAGCTGCTGATAGCTCCAGGCGAGCTTCGAGCGCGGATCGACATCGTACACCGGAACGCCCTTGTTCAGCGCCAGCGCGGACGCCCGGTAGTCATTCGGGAGCTTCCAGAAGATCTCGCACTTGAGGACATCCGCGGCATCGGCCAGCGTCAGTATCTCCCCCGAGGGGTAGCGATTGACGATCACGCACAGCTTCGACTCGGGATAGCCGAGGCGGCGGCAGATCGCCAACGTACGCTGCGTGCTCCGGAGTGCCGGCACGGTCAATTGCGTCACCAGCAAGATCGTATCGGCGGCATCCATCGCCGCCAGGGTTCGCTCGTTCATGTAGTGCTCGCAATCGAGCACCGTGAAGGCGAAGTGGGCCTGCATCTGCTGCACGATCATCGTGATCGCGCTGGCGTCGGCCACGTCGTCGAGCTCCGGCTTGTCGGACGCCGCCAGCGCCCACACGCCCCCGGGACAGGGCGTGAGCAGCGAGTACATCAGGTCGGCGTCGACGCGGTCCGCCTTGGCGACCAGGTCACCGAGGTCGTAGGACGGCTTGAGGTTCAGAAAGACGCGAACGTCGCCGCCGGCCACCACCAGGTCCGCCACGGAGACGCGCGCATCGGGATGGTTGTGCGCGAAGCCGTAGGCGAGGTTCACGGCCAGGCTCGTGTTCCCCAGCCCGCCCTTGCTGCTGTACACCGCCGCCACGTGACCGCGTCGCACCTCCACCTGCTGGCGGCGCATGAGACGATCGACGGCCGCGGTGAGATCCTGGGGCTCGGGCGGGTAGATCACGAACTCCTGGATCCCGGCGCGCATCGCCCGGAGTATGAGCTCGGTATCGGCCCGCGGCGCGGTACCGACCACGCTCATGAAGCGACCACGGCGGATCTCGCGGTCGAGCGCCGCCAGCTGCACGGCGTCCACATCTTGGAGCGGCAGGATGACCAGATCGTACGCGTCCTCGGCAAGCCGCGCGATCGCCGCGTTGATGCTAGGCGCGTCAGCCGGCGGGCCGAAGCCGAACCGGTTGAGGATGCCCGCGACGTCGCCGGACCCAGCCGCGCCCGCGACGATCAGTGCTTTTCGCATCGCCACTCACTGCTCCCGAACGAATCTCATACCGGTGGGGGCTGCGGCCCCTGTGGGGTCGGCTCCGCCGGCTGTCGCAAGTCCAAAGCTTCCTCGGCTGGCCGCGTCGTCTCCGGCTTCGGGGGCAACACGTCGATCGGCCGAGGCCGCAGAGGATCGACCACGACCGGGGTGACGACCACCAGCAGCTCGCTCTCACTCCGTTGCCAGCGCGTGCTCGAGAAGAGCGCGCCCAGAATCGGAATGTCCTGAAGGAGCGGAATACCCGTCCGCACTCGCTCCTGTTCGTTGTTGAACAGGCCCGAGATCACGAGGCTTTGATTCCGCCGTACATCCACGGTAGTCTCCACGCGCCGCGTACGGAAGGCGGGCACGCGGAACCCCGAAATGATAATGGCGTTCCCGAAATCCAGGCTCGAGACTTCGGGCGCCAGCGTGAGCTTCACCAGCTCATCGCTCACGATTTCGCCCGTGAAGCGCAGTTGAACGCCGAACTTCTTGTACTCGATCGAGACCCGCGTTCCGGTGACGTCGGCCGACGTCCCCTGTACCACCGGGATCGGCAGCTCACCACCCGCCAGGAAGGTCGCGGTCTCCCTGTTGCCCGCCAATACGTTGGGCTCCGCCAGTATCTTCGCGTTCCCCTTCTGTTCTTGGACGCTCAGGAAGCCAAGAAGTTTGTCGGTGTCGAAATCGGTCAACACCGTGAGGAACTGGGTCTCGCTCGGCAGGACGATGTTGCCGTCCTCATCGAAGACGTTGTCACTACGGAAGATACCTGTGCCCACCCGGGTGCCGGCGTCGCGGAACAGAAAGGATGTGCCGAGCTCCCGTATCGCGTCCCGCCGCACTTCGGCGAACTTGATGTAAACCGCCAGCTGCATGCGGTCGGAGGGGGAGCGTACCTGAACGCGGAAGTGGTGCCTGGTGCCGCTGACCTCCCAGATGATCGCGTCCGTCTCGCCCGTGGCGCGGGCGTTGATCACCAGATCGCGCTCGGCCACGACGGCCACGTCCGCCACTTCGGGGTTGCCGATGGAGACCTTCGAGATCGAGGTGGCGGTGGTCACTGGAAACGATCGGCCGATCGGCAGGTCGATGCGTCGAATGTCCCCCTCCTGCGCGAGCGCCGCGGCAGGGTAGGACAATACGACCGCACCGACGAGCGCTGACGCGAATCGCCGCACGACGCGGGCGATGATCAAGCTCGTGGCTCCGTGTGAGGGTGACTGCTGCTGTTCGGGGGAGATGTGGAACGACTGACCAGACAGCGTCACGGCGCCCGCCCGTCGCCCGCACGCGCGCTGTCCCTGGGAACCCGCTGCTGCTGGCGGTCGGTGCCGCGGAAGATCTCGACAGTGGCTGAATCGGGGCGGCGTGGCGGGAGCTGCACCACGACCGTGTTGGGCGCCGCGGGGGCCACCCGGATGGGACGGGGGCGGGTGCGCGACGTATTCGAGGCCGGTTGCGCCTCGAACGTCTTGAGCTGGGCCAGCACGTCGTTGGACGTCGCGCCACGCGTCTTGATGCTGTCAGGGTCTCCGTAGCCGCGCAGCACGAGCTGGATGCTTCCCTGACTCATGGCGAGCGCCAACCGCTCGGCCTCGTCAGGCGTGACCTCCAGGGCCGCCGTGGTGGCGTTGATCGGCCGGCCATCGTTGCCGCGCTGGATCTGCGTGCCGACCGACAGCACGCGCATGTTCTCCATGAAGACCTTCGAGACCTGGCGTACGCCGGTCGTGACGTCTCGCAGCGTCACCAGGACATCCACGCGGCTATTCGGTTGAATCAGACCGCTGAGACCGGCGACATCGTCGATCCGCACCGCCATGGCGCGCTTGCCGGGCGTGATCTTCACCTCCAGCCCCGGGCCGGTTCCCGCCGGTGCGAGGCGCCCCGGCACGATCGGCTCGCCCTTGAAGATCGCCACGCGCGTCACGCGGCCGACCACCGAATCCACGCTGCTGAAGGCCCCGGGTGGAATCGTAGGCGCCGGCCAGGAGCTGGACTCGACGGCCAGCCGGTCGATGCTGGTGCCCTCGGGGAGGTCTCGTGAGGCAACCATGACCGGCATGGTCTCGACTTGGCTACGCGCCTTCGTCTCCTGGAGCACGCGGTAAACACCCCACGTGGCAAGAGCCGCGACGGCGATTGCCGCGTAGAACATCAGGGTATAGCGTCTCTCAGCCATTCGAAGTCACGAGACTCGCGTCCGCCCCTTACGGGGTTGGCGAACGTTCCCAACGGAACGTGGCCGCACGAGTCATGAAAAGGGTGTCTTTGTTGATGAACTTGACGAGCGGTGTAATGAGCACGAACGGATGGTTGTCGACTCTCACGGTGATCCGGCCGTTTATGGCCGTACTGTCGAGCACCGCAACCTTGGATGTGTCGATCGGCGCGTAGTAGTTCTGGACGACGCCTTTGATCGCACCCGTGGCGCCCGCTGGTGCCGAGTGCACCGCCGCGAAGCGCGCGCCCTCGCGCACCGCGCCGATCAGCTGGTTCAACGTGTATTCCGCGCGACTGAAGTCGATGATGGCGCAGATGAGCAGCACCAGAATCGGCGTCATCAACGCGAATTCGAGCACGACTGCGCCACATTCGTCGCGCAACCATCGACGCATGGTGGTCCTCCTCAAGAACCGAAAATCACACCCGGCCACCACGCCACGAATGCCGCCCCGGCGGCAAGCGCCACTCCGTAGGGAAGCCGCACCGACGCCGACGAGCTCGCGGCATCGTTGTGCATCATCGTGCTCGGGGCTACGATCGCGATCGCCACCGAGCGGGCGGAGTCGGCCACACCACGCGCCCGGACCATCCAAAAGATAGCGAGCGCACCGCCAATCAAGGCGGCCACCAGCGCGCCTTCGAGCGCCCCGCTCACTCCGAGCCAGGCACTCGAGGCGGCGAAAAGCTTCACATCCCCAGCCCCCAGCAGGCGCACGATATGGAACGGGAGCCAGATCAGCAATCCAACTCCGAGCCCCAAGAGCCCCCGGACGGCGCCCGCGCTGGCGCCAAAGCTCATCATGGAGAACAGCATCCCTCCAATAGCCAGCGCGGCGACGATCCGGTTCGGGATCCGTCGAGTCCGAACGTCCGAAACACAAGCACCGAGCAGCAGCGCTACGAACGTCAGCCCCGAGATCACCCCGATCGGCGATCCCGTGAACATCGTCCTCTCAACGCGAAGCCGTCAGCTCGCGGTCGTGATCTTGTTCGAGAGCGTGTTGAGCCAACCGGAGATGTTGTTCCGATAGGCGCCGATCGCCACGATGAGACCCGCGACCAGGATCGCGATCAGAAGTCCGTACTCCGCGATGATCGCGCCCTCTTCGTTGGAGAGGAAGTCATGCGCGAGCGCCTTGAACCGATTCATTGTTCGACTCCTTGCAGGATGAAAGGGGATGTAACGGGGTCCCTACCGCTTCGAGCGACCCCCACATTGCCGGAGCCGCCGCGAGCACGAGTGCTGATTCGAGGACAAGGCGCTCTACCACACCGAAAGGGGGGAGGCAACCTAGCACTCGCCGACTTCCTCGGGCAAGATGCGTGACCGTCGCAAAGGACCGATGCCCGGGGACTGTGCCAGTCGGTCAATTCGACCGCCCCACGGTCGGTCAGTGCGGCTGCGGCGCTACGTGAATCAGCCGGATCGATCTCCCTATCCGGCTAGTCTGATTGAGGTTGCGAAGCCAGAAGTAACCGTCGTCCAGACGGCCGTTCACGACCCCAACCAGGTACCGCTCGCTCACCGCCACCCATCCCGTAACGGGTTTTCCGGGGTCCAGCCGATGGTATGACGCGCCAAGGTGTTGCGCGGGGTCAGCGGTCCCGTAGTACGCGACATGCACTTCGGAGATCCTTCGGCTTCGAACCGTATCGGCCAGCCGCAGGAGATCCTGCCCCCAGTCCACGTTGCTGTCGTCGACGAGGCGCTCCGGATGCCGCCCAGCGAGCTCATTGAACGCCGCCAGGTGATCGGGGTGCGCGCGCACCGCGCCGGCCACCTGCCAGGCGAGCAGCGCGACCACCGACGCGCGGAGCACGACGCGCCCGCGGTCGCTGCCCCATCGCCACAGCATCGCCGCGACGGCACCTGCCGACACGGCCAGCAGAGGGAAGAGCGGTAGGAGATACCGTACGCCGGCGTTGATCGAAGAGGGCAATACGGCGATGAGCATGGTGATCGCCGCGAGCAACGGACCAGCTCTCCGCCAGGCGTCGCCTCGGCCGAGCGCCAGGAAGGGCAGCAGGCCGCCGGCCATCCCGAGCAGGAGCAACGGTATCGGCGTCTTCACCGCCAGCACGAACGGGAAGTAGTACCACCAGCCAGTCATGCTCCGATCCCCCAGGAGATAGCTGGCGTGCCCCACCGCGCCGTGGTGGACCACCTGGTAGATCCCCGCCACCAGCTCGGGCGCCGGGAGAGGGATGGTGCCGATCCAGCGTACGGAGAAGCGATAGGCGGCCCAGATGACGAGCACCGTCACCCAGGCAGCGACGCCGAGCCCCCGCGGATGGGACGCTTCCTTGGTCGATGGGGCCGCATCGCTCCGCCGAGCCAGCCACCACGCCGCCGTGATGGCCACCGCTCCCACGGGGAAGAAGAGGAACGTGGAGAGCTTGCTGAGGACGGCGGCGCCTAACGAACCTCCGAGCAGGACGCTGCGGCGGAGATCGGGCCGCTCGAGCCAGCACTGGTATGCCAGGAGCGCCGCGGCCAGCGTTGCCGTCACCGCCATGTCGGTGGTAGCGAGCGCGCCATGCGCCAGCACCGGCCAGGAGAAGCCGAAGAGGAGCAGCGCGGTCAGCGCGGCCGTGTCGCCCGCCAGTCTTCGCGCCCACCACCACACGATGACGCAGGCGAGGAGGAAGAACGGGAGGACTCCCGCGCGCGCGAGAGAGAGATTCCTCGAATATCCGGCGGCGCCGTCGGCGTACAGGATCGCGTTTCCTTCATCCCACATCGACCCCTGGCCGCGCAGCCGCTGACCGGCGAGGTACGGGCCAACGGCCACTGCCGCGCGCCCCAGCGGAGGGTGCTGCTCCTCGAAGGTGAAGCGGTTGAACTGCCACCATTCCATTCCGGCCGCGATGTGCCCCGGCTCGTCGTACGTCTGGCTGAAGACTCCGTACGTGGAAACGATGGCGAGGGCGGCGAGCGTGACGACGACCAGCGATGCCGTGCGCGAGGCGACTCGCCAGGACACCGCGGCGCCTGGCACTCTAGTCCGGAGACCGCCGCTCGATCCCCTCGAGCGCGCGCTCCGTTCGCCGACGCAGCTCGGCGGTCGCCGTCCGTCGCCGCTGCGCGACGGAGAGCGACCCGTTCCAGGCGGCCGCGATCCCCAGAAGCACCCAGGCGGTGAGGGACATGAGCAGGAGGGTACGGAGCTGCCAGGGCGCGGTGGTGAAGCCGGTGGGCAGCCAACGCTCCATCATGTCGCTCACGCGCGTGACGCTCCAGAGGAGCTCCACGGCGGCGAGCGCGAAGATCACCAGCGAGAGCTGGGCGAGGAGGCGCGGCATCCGTCCTTTTCGTCCGAATTGCCGCGACTGCCGCGCGGTCACGAAGGCCAGGATGATGCCACTGACCCATTGGATCACGCCGGCGATGGGGAGTATCGCGCCCACGTCACGTCCGGGGAAAGGTGAAGGCCGGGCACAGGCTGCCCGGCCTCACCATGATGTCGCGGAAGCGCTCAGTGCGCGAGCGACGACGACGAGAGCGTGCCGCTTTCGCGGCTCGGCTGGTCGGTGCCGAGGAGCGGCCTCGCCGCGCTCCGCGGCGCGGATTCGTCGAAGCCGACCACCTGCCCGTCGTCGCGGCCGGGCTCGCCACGGGGGCGCCTGTCCGCGCCGAGGCGGTCCACCCGCGATGGTCCAGGCGCGCCGATCGCCGTCTTCAGCTCGCCGACCCAACCGTCCACCCGATCATTGAACGCCTGGGACACGCCGGTGATCAGGCGCGCCGAGAGGTCATCGAGCAGCGAGCCGAGCTTGCTGCTCGCGCCGCCGGTGGCCGCCACCGAGGCCGCGGCCGCCTTCACGTCGGCGCGCGAGTTTGCGAGCACGAACCCCGCGCCCAGCGCCAGTCCGATCGCCGGCCATGGATGATCGCGGACGATCTGCGCGACGTTCACCTTCCGCTCGAGCTGCTCGATCGTCTCCGACATGCGCTCTCGCGTCAGCTCGATGTCGCGCCGGACTTCAGCTGTCGTCTCAGCCATTCTTTGTCCTCCTTCAGCGTCGCGAGCGTCTCGTCGGGGACGAGCCGTTCGGATGAGAGCAGTGACATCCCACGCAGGGCCAGCCAGAGCGCGAGCCCAAAGAGCAGCAGAGCCATGATGAGCGCCGCGAACCAGTAGTGATCGCCGAGCCATTGATCGCCGGCCAGAAGAATGACCCCGGTGAGCAGGGCCAGACCGCCGAGCAGTGCCATGACGCCGCCGGCCACCACCTGCGCGCCGCCAATGCTCACGCCGCGCAGCAGCTCCTGGAACTCGAGTCGGGCCAGACGCAGCTCACCCCGGACCAGGCGCGCGCCGTCATCCGCCAGCTCGCGGATGAGCGCGCCCAGCGAGGCGCGGCCGTTGCCTGACGAGTCGGTCGCCTGGGTCACGCGCGCGGTCCGCCGCCCCGGAAGACCTTGCCCAGCAAGTAGCCGACGCCGAGCGCGACCAGGAGCGCGCGGCCGGGGTTGGCGCGAACCTGCTGCTCTACGTCTCCCTTCACCTTCTCCATGTCGGCGTTCCGCACCCAGTTGGCGGTGCTCTCCATGCCGTGGGCGAGCGACTCGCCCGCCCGCTCCAACTTGCGCTCCCCGGTCCTGGCGTAGGAGGCCGAGCCATCACCCAAGTCGGAGGCGCCGAGCGTACCCTGGGAAGTGCCCTCGCGATGCGCCCGCTCCCTGATCTTCTGCGCGCCCTGCTCGAGCTTGTCGGCGAGCGAGGCCTTGAACTGGCTCGCTTTCTCGCGCGCCCTTCCGTGGGTGGCGCGATCCGGCGCGGTGGCGGTGGTGGCGCCGCCGATGCTCGCGTCGCCCGCGGTTCCCGTGGACCCGGGCGTGCCGGTGGTGCCGCTGGTGCTACCGAGTCCGCTCCCGGTGGTGATGCTCTCGTTCGGATCGTACTGCATGATGTCTCTCCCGTCTCTGAGGCAGCGAGAACGACTGCACGGTATGTGCCGGGGAGAGGAATACGGGCGCGATGACGCTGTTCAGCAGTAGCGCTCGAATGCGTCGGCGAGATCGCGGGCGATGGATTCGGCGGCGCGTCCTTCGATCTGGTGGCGCTCCAGCATGAAGACGACCGCGCCGTCCTTGAGCAGCGCGATCTGCGGCGACGACGGCGCGTAGCCGGTGAAGTAGCTTCGCGCTCTCGAGGTGGCGTCGAGGTCCTGTCCGGCAAACACGGTCGTGAGGCTCGCGGGGCGCTTGTCGCCGCGCAGCGCGATCGCCACTGCCGGCCGCGCGTTCCGCGCCGCGCAGCCGCAGATGGAATTCACCACCACGAGCGTGGTCCCGCGCGCATCCCTGAGCTTCTCGTCGACGGCGGCGGTCGTGCGCATCTCCTCCACGCCGAGGCGGGTCAGCTCCTGGCGCATCGGGGCGACGAGACGTTCATCGTAAGGCATGGGTCATCAGGATTGAGAATGCGCCAAGGCCATCGCGGATCCGTGAGTGCCCTCTCAGAGCTCCTCCTCGGTGATGCCCTCCCTGACCAGCGCCAGGATGGCCGACTGCGGGAGCACCAGGTACCTCTCGTTCTCGAAGGTGATCTCCACCGCGGCGCGCCGAAAGAAGAGGGCGTAGTCGCCGATCTTCGCCTGCATCGGGAGAAAGCGCGTCTCGCGCGAGCCGGTGCGCCAGGGCTCGTCGCCGGGGACGTCGCCGGGATCGGGGAGCGGGAGCCCGGGACCGGTAGCGACGATGCGGCCTCCCTGCACCGCCTGGGTATCGACGGCGGTTGGCGGGAGGTACAGGCCGACCTTGGAGCGCTCTTCCCCTTCCTCGGGGGCGATGAGCACGCGGTCGCCGACGACGATCAGCCGCTTGTCGTTCTTTCGCATGACGTCAGGTCCTCGAGTGCCGGCCCGCGCTTGTGGACGGTGTGGCCGCCGTCATCGCCTGACGCGTCGCACGGTAGGATCACTCCTCGTGCGCGCGGAGATGCTCCTCGTGGATCGCCTGCGCCGTGTGCTCACGGTGCTCGCGCTTGAGGAGCGCGTATCGAACGATCTGCACCGCGGCGGCCAGCACGGCGGCGAAGAGGGAGACCAGAAGCAGGCGCAGCATGATCACCTGCCCCACCGACGCCACCCAATCGTCGAAGCGCGCCTCGGTGGTGCCGAAGCGCTCGACGCCGAACAGGGTGAGCACGCCGCTGGTGAGCGCATCGGCCACGCCCACCAGCAATCCGAAGAGCGGGGCACGCCAGAGCCAGTGACGCACGGGGAAGTTGCCGAGGTGGGCGGTGGCCAGCCCCAGTACGGCGAATAGCCCCAGCACGATCCCGAGCACCAGCACCAGATTGCTTGCCGACAGCCCCATCACGGCCGAGCGCACCAGCCGCGACAGCACCCCGGCGATCAATGCCATCGGCACCAGCTGGAGCGAGAGCCGCCGGACGAATCTCGGCTCCTGGACGCGCCACTCCACTGTGTGCTGCGGGAAAAAGCGCGGCATGACTTAACGATAGGACGGGGAGGGGGGTGGGGGGAGGGGGCAGAGCCTCCCCCCTCCCTAGCCTTCCTCGATCTCCGCCCTCCACCCGATCCTCACCGCCGCCGCGAGCGACATCGCCGTCGGGCACTTCTCCTGATGGCGGGCCAGCGCGCGCTCCACCACCTCCCGCGTTCCAGCCGGGATGCGCAGCCGGTAGGCGATGCGGATCTCGGTGAGACGGACGATCCCGTCCACCAGCTCGTTCACGCCCTCGGCGTCGGCCGCGATGTCCGCCGGTCGAAGCTTGATCCCGCGCACCTCCAGTGCGCCGTTGAGCGTCCCCAGCATTCAGCCCGCGGTCGCCGCGACGATGTAGTCGACGGGGAGCGGGAGCGGGGAGCTGTCGATCTTGAAGTGCGCCGCGACCGGGCCGTGCACGCCCATGTCGAAGGTCGCCCCGGCGGCGATGTGCGCGCGGCGGTGCACGCCGGCCACCTTTTCAACTCGCGACGTGGACCGGTACAGCTCGCTCATGCACTCTCCCCGATGGGCGTGTGGTGACGCGATGGAGTGGGACTCACACCAGGATACCGCTGCTGCAGCCGCTCGCCAGGCTTGAGATTCGGATCCGTCGACCGCTTCCCTTCTTCGCCGCCCTCCCGCAGCTGCCTGGTCAGTCGTTGCATCTCGGCGAAGGCCTCCGCGGCGCGGCGCTCCGAGTCGGCCCGTCTGGCCGAGTACTTTCGCAGGCTGTGCGCGACCAGCACGGCGGCGACCGCGAGCATCGCGATGAGGAGACCAAGGAAAGCGAGCGTGGGGGCGGACATGCCTGCGTCCCTCGTAAGTGGGCCCTGGGAGTGTGTTTGGAGGGACCGAGTGCGGACCCCCTGGACAACACGAGTATGGCGCGAACGCAGCAACAGCGGAGCGGCCGGCGGGGCTGTCCTCGGGGAAAACGCTAGTTAGCTTGGAAAGGAGCGCCTCGCTCGAGGTCCCGGCGACGGGCCCAACCCGGTCCATGGTCTGCATCCCATCGCCCAGCGCACGCCCCCACGGAGGAATCGTGCTGAACCGCCCGACCGCTGCCGCCGGTGTGGCAGCCCTGTTGATTCTGCTTCCCGTCGCCGCGACGACCGCCGCCGCGCAGTACACTTCGCGCCCCACCACCAGCACGCTCTCCGGTCTCGTCACCGCCACCTACGACTCGACCGCCGACAGTACCCGCGTCCGCTCGGCCGTGGTCCCGGTGCGGGGCGCCCTCAAGATGTACGCGGGCTATCGCTTCGCCGGCGCGACGCCGGAGGACCCACCCGCCGCCGTCTACCTGGTATTTCAGGAATCGTCCACGGCGCCTACCTGGCAGAGCCCGCATGGTCGCGTCCTCGAGCTGTGGATCAACGACAGGGACAAGATCCGCGTGGACCGCACGGACTACCTCCGGCGCACCGGCTACGAGCGCGGCCCGCTGAAGGTGGACATCACGGAATGGGTGTGGGCCACGCTCCCCGCCGACACCTTCGCCAAGATCGCCGGCGCCACGAAGGTCGAGGGACGCCTGGGCACGCGCTACTTCCGCTTCGGCACCGAGCAGCTCGCCACCCTCCGCGAGCTCGCCTCCAGCCTCCCCGCCACGAGCTCGGCCACCGCGAATGGAGCGGTGGATCCGTGAGAGGTGAGCGAGGAGGGAGGACGACGCGGACGCCGAATGGCTGGTGTCGCGCTTCGCGGGTCAGCCTGCCTCGTCACTGAATCGGCCTGAAGATCCACAGGCTCGTCAGGCGCGCGGGATCCATCGCCGCCGGCTGCCTGCCGATGGCGCGGGTGGGATCCTCCGGGAGGCCCCGTCCGTCGTAGGCGAACGAGATGCCGGGGAGCGAGGGAATCGTGACGACGAGATTGCCCTCACCCCGGGCGTAGGACAGAACCGGGTACAGACTCCGCATCTCGCCGATCGTCGATCCCACCCCGATCCCCTCCGGCGTGGCAAAGGCGCTGTCGTGCACGATCACCCGGATGATCGAGGTGTCGGCGGTGCCGGTGCTCACCGCGATCACCCGGTGATCGCCGAAGTGCACCAGGTGCGAGCGCTCCCGCATCCCCTCCGCCGCCATGTACGACGTGTCGGTCACCCGGCAAAGCTCCGCCAGCGTCGAGATGCGAACGCCGAGCTGCGCGGGACCCACGCCTCCGGGAGAGAGGGGCGGCAGCTCGCGACCGTCGCAGCGCGGGTCGACCCGCCGCCCGGTATCCGCGTCCGACGCTCCCGCCTGACGATTCTCCCCGCCGCAGGCGCCGATCAGCAGCGCCGCGCAAGCCGCCGCGGCAATCAGGGCACGACGGCGATGCACTCGATCTCCACCCGGGCCCCGAGCGCCAGTCCGCTGGCGCCCAAGGAGCTCCGCGCCGGCTTCGCGTCCGGGAAATAGGCCGTGTAGACGACGTTCATCGCGGCCCACTCCTGCATGTCGGCCAACATCACCAGACACTTCACCACCCGGTCCATCGATGAGCCGCTCCGACTCAACACGCCGCGAATGTTCTCCATGGCCTGACGAGTCTCGGCCGCAATGCCCCCGGGCACCAGCTTCCCGTCCGGCCCGGTGCCGATCTGCCCCGACAGAAAGAGGAGATTGCCCACTCGCACCGCCGGCGAGAACGGGAGATCCGCCGGCGCTTGCCAGCTGATGAACTCGACCCGCGGTCCCTTGTTGGAGCGATGGAGCCCACAGCCGGAGAGGAGGATGAGCACCATGCCGCACACCATGAGCGTTCGCATGGCGCGAACGATGCGCGACCACTCGGCGGCGCGGTAGGCCCGAGCGACGCCCTACGCGCTGCGCGACAGCCCCTCGGCGCGCGCTCCGCTCACCAGCCCCACCAGCAGCTCTTCGAGCCGCTCGAACTCGAAGGGTTTGCTCAGCACCGGCTGCGCGGTGGAGTCGAGGAAGGCGCGACTCGATTCGCTGACCGTGTCTCCCGTGATGAAGAGCGTGCGCGCGGCGAGCGCGGGGAGCTCCACCTTGAGATGCTCGTAGAGCGTCGGCCCGTCCATCCCCGGCATTCGCAAGTCGCACACGACGGCGTCGAACTCCTGGGCGCGCGCCAGCTCCAGCGCGGCCTGTCCGTCCGGCGCCGTCTCCACTCTGAACCGCCGCAGCCGGCCGAACGCCTTCATCCCGCTGCGCAACGACGGCTCGTCGTCCACGAAGAGCACGCGAATCCCCTTTAACGGCGCTCGCTCCAGAAACGTCGAAGGTCCGACCACACCCGGCACCGGCTCGCTCTCGCCATCGGCGACCGGCAGGCAGAGCTGAAACGTCGTTCCCTTGGTCGTGCTCTCGGCGATCTCGATGGTGCCACCGTGGGCGGTCACGATACCGTAGCTCACGCTCAGCCCGAGGCCGGTCCCGTCGCTCTTGGTCGTGAAGAACGGCTCGAACACCCGCTCCCGCACGTCCGGGGCGATCCCGCAGCCGGTGTCCTCCACGCCGATCACCACCTGGTCGCCGTCGCGCCGCGTGAAGACGCGAAGCGTCCCACCGCGCGGACTCATCGCCTGCATGGCGTTGGTGACGAGATTGAGCAGCACCTGCTGGAGCTGACGCGCGTCGCCGCTCACCGGCGGAAGGTTCTCCGCGAAGTCGGTCTCGAGCGTGATCCCCCCCGATGTCATCTCGTAGCCGCGCAATCGCAGCGTACGCTCCACGATCTCGCTCACCTCCAACCGCTGGCGCTGGCTCTCGCTGCGGCGAGCGAACGTCAACAGGTCCTTCAGCACCTGGCTCGCGCGCACGGTCTCGGCGCGGATCACCTCGATCGACTCGCGCTGGTCCGGCGCGAGATGCCCGTCGCGCAGCAGAAGCTGGGCGAAGGCGCTGATCGTGCTGAGCGGATTGTTCACCTCGTGCGCCACTCCGGCGACCAGCTCTCCGACCGCCGCCAACCGCTCCGTCTCCGCCAGCCGCGTCCGCATCTCGCGCTCGCCGGTGATGTCGCGTCCGACGAACAGCACCGTGGGCGGCTCGGCCTCCGGCAGCATGCGCGCGGCCAGCGACACGGTGCGCACGCCACGCTCGTGCTCGAAGCGCACCTCCAGGCGCGAGGGCGCGCCGGCCAGCGCCTGCGCGATCTCGTAGCGCAGCCGATCGCGATCCTCCGGCACCGCGAATTCGTCGATCGACTTTCCGATCACCTGGATCGGCGGGACACCGAGGATGTCGCGCACCGCGTCGTTCGCCTCGCGCACCCGTCCGCTCTCCAGCACGGTGAGCACCGCGTCAGGCGCCGCGCGGAAGAGCGTGCGGAAGCGCCACTCCGTCTTGCGCAGCGTCTCGATGAGGTCGGCGTTGGCCAACGCCACCGACAGCAGATCGGTCATCGCCTCCACGCGGGCGATCTCTTCGTCGCTGAACCAGCGGCGCGAGCGCGACACCACCGTCACGGCGCCGATGCGCTCGCCACGCCGTTGGAGCGGGATCACCGCCACGCCACGCACCAGCTGCTCGCTCACCTTCCACTCGGCCTCCGCCAGACTCGCCGGCCGACCGTGAAGCTGCACGTCCTCCGTGTACCACACGTCTCCCGATCGGACGACGTTCCCCATGGCGGAGCCGTCCATCGACACGTGCTGTCCGCGCAGCGTCTCGGTCACCCCGCTGCTCGCGGCGATCTGCAGTCGGCGATCCTCGGCCACCAGCGCGACCACCCCGCCGTCCGCCTGCACGACGTCCACCGCCGCCTCCAGGAAGCGGCTCAACACCCGGTCGGCGCTCAGCTCGACGGCGATCTGCTGCGCCAGCGTCCACATACGCTGCAACACGCGCTGCGTGTCGGCCAGCTCGCGCGTGCGCGACCCTACCCGCTGTTCCAGCGTCACCGAGACTTCCCGCTCCGCCTCCACGGTGGAGGCCAGCGTGGTGGTCGTCCGGTGCTGGACCCAGAGCGCCTGACCCGCTCGCGCCGCCAGCAGCACGCCGAAGATCGCGATCACCATCCCCAGCGCCGGATCCGGCTCCGAGCGGAGCCCGAGCGCCGCCGCGGAGAAGGCGGCGATCAGGATGGCGACCACGATCGAAAAGATGCGCACCTTCCAGGCGTGCGATCCGACCGACGGCAGCTCACCCGACTGCGCCGGGATCGTCAGGCGCGGAAGGTCGACGGCGGTCACCCAACACAGGATGGTGAGCGACCAGAGGATCACCACCGCGCGGTCGATCTCGCCGCCGAACAGCAGCACCGAGTGGCTGTAGAGGAAGTTGGCGATCGCCACGAAGATGGCGCCCAGCGTGAGACCGCTGGCCACGCGCAGGCCGAGCACCTCGCCGCGCCAGGCCAGGAGCAGCGCCACCAGGATCAGATTGGCGGTGGCGAGTGTATCCCAGAGGAGCGACGCGCCCCTGAGCCATCCGGAGACGAGCACCGCCCGCTCGGTGAAGCGCTCGATCTGCACGATGACGATCACCGCCGCGGCCACCAGCAGCAGCGCGTCGAGCAGCGCTTCGGTGCCCATCCAGTTGCGGCGGCGACCGAGCGACGCGCCCAGGCCGATCGCCAGGATGAGCTGCGCGGTGATCCCGACGATCGCCTCGATCACGGGCACTCGCGGCGGCGCTCCGGTGGCCAGCTCGCGCCCGAGCCAGACGGCCGCGCCGATCGCGATGAGCGCGATCGCTCCCGTCAGGCTGGCGAAGAGGAGTCGCCTCGTCCCACCGGCGCGGCGCGTGGCGACGGCGCAGGCGGCGATGGCGACGACCGTCTGCGCCAGGAAGAGCGCGCCCGTGACGGCGTTCGGCAGCCCGGGTCGGGTGGCCGCGGGGGTGAGCACATATGCGATCGTCAGCAGGCCCAACGCCTGTGCGACCGTCACCATGTCGGTGCTGCGGAAGGGGAAGCGGCCGGTGCTCATCCAAACTAGGACGCGCTACAAAACGTTTGGTTGCGCATCCGGACGCACTCGGCGGTGACTCCCGCCCGGTTGTCCCGATGTGACGATACGGTGGCCCGGTTCTTTAATGAGTGAGAGAACGCTCCACCTCGAGATCGAGGATCGACCCATGATTGACTGGAACGACGAGGATGGCGGCGCGCCTGGAGGGTGGGGCGGCGGGGCTGAGCAGGCGCGTGAGCCATGGCTCGAAGACGCGGATGCCTGGCGAGGCGGTACGACACGCGATCGCCTGCGCTGGGATCCTGACGGCGACGGCGATGAGCGCTGGCGCGGCGACGCGCACCTGGCCGAATGGCCGGTGTGGGACGCCGGCCCGGAGTATTACATGTGGAAGCGGCGCGCCGAGCAGGACCTCGAGAACGACGAAGACTGAAATGCTCGCCGGAGCGCCGCCACCCCACGCGGCGTCAGAAGCGTAATCCTATCCGGCTCCAGCGGGCGTCGAAGCTCTCCCAGTCAATCGAGAAGTAGATGAACAACGGCCGTCCTCGCAAATTCTCGCGCGGGACGAAGCCGTAGTAGCGCGCATCCTTCGAGTTGTAGCGATTGTCGCCCAGCGTGAAGAAGTGCTCCGGCGGTACCACGATCGGCCCCCAGTTGTCGTGCGTGGGCGTGGCCGGCGCGCCGCCGAATCGAGAGCGCGAGAGCGCGTACTGACGCTGCCAGACGAACGCCGGGTCGTAGCTGTCCTGCGCGAACGCCGACTCCGCGCCGTACCCCTGCCGCTGAGCGATCCCGTTCACGTGCAGCAGCGCGCTCCGCATGTAGAGCGTGTCGCCGGGGAGACCGACGATGCGCTTGACGACGGTGGGGTTCCCATCGCTCGCGTCGGGGGAGCGGTACACCGCGATCTCGCCGCGCTTGGGCTCCGAGTAGCCCGGGAGATTGATGCTGGTGAAGGGGATGTGCGGGCCGTAGGCGAGCTTGTTGACGAAGAGGAAGTCGCCGACCAGGAGCGTGGGCTCCATGCTGCCCGAGGGGATGCGAAACGCCTCGATGAAGAAGGTGCGGATGAAGAGAAAGATGAGCGCCGCGCCGATGATCGAGCGAAAGAGCTCGCGCCTGGAGGTGCGGGGCGTCTTCCCACGCGCCTCGGCGACGACGGATCTGGTGGAGCCGGACGAGTCGCGTTTCTTCTGAGCCACGGCCATACGAACGAAGTTTGTCGGAGGAGGTACCCGGTGTGACGACGGTGACGGCTGCCCGGGCGCGCGCCGTCACGCAATCTCGATGGCGCGCACGCTCACACACAAGGGCGCAACGAACGAGGGGGCACGCTCGACCGAGCGCGCCCCCTCCGCGTGATGCCCGAACGGGTCAGGCGTTCTTCATGTGCCGGTTGACGAGCTTCGTCATCTCGAACATCGAGACCTGACGCTTGCCGCCGAACACGGGGCGGAGCTTGTCATCGGCGTTGATCATGCGACGATTCTTCGAATCCTGGAGACCGTTGCGGCGGATGTAGCCCCACAGCTTCTTCGTCACCTCGGTTCGCGGCATCGCGCTCGAGCCGACCACCGCGCTGAGGGAGTCATCGGGCTGCATGGGCCTCATGAACGCCGGATTGGGAGCGCGCTTCCTGCCGCTGCTCTTGCGCGACTTCTTGGCCGCACTCTTCCGGCGAGCGGACTTCCGGGCACCACCCTTCTTCCTCGCTCCGCCCTTCTTTCTCGCGCCGCCTTTCTTTTTGGTGGCCATCGATGACCTCTCCGAAGGTGAAATGATCGCGTTCGACAGAGGGAACACGAACCCGACGGCGCACAAACTACAAGGACCGCCACGCAACGCAATAGGCGACGCGTGCCTTTCTCATAGGAGAAATCGCGGAAGTACAGAGGGGCGCCAAGGGAAAGAACCCCTCGCGCCCCTCCATTTCCCCCTATGACGGCGCGCGATGCTCAGCGAACGATCAGCGTCCCCACCATGCTGGGATGCAGCGCGCACAGGTATTTCCACTCTCCCCGATCGCCGGCCACCATGCGCCAGCTCCCCCCGGGCTGAAGCACGCCGGAGTCCCAGCTCGAATCGGCCGCCGTCGCCGTGTGCGGGACGATGTCGTCGTTGCGCCAGACGACCGTGTCGCCCCGGCTCACCGTCACGCGTAGAGGCGCGAAGGCGAACGCCGCAATGGCGACGGTGCGCGCCGCCGGTCGCCGCGCCGCGCTCGCCTCTGGGCGGGAGAACCCGGCGACCCCGAGCGCGAGCAGCGACACCCCGCCATGGAGCACCACGCGACGCCCCCAGCGCCCGCGCATCAGTTCCCCACCGCCTTGCTCACCATCTCGGCGTGCTCCAGATGCGCGACGAAGGCGGGGCGCACGCTCACCAGCAGCGCCTTGAGCTCCGCGTTCGACGCGGCCGGAATCAGCGCGTCATCCACGGCTCCGAGCACCGCCTTGTGATAGGCCACCTCGTTGGCGATGTACGCCCTGTCGAAGTCGGCGCCGCTCTTTCCCGCGAGCATGGCGCGCGTTTCGTCGGCGCTGCGGGTGAGACCCTCGCTGGTCTCGTTTGGCACCGGCGTCACCGCGAGCTTGGTGACCAGCTCCACGGCCGCCGTGTTCACGCCGTTGTGATCGGTCACCATCTGCTGGGCGAACTTGCGGATCTCGGCATTCCGCGACTTCTGGAGCGCGAGCTCGCCGTTCTTGATGTCGATCGTGTTGGCGGCGACGACGATGGCCGCGATGTTGGCGTCGGTGAGCGCCGCCGCCGGAGCCGGCCCTGCGGCGCGGCCATCAGGAGTCGACTGCATCCGCATCGAGCCAGCGGAGGTGCAGGCGGCAACGGCCACGGCGGCGAAGACGGCGGCGAAAAGGCGAATGGACGACATGGAAACTCCTCGTCTTGTTTGAGTGAGAGATCCTTCCCTTTCTGGGAGATCTACGACGGGACGTGGCGATCGGATCTCTCTGGCCCGCGCTCCCGCGCTCCACTGGCGCGCCCTGACCACCCAGATACATTGGCCCGGGATGAATCCGCCCTCGTCGCCCGGCACGTACGGACCTGGAGAGCGCGCGGAGGCTGGGCGCTCCCCGGCCGCCGAGCGCGATCTCACCCTGATTCGCCGCATGGCGAACGGGGAGGAGTCGGCGCTTGGCGAGCTGTACGATCAGTGGGTGACGCTCGTTCACTCCCTGGCGGCGCACCTGCTGCGCGACCAGGACGAGGCCGAGGAGGTGGTGGAGGAGACGTTTTGGCAGGCATGGCGACAGGCGGGGCGCTACGACGCGTCGCGCGGAGCGGTGTCGACCTGGCTGACGACGATCGCGCGCAGCCGCGCGCTCGACCGTCTCCGTGCCCGTCGCCGCGTGCGCGAGGAGCCCTGGTCGCGACTGGCGCTCGACGGGGAAGCCGATCGCATCGCACCCGCGGAGGCCGGGACGGCTGATCCGCTCACCGCCGCCGAGATGGCGGAGCGGCGAGCGTTGGTTCGCAACGCACTGGGGCGACTCCCCGCCGAGCAGCGCGAGGTGCTGGAGCTCGCCTACTTCGGCGGGTTGAGTCAGAGCGAGATCGCGGAACGGACGGGTCTTCCGCTCGGGACGGTCAAGACGCGAGCGCGCCTGGCGCTGGAGAAGCTCCGTGACCGCTTGTCGATGCTCAACGAAGGTGCACCTGGAGGAACGAGGTGACGCACGTCGAGGCGCGGGAGATGCTCGCCGAGCTGGCGTTGGAGGCGCTGTCCGCCGAAGAGCGGGAGCGCGTGATGGCGCACGTCTCGACCTGCGCCGAGTGCCAGCGCGAGCTCGCGTCGCTTCAGGAGGCGGTGGGCGCGCTGGCGTATGCGGCACCGGTGGAGCCGCTCCATGCGTCTCGCTGCGAGCCGATGCGCGAGCGACTGGTGGCGAGAGCGGCGGCCGACCGGGGCTCCGAGCCCGAGGCCGCCGCGAGAGCCGCCGCCGGCGTGATGCCTTCGCGACCCACGCGGCCGTCGGGGGCGCGAGCGAGCCGCGCACCCGGATGGATGGCGCTGGCCGCGTCGCTCCTCGTCGCCGCCGCGCTCGGCTGGTACGCGCTCTCGCAGCGTGATGAAGCGAGTCGTCTCTCGCGAGAGCTGACGACGGCGGTGAGTCAACGGAGGCAGCTGGAGAGCCAGGTGGACTCGCTGCGCAGCGCGGTGGGGAGCGTGCTGGGCCCCGCGGTGCGGGTGGTAGAGCTCACCTCGGCGGGAGAACGTCGTCCGGGGGGTCGCATGTTCTGGGATCAGGCTACCGACACGTGGACGTTCGTGGCCCACGACCTCCCCTCGCTCCGCGTGGGACGGACCTACCAGCTCTGGCTGATCGACGCGGCCCAGCAGCGGATCAGCGCCGGCACCTTCGCGCCCCAGCCGAACGGACGCGCCTTCGTGAAGGCGACGTATCGTCTGCCGCCGGACTCGTTGGCGATGATCGCGGTGACGGAAGAGCCCGAGGGTGGCGTGCCGCAGCCCACCGGCGACATCGTGCTCGCCGGCGCCGCGTCGCGTTAGGCAGCGCCGTCGCGGGTCACCGCTCGAGGGAGCGGAGCAGCTCCATCATCTTGAGGTCGTAGGGATCGGGGGACGCGTCGTCCTCGGCGATCTCGTAGTGCTGTTGCGGCGTCTCGAGGATGAGCGGGATGTCGCGCGTGCGGCGGTCCTGCATGAGCCACCGGAACGGGTCGACGCCGATCGTCCCGTCGCCGATGAGCACGTGCCGGTCCTTGTTGGACCCCAGCGCCCCTTCGCTGTCGTTGAAGTGAAAGAACGAGGGCGACTCCCCCGTCTCCCGCTCGAAGTCCTCGAGCACCTCGTCGAGCGCGCTCCTGGCCCGCGCGATGTCGTGACCGGAGACGAAAAGGTGGCAGGTGTCGAGTCCGTACCCGGTGCGCTCGCGCAGCGAGTCGGGAATGTTGCGGAGGATCTCGCCCACCTCTTCGGCGGTGCGGCCCACGGTGGAGCCGGCGCCGGCACTGTTCTCGACGAGCAGGCGTGTCTTCCCGGGAACCGCCTTGAGCGCCGCGGTGAGCGCCTTGGCGACGCGCCTGGTCGCGCTCTTCCGGTCGCCGTCGCCGGCGGCGCCGGGGTGAAAGCAGACGAGTCCGATGCCGAGCGCGGTCGAGCGCTCCAGCTCCTTGGCGAGTCCGGCGCTGGAACGCGCCCACTTCCCGTCGTCGGCGGTGGCGAGATTGAGGACGTAGGCGGCGTGCGCCATGACGTTCTCCGGCTGGATGCCGCTCTCCTCCAGCGCCTTCCCGAAGCGCGCCACTCGCTCGGCGCGCACGGATGACTTGTCCCCATAGAACTTGGGTGGCGCCGTGAACAGCTGCACCGCCGTCATCTTCGCGGCGGCGGCGCGGCGGAGAGCCATGTGAATTCCGCCGTTGTCGATGGTGTGAGCTCCGAGTATGCGCGTCATCGATTACGAGTGTGCGAAGCCATCGCGGCTAGGTGATTGCATCGCGAATCCGCGGATCGGAATGTGTGAGGTGCGAGCGACCCCACCGCACCTGCCATCGTCGTGTCGTCACGTGTCGATCGCGCATCCGGCTTCTCTATTCTCGTACGACCCCTACGCGCGACAGCCACGCTCCATTTCCCTCGCGCCAAGCGACACCCAGTCCCGGTCGCCGCGCCCCCACGCGGGGCGCGTAGGCCGCGCCACTTCCCGACGACACGATGAGCCGGGGGAGGAAGGTGTGCCCGCCGTCGCGCGAGATCGCCAGGCCGACTCGCTTCTCGGCGGCGTTCGGGTGCTCGTAGCCGACCACCACCAGCTCACCCTCCGCGGCCACGTCGGCGCGAGCCGCGTCATCGCCATAGATGAGACCGTACTGGCTGTGCCAGGTGGCGCCGTCATCCATCGAGTGTGCATACCACACGCCCTGGCCGTTCGGGGCGCGCATGTAGAACACCGCGTGCACGAAGTGCGTGAGCGAGTCGGCGGCGAGGGCGGGGGGAAGACGCTGGCAGCCCGTCGGCGCACGGTCGCTGGAGTCGACCAGTACCGGAGCCTCCCAGGTGGCGCCGGCGTCTGGCGATCGCGCCGTGAAGAGTGCGGCACGTCCGTCAGCGGTGGGCTGCCACCAGACGCGGTGCCACTGCGTGCCGGCCATCCGCGCGTACGTGACCGACCCCGGGCAAGCGCCCGCCGGCGGCGGCACGGCGGGCGTCTGCTCCGACTCGAAGCGCGCCATCGCGTGATCCTCGATCACCAGTCGTGAGGACGACGGCGGCCCCGAGCCCAGCTCGCGCGTCTCGCGCCACTCCACGGGACCGGGGTCGCACGCGCCGAGCGACGCGACCAGGGCGAGCGCGGGGAGCGGGACGAGCGTGCGAGGTGGTGAATGCCGGTTGCGCGGACGGCGCATCGTGATCCTCGTGCGTGGGCGAGCGTGCATGGCGCACCGCACGATATCGCGCGCGCGCCTCGGAATGAAGCTCGCTTCACGCGAGAGCGGGCGGAGGGTAGATTTCTGTCTTCGCCGTCGAACACCTCCAGGAAGGTCGCATGTCCGCACCCGTCGCCAATCCGCCGCACGCGCCAGCCTCCAGGGCGCGTCCGGGCGATTCCCGAGCCGCCACGCCGGACGCTCGCGCATCGTCCGGCACCACTTCCGTGAGCGCCATCCGCCGCGTGCCGCGTCCGGTCAACGAGCCCGTGCGCTCGTACGCGCCCGGGTCGCCGGAGAAAGCCGAGCTCAAGGCGCGGCTGACGGCGATGGCCGGAGAGCGGATCGAGATCCCGGTGGTGGTGGGCGGCAAGGAGATCCGCACCGGCGACGTGGCGCAGGCGACGATGCCGCACGATCACCAGCACGTCCTCGCCGACTGGCACAAGGCCGGCTCCGATCAGGTGCGCCAGGCGATCGATGCCGCTCGCGAGGCACAGCGCGAGTGGGCCAACTGGTCGTGGGAGGATCGCGCCGCCGTTTTCCTCAAGGCCGCCGAGCTGCTCAGCACTACCTGGCGGGCCACGCTCAACGCCGCCACGATGCTGGGCCAATCGAAGACCGTATTCCAGGCGGAGATCGACGCGGCCTGCGAGCTGATCGACTTCCTCCGCTTCAATCCGTTCTTCGCGCAGGAGTTGTACGAGCAGCAGCCGCTCAGCGACAAGACGATGTGGAACCAGTTGGATTATCGGCCGCTGGAAGGCTTCGTCTACGCGGTGACGCCGTTCAACTTCACGGCGATCGGCGGCAATCTCCCCACCGCGCCGGCGCTGATGGGGAACGTCGTGCTCTGGAAGCCGGCGAGCAGCGCGGTGCTGAGCGGCTACTACACGCTCAAGCTGCTCGAGGCCGCCGGGCTCCCGCCGGGCGTCATCAACTTCATACCGGGCGATCCGGCACCCATCTCGGACGTCGCGCTCTCCCACCCCGAGTTGGCGGGCGTCCACTTCACGGGGAGCACCGGCGTCTTCAACAGCATGTGGAAGACGATCGGCACGAACATGGCCAACTACCGCTCCTATCCGCGCATCGTCGGCGAGACGGGCGGCAAGGACTTCATCGTCGCGCACCCCTCGGCCGATGCGGAGGCGCTGGCGGTGGCGATCGTGCGTGGTGCGTTCGAGTATCAGGGGCAGAAGTGCTCGGCGGCCAGCCGCGCGTACGTGCCCGAGAGCCTCTGGGGAGAGGTGCGCGATCGCACCGTGGCCATG
>DATFFZ010000206.1:0-11268 GCA_035249845.1 Gemmatimonadaceae bacterium
CACCACGCGTGCGGCCGCCACGCCGAGTGTGGCGCCCGCTGCCGAGATGAGCGTTGGCCAGCCCGGTGTTGCGAGCGCGAAGCCGGGGACCGATGCCAGTAGCGCGGCAGTCGTCCCAGCGGCTGGCTCGCGTCCCGATGGCCTCACGCTGCCCGAGCTGCTCATGATCGCCTGGGCGGTGGGGGCGGCCGCTGTGCTCCTCCGGCTCTCGTTGGGCACGCTGCGCGTGTGGCGGATCGCCCGACGGTCCACTCGCATGACCGACGCGCGCTGGTTGGCGCTGTCGCAGCGCATCGCGCAGGAGCTGAAGGTGTCGCGGCCGCTGACGCTGCTGCAGGGAGACAGCCTCAACGTTCCGGTCACGTTTGGTGTCGTCTTTCCCGTCGTCCTGCTCCCGGCCGACGCGCACCTGTGGCCGATGGACCGCCGCCGCCTCGTGCTGCTGCACGAAGTGGCGCACGTGAAGCGCATGGACGCCTTCACGCAAGTGCTGTCGCAGTTCGTGCTCGCGACCTTCTGGTTCAATCCGCTCGTGTGGGTGGCGCTCAAGCACATTCGCGCCGAGCGCGAGCGGGCCTGCGATGACTACGTGCTGCGTGGCGGGATGAAAGCGTCGGTGTACGTGGACGATCTCATCGCCATGGTGCGCTCCATCGACACATCGTCCGGTCCCGCGTTCGCCGCCCTGGCGATGGCGCGCCGCTCCGAATTCGAGGGACGCATGCTCGCGATTCTCGACTCACGGCTCAGCCGCCGCACTGCCGGCCGGGTCGTGGCCGGATTCGCCACCCTCACCATGCTCCTCGTGGCCGCGCCGCTCGCGGCAATGCGGGCGGTACCGCAGACCCCCGACCAGATGGCTCTTGCCGCCGACCACTCGCCGAACGCTGCCGAGGAGACACCTGTCGCCGCGAGCGCGATCGATGCGAAGGATACGGGCACCAGGACGCGCACGATCGCCGACAGCATCTCGCGCAACATACGGCTGGGGATCGAGAAGACCGCCGCTCCCAACATCGATGTCGATCTCGATGCGCGGGCTCGCATCAACGTGCAGCTCGGGCTGAGCGTGCCCAAGGAAGTCGTCGGCGAGCCGAACGCGAACGATGAGAGCGCCCCGGCACGGACCGGACAGGACTCGGCCGCCGTCGGGCGTGCCGTCGCGTCCCTGGCCGGCGTGCTGGCCAATGCCGATGCCGTGGTGCGGCTCGCCGCCGTCCAGGAGCTCGGCGAGCTCGATGATCCGCGCGCGGTCGAGGCGCTCTCGCAAGCGCTCCGGAACGACAGCGATCCCGAGGTTCGCGAGATGGCCGCCTGGGCGTTGGGCGAGATCGAGAGTCCGGCGGCGGTGCCAGCGCTCTCCGAGGCGCTGCGCAGCGACCGCGAGGCGCGCGTGCGTGTGAAGGCGGCATGGGCGCTGGGTGAGATCGAGAGCCCACGCGCCGTCGAGGCGCTGGGCGCGGCGCTGCGCGATGACAACATCGAGGTGCGGCGCATGGCGATCTGGGCGCTGGGCGAGATCGAGAGCCCGCAGGCTGTCGCGTCGCTCGTGCCGCTGCTGCGGGACCAGGACCGCGAGACGCGGGAGAAGACGGCCTGGGCCCTCGGCGAGATCGAGAGCGCCGACGCCGTGCAGGGATTGTCCGCCGCGGTGCGGGACAGCGAAGCGAGCGTGCGCGAGATGGCCGTCTGGGCGCTCGGGGAGATCGAGTCGCAAACCGCTGTCGAGCCGCTCACCGCCGCTCTCGAGGACTCGGCCATCGGCGTGCGCCGGCGCGCGGTGTGGGCGATCGGTGAGATCGACGGCCTCTCGAGCGCCCCGCGCGCGCTGATCGCCGCGCTCACCGACGGCGACCGCGAGGTGCGCCTCCACGCCGCGCGCGCATTGGGCGAGATCGCCGATCCGGCATCGGTGAGCGCGCTGGCGACCGCGGCACGCGGGGAAGACGAACAGCTCCGGCGCGCCGCGGCGGAGGCGCTGGCCGAGATCCGTGATCAGGCGGCGTTGGACGTCCTGATCGAGCTGCTCAAGTCGGACGACGCGGAGATCCGCAAAGCCGCGGCGCAGGCACTGGGCCGGAACTAGCCCTCAACCGTGAGGCATGTGATGTCGCTGACGAGACAGCGCGCCCGCAGCGCGCGCACGGTTGGGGCGGTGCTCGCCGGTCTGGCGCTCACCGCGACGGGACCGGCGGTAGCCGGATCGGCCGCGGCGCGAGTGCTCCCGCGACCGGCGCCCGAGCGCCCGCTCACCGAGGTGCGCAGTCAGGCAGTGCCTGACGATTCGGTGCAGGTGGCTGCTTTCCTGGCCGCCGTGCGCGGCGCCAATCCCGTGATATGCGAGCTGGCGTCGCGAGTGGTGGACGGCAACTGGAGGTGGGGTGGACATTGGGAGCTGGGACCAGCCGGCAGCCGCGACCCGCAGGTGCGGGCCATCGTGAAGTGGGCCCTGGATCACCGGCAGAATGACGCCGACATTGCCGTGCTGCGAGCGGCGATCGCGGACTCCGACCCGTGCGTGCGCCGCATGGCCGCGCCGCTGCTCGGTCGGATCAGGACACCGCGGGCCGTCGAGACGCTCCTCTCCGCGCTGCGCGATCCGTTGGAGACGACGCGCGAGATGGCGGCGTTCGCCCTGGCGATCGGGAAGCCGCCGAGCGCGCTCGAGCCGCTCACCGCGGCGTTGTCCGATCCATCTCCGGGCGTGCGATCCCTCGCCGCCTTCGCGCTGGGTGAGATCGACGATCCATCGGCGATCCCGGCGCTCACGGCCCTGCTGCGCGGCGATCGCGACGCCGAGGTGCGCCGCATGGCGGCGTGGGCGATCGGCGAGATCGGCGGATAGTCGAGGTGGGAGCGACGGCAGGTTGGTGACGGGAGTGATGAGAGCGGTGACGGGAGTGATGAGAGTGGAGTGAGTGACAAGGACCAGGGTGAAGCGCATGAAGTGGGTGATGGACTCATCACCCTTCCCTCATGCGCTTCACCCTGGCTGTTGTCACTCACTCCACTCTCATCACTCCCGTCACGGATCTCTCGTCACGGACCTCCAGCCCCTTCACGCTCTACTGCACGACAACCCTCCCGCTCATCCCGGGATGGAGGTCACACACATAGCGGAAGCTGCCGGCGGTGGGGAACGTGCGAGGCACCGATGTGTTGGCGTTGGAGCCAGGGATGTTGCCGGGAGCGCCGGCCGTGGGATCGAACAGCACGTTGTGCGCGGTCGAGCCGAACGCGAACGTCACCGTGCCGCCGGCGAGCAGGTTCACCGTATTGGGGCTGAACTGCAGCTGGGGGGTCGCCTGCACGGTGGCCGATTGCACCGGCGTATTGTTCGGTCCCGTGGAATCGTCCCCGCCATACCCACTCCCACCGCACGCCGCCACCGACGACACGAGCAGGACCCAAAGAGTCGCTCTCATTCATCGTCCTCCAGCAGAAATCACATGCGAAGCTAGAGAGCGAACGGAGCGACGATGAACCGGTTTACGGTGAAGCGCGGCTTATTGGCGGTCAGCGGCCGGAAACGAGAGGCTGACCGGGAGCACTGGCTCTCGAGAATGGACTAACGGGACCGGAGGCCCCTCTGTTTGGCCGGGTAGCAACGGACTAGAGGTAGTGATTTCCAGTGATGGACCTGGAGGCCCCTCTGTTTGGCCGTCTAGCGATGGACTAACGGTAGTGATTCCCAGTAATTCAGTGGGAGCTAACGGGAGTAAGAGCGTAAAGGGGCACACCCTTACGCTCTTACTCTCTCATGCAGTACTGGATCACTGGGAATTACTACCGTTAGTCCATCGCTAGACGGCCGAACCCCGGACTCCCTCCTCCAGGCCGTGGCCGAACCCCGGACTCCCTCCTCCAGGCCGTCGGCGAACCCCCGACTCCTTCCTCCAGGCCGTCTGCCGAGCCCCCGACCAATTTTCCTCTCTGAGCGCTACGATGATCTCGCGAGAAATGCTCTGAGATTGTGCCGGTATCCTCGTCCCGACGTCAGCTTCGTTCCATCGGCGAGCAGGATCACGTAGTCGCCGCCGAACCAGGGCTGGATCTCCTTGATCCGGTCGATGTTCACGATGTGTGACCGGTGGATGCGCAGAAACTTGCCGGGCGGGAGGCGCTGCTCGAAGTAGGTCATGGTGTGGCGCACGCGATGCACCTTGCCCTCCACGTACAGGCGCACGTGATCGTCCTCCGCCTCCAGGCGATCGAAGCTGTCCGTCTTCAGCAGACTGATGCGCCCGCTCACACGTACGGCCAGCCGTGAGCTGTCGTGCTGCTGCCCGCGCTGCGACTCCAGCCAATCCAGCAGCCCCCGCGTGAGGCCATCGGTGCGGCCCTGGCGGATCTGTGCCTTGGCGCGCTCCAGTGTGAGCGTGAAGCGACCGCGGTCCACCGGTTTGAGCAGATAGTCGAGCGCGTACACCCGGAAGGCCTCGAGCGCGTACTCGTCGTGCGCCGTCACGAAGACGATCACCGGCATCCGGTCGGCGCCCACGGCGCTCACAACGGCGAAGCCGTCCAGCTCCGGCATCTGGATGTCCAGGTAGAGCAGATCGGGCTCCTGCTCGAGGATCGCCTCGATCGCATCGCGTCCATTGCCGCATTCGCCCACCACCACGACCTCGGGGTCGGTGGAGAGCAGCTTGCGCAGGTGTGAGCGGGCGAGCGGTTCGTCGTCCACGACCAGGGCGCGAATCGGCTGCGTCATGCGTCCACATCCTCCGTCGCCGGCGGTGCCGCGAAGGCGCCACCGCGCGCGATCCTGAGTGGAATCTCGAGCCTCACCACGAATCCCCCGCCAGTGCCACCACCGGCCTCGAACCGGTGATCCGGTCCATACAAGTGCTGCAACCTGGCGCGCGTGTTCGCCAGCCCCGTGCCGGTACCGTCCGCCGACTGGCCGCCGGCGCGGGGCCCGACGCCATCGTCCTCAACTCGCAGCTCCAGCGCCCCGTTCCGTCGTGTGGCGGCAATCGTCACCCGGCCGCCGGCGGCACGAGGACCGATGCCATGCCGAATCGCGTTCTCCACCAGTGGCTGGAGCACGAGATTGGGCACCAGCGCCTGGCGCACGCCTGGATCGATACGCACGTCGATGGTGAGCCGGTCCCGGAATCGGAGGCGCTGGATCTCCAGGTAGTGCTCGAGCATCTCCATCTCGCGGTCGAGCGGCACCTCCTGCTCGTCGTCGCTCCGCAGCGACAGCCGCAACAGCGCGCTCAACCCCGACACCATGCGCTCCGCGCTCCGCGCGTCGACGGAGATGAGCGCCGTGATGGTGTTGAGTGTGTTGAAGAGGAAGTGCGGGCGGAGCTGCTGGCGCAGCGTGCTCAGCTGTGCTTGCGCCAGTCGTATCTCCAGCTGCTCGCGATCGCGCGACGCCTGGTAGTAGCGCATGGCCATTCCCTCGTGCCAGGCGGTGGCGTAGACGGAGATGAGCCCTCCCATCGCCAGGAGCAAGAGCTTCGCGCCCTCATCGAGCGCGGAGATGCCAGGTCCGGAGCTCGCCGCGACCGGACTCGCAAATGGTGGCGCCCGCCCGATGACCACGAACAGAGTGAGCAGCGAGGCATACGCGAGCACGACGATCACCGCCGCGGCCGCCGCCTTCCGCGTCGACGACGCGATGGGTCGAGAGCCCAGCACCGCGAAGTACGCCAGAAAGATCGGTGACTTGAAGGCCAGCGGTGGTGAGTGCGCGAGACCATACCCGCCCAGCGTGGCGGTGATGGCGATGACGTCCACCAGTGGATTGGCGACCGCCAGCCAACCGGGCAGACGCGGGCGCCGATAGAAGAGCGCCCACTGCGCCACCGTCCACCCCAGCGTGGGGGTGAGCACGAGCACGTTCACGCGGTTGAGCGCCGGCGGCAGACTGGGGGCATAGGCCAGCGCGGCGCTGGCCAGCAGGAGCAGCATGATGGCGCGCAACCCGTTGAGCCGCCGCTCGGCGCGCTCCCGCTGAGCGGCGAGGAGCTCGAGCGACTCGCCGGTCTCAGCTCTCATCGCTCATCGCGCACCCGATGCGCGCGATAATCGCGGGCGTCGCCGAAACGAGCCGGAGGAAGAGGGCTGCCACATGTGCGCTACGCACCGCGCGAACAGACCAGTTGCACGCTCGCTCCTCCATCCGAATCGTGGGTACCGCGATCGCGTCGCGGCGGTGGGACGTCTACCAGCTCATGCGCTTTCGCAGCCCGGTGATGTGGGCCGCGTGGTGCTGCCCGTGCCAGGCGTAGAGCCCCAGCATTCGATCGAGCGTCATGACGCCCGCCTCGGGGTGCACGAGCGGGCGCGCGAAGTCGGCGGGCTGCATGGCGCGAAGCACCATCACCCACCGCTTGTGCAGCTCCTCGAGCAAACGAAGCGAGATCTCCGGGTCGGCGCTCTTCCCGTCAGGCAGCTCCGCCCAGAGCGCCTCCTCGTACGGCTTGATCGTGGGCCGCTCCTCGGTGAGCGCCAGCTTGAAGCGCACGTACGCGTTCATGTGGCTGTCGGCCACGTGATTGATCACCTGGCGCACCGTCCATCCACCGGGCCGATACGGCGTTTCCAGCTGTGCGTCGCCGAGCTCGGTCACCGCCTCGCGCAACCGTGCCGGCGCGCGCTCGATGTGCCCGATGCACTCCAGCCGCTGCGAGGGATCGAGCGGCTCGACGGGGCGAAAGGGACCAATAGGGTAGCGTAGGTCGGGAGACTTCTCGGCGGCCTGGGACATTGGCTAAGAATAGTGAGAGAGTAGGGTCCGGCTCTGGGATTGGGCCGACTTGCGACGGAATAATGGTAGTAAGTCCCAGTAATCCAGTATGAGGTGAGAGATGCGAGCGTGAAGGTGCGCACCCTTACGCTCTTGCTCTTGTACGCAGTACTGAATTACCTGGAAATCACTACCATTAGTCCATTGCTACGCGCCCCGATAGAGGGGCCTCCCCGTACTCTCTTACTCCGCCCTCATCGCCATTACCGGCTCCAGCCTGGCCGCTCTCATCGCCGGCAGCCACGACGCGAGGATCGCGATCGCTCCCAGGATCAGAGCGACGGCGGTGAAGGTGAGGGGGTCGGTGGGTTTCACGCCGAAGAGCAGGCTCGACAACAGGCGCGTGAGCAGGAACGCGCCGGCGAGGCCGACCGCGATGCCGACGCCGGCGATGGTGAGGCTCTCGCCCAGCACCATGCGTGTGACGCGTGCGCTGCTCGCGCCCAGCGCCATGCGCACCCCGATCTCGTGCGTCCGCTGCGCGACCAGGTACGCGATCACCCCGTAGATGCCGATGCCGGAGAGCACGAGCGCGACGGCGGCGAAACCGCCCAGGAGGATCATGTAGAAGCGCGGCCGCGCCACCGAGTCGGCCACGATCTGCTCGGCGGTCTGCACCTCGAACATCGGGAGCTCGGGATCGACCTCGCGCAGCGCTCGCCGGGCGAGCGGGATGATGGCCTCCAGCTCTCGATCGGTGCGCATGGCGATCGTGAAGAAATCCATCGGCCACTGCGCATAGGGGACGTAGAACATCGGCTCGGGCTCACCTGCCAGCTCCTGCTCGCGCACGTTGCCCACGATCCCCACCACCTCACCGCCCATGCGCACGCTATCGCGCGACCAGCCGAAGTCGATGACTCGTCCGAGAGGATCCTCATCCGGGAAGAAGCGCGCGGCGGCGGCCTCGTTCATCAGCACCACGCGAGCGCTTCCCTGCCGGTCGTGGTCGCGGAACGTCCGGCCGCGCACGACCGGAATGCCCAAGGTCGTGAAGAAGCCCGGTGTCACCACGCGAATCTCCGAGGAAGGCTCCTGACCAGGGGGCGCCTTGGGCCGACCGGCCACGCCGAAGCTCAAGCTGAAGCCGAGCCCGCTGAGCGGAAGCGCCTGCGCACCCGCCACCGACCGCACGCCAGGAATCGCCGCGACGCGTTCCAGCAGGCCATCCATGAAGAGCCGCTGTCTGTCCACCTCCTCGTACTTGCTCTCCGGGAGCGAGACGGTGAACGACGCCACGTTCTGGACGCGGAACCCGGGATCGACGCGCATGAGCTCGCGAAAGCTGCGAATGAGGAGGCCGGCACCGGTTAGCAGCGTCACCGCCAGCGCCATCTCCGACACCACCAGGAGACTCCGCGTGCGTCCACTCGCCGAGCGCCCGCGCGCGCCTCGGCCGCCTTCCTTGAGCGTGCGATTGAGGTCGCTCCGCGCGACGTGCATGGCCGGGATCAGCCCGAACACGATCCCGGTCGCGAGCGCGATGCCGAGCGTGAACAGGAGCACGCCGGCGTCCACGCCGACCGCGTCGAGCCGGGGAATGTTGCTCGGTGCGATGCGCAGCAGCGCCCTCGTGCCCCAGATCGCGAGCACGAGCCCGACCGCGGCGCCGAGCAACGCCAGCACCGTGCTCTCGGTGATGAGCTGCCTGACGAGTCTGGCTCGCCCGGCGCCGAGCGCGGTGCGCACGGCGAGCTCCGTCTCGCGCGCCGTGGCGCGCACCAGCATGAGGTTGGAGACGTTGGCGCAGGCGATGAGGAGCACGAAGCCCACCGCGCCGAGCAGCACGAGCAGAGGGGTACGCATCTCACCCACGAGGAACTCGCGCATCGGCTGGAGCGCGATGCCGACGCCGGTGTTGGAGTTCGGGTACTGCTCCTCCAGCCGTCTGGCGATGGTCGTCATCTCGGCGTGGGCGGCATCGATCGTGGCACCGGGCGCCAGTCGCCCGACGACGGTGAGCCAGATGGCGCCGCGCATGCGCGGCAGCGACGCCGGATCGAAGCGGAGCGGCCGCCAGACGTCGCTGCGGGACGGCCATGCCGATGCGGCCGCCACGACACCGATCACCGTGTGCGGCTGGCCATCCAGCGTGATCGTGGAGCCCACGATGCGCGCATCGGCATTGTAGCGCGAGCGCCAGAGCGACTCGTGGAGGATCACGACGTTGGGGCCGCCGAAGGTGTCCTCGTCAGGATTGAAGGTCCGTCCCAGCAGCGCCGGCACGTGGAGCACGGAGAAGAACCGCGCGCTCACGAGCGCGCCACGTAATCGCTCGGGGTCCGCTCCGGGAGCGGTGAGGTTCACCGAGTTCCGGGTCATCGCCGCCATGGCGGTGAACGACTCGCTCTGCTCCGCCCAGTCGTAGAAGTTCGTGGGCGACGAGGTGGTGGGATGCCCGTCTGAGGTCTGGTGGATCATCACCAGCTCGTCGGGACGCGGGAAGGGAAGCGCCTCCAGCAGCACGCCGTTGACGACGGAGAAGATCGCCGTGTTGGCGCCGATGCCCAACGCCAGCGTCAGGATGGCGACGGCGGCGAACCCCGGCGCCTTGCGCAGCGCCCGCAGCGCGTACCGCACGTCCTGTCTGATGTCGCTCAGCAGCTCCACTCGCATCTGCGTGCTCTCCCGCCGCGCGTCGGCGGCGCGGCAATAGGCGATGGCGTCGGGCAGGTCCCCGAACTGGCGAAGCGCCTCCTCACGCGCGGCCGCCTCGCTGTAGCCGCGGCCGAGCAGCTCGCGGGTGCGCATCTCGAGGTGAAACGCGAACTCGTCATCCAGCTCACTCGTCAGGCGGCCTCGGCCGCGCAGGTGAAAGACGCGCCGGACCCCATCGTGCAGCGGCATCGTGCCCCTCTCAGGCAGGCTCCATCACGCGGAACACCGCTTCGGCAAACCGGCGCCACTCCGTGCTCTCCACGCGCCGCCGCTTCCGTCCGGCGGCGGTGAGCCGGTAATACCTGGCGCGGCGGTTGTTCTCCGAGAGCCCCCACTCCGATTCGATCAACCCCTGCTCCTCCAGGCGGTGCAGCGCCTTGTAGAGCGCGGCATCGTCGATCCCGAGCACCCCGCCGCTCCGCTGTCGTATCCAGTTCGACACCGCGTAGCCGTGCATGGGCCGCCAGGAGAGCGTCTCGAGGACCAGCAGGTCGAGGGTGCCGTAGAGGAGATCGGTCGGGGCGCGGGGCATTGCGGGACGCGGGACCTGGGACGGGAACGAGGGGACGTGCGACGCGAAAGCGTTCCACCTACCTGGTAGGTGGAAGAATGACGCCACGCTCCGCCGAGGTCAAGAGGGAATATCAGACGCGCCGCGAATGGCTACCGCCGGTCCCGCGTCCCGCTACTCCCTCTGTAGCGCACGCTTCGAGACGCTCACGCCGGTCTAGGAACCGGTTCGTCGGGCAACCAGCGCGCCCAGCACGCGGTCCATCGCGGCATCCAGCTCGCTCTGGCCGTCCAGATATGGCTTCCACCCTTCAACGAGCGCGGCACGATAGGCGGCCCACCCACCCCGCTCCCACAGGCCGTACCGCTCGGCGTACGGGGTATGGTCGGGAACGGTTCGGCGCACGATCTCACCGGCGGTGAAGAAGAGCACGGCATGTGAGAGCCGAGACGGCACCTCCTGCCGGCGCGCACGAGCGGCGCGCTCGAGCGAGGTCACGATGGAGTCTTCCAGCCCGTGCATGGCTTCGTGGAAGAGCGATTCGAGTCCCTGGCTTCCCCGGCTCGCCTCGATCAGGCTCGCGAAGACGACGTGTGTGGGGTCTTCGGTGGCGTACGCGCCCGCCCAGTTGGCGTAGGCGCTGACGTCGACGCGCACCGGCACCCACGTCGTGCGATAGGCGCGCAGCACCTGCGTGGCGACGGTGTCCTCGTAGCGCTCGAGCACCGGTGCCATGTCACGCAGCCAGTCGCGGTTGGCGCGGTCGTGCCGCGGCCACCACAGCGCGCGATACGCGGGCGCTGCCGCCTCCAACGCGGCGCCGTGCGCCGAGTCGAGCGTGCTGCCGCGGACGGTGGGCGCGTTCCCAACGCGCGCGAGCTCGCGCTTGATGCGGTACATGCGTCCGTCGAAGAGCAGATCGTGCGGTGCCATCGCCGTGTCGTAGTAGGCGAGCGCCCCCTCCCATCCGGCACGCAGCTCCGCCGGCAGGGCACCGAAGCCGGCCGTATCGCTCGATGCCCGCGCGATCGCCGCGCGCTGGTTGGGCCCACCCGTGCGCACGGTCGAGAGGGCGTGGAGGAAGTGGTGAAGGTTCATCCACATGGCGCTGTGGAACTCGAACCGTGTGGATGGCGACGGCATGCGCGTGTCCGCTCCCTGTGCGCGGACGGCGAGGGGAAGGAGGAGCAGCAGCAATCCGGCGACAGGGCGCAGGCTCATAGGGGTCTCCTGGTTGGGACAGCAGAAGATTAGACACAGGTGGCGCGTGGCGCGTGGCGCGGGCGCGTGGCGCGTGGCGCGGGGCGGGTTGCGCGTGGGGCGTGGCGCGTGGAGC
>DATFFZ010000207.1:0-2335 GCA_035249845.1 Gemmatimonadaceae bacterium
CCGCGCTGGTGCTGAGCGAGTTGTCGAGGACGATCGCCAGCGCGGTGGGCGCGTGGCCCGCCCCCTGCACCCGCGCCACCGGGCGCGCCGCGGCCAGCGCCAGCAGGAGCACCGCCCCCACGCGCAACAGCATCAGCAGCAGATTCTTGAGGCGGAGCTTGCGGCTGTGCTCTCGCTCGGCGCGCGCCAGGTAGCGCACCGCGGGAAACTCGATCCGCGTCCCGATCCGGCGACGCAGGAGATGGATGAACAGCGGAACCGCGGCGGCGAGTCCGGCCAGCAGCCAGGCGGGGGAGAGGAAGTCGATCACGGCACGCGCTGTCGGACGGCGAAGGCGCGCCGGAGCGGCACCCCGAAGGGCGCGTCGGTCGGCACCGGCTCGTAGGCGGCCCCCGCCGCCGTGAACGACTCGCGCCACTCGCGCATGGCCGCGTCGACCGTCGACCGGTACGCCGCCCGCACGTTGGCGATGCTGGCGGGCACCTCCATCTCGGACTCCGGATCGAAGAACACCGCGTCGTGCGCGAAGGGGAGCTCCTGCTCCGACGGGTCGATGATGTGCAGCACGGCCACGTGGTGTCCGGCGAAGCGGAGCGCGCGCACGTGGCGCAGCACGTCGGGCGGGTCCATCAACAGATCGGAGATCAGGACGATCATCCCGCGCCGCGGCACCAGACGCCCGGCCTGCGCCAGCGCCTCGGAAGCGTGCGAGGCCTTCCCCGACCCGGGGTCATCGAGCGACGCGACCAGGCGCTTCCAGTGCCCGGTTCGCACGCGCGGCGGAATCGCGGTGCGCACGCGCTCATCGAAGCGGATGAGACCCACGGCGTCGCGCTGGCGAAGGAAGAGGAGCGACAGCGCCGCGGTGAGTCGCTCGGCGTACTCGAGCTTGGTGAGACGCTCCGGAGCGCCGCTCCAGGCCATCGACCGGCTCACGTCGAGCACGATCGTGGCGCGGAGGTTCGTCTCCTCCTCGAACTGCTTCACCACCCAGCGGTCGGCGCGCGCGGCGATCTTCCAGTCGACGTAGCGAAGCTCGTCACCCGGCAGGTACGGCCGGTGCTCGGCGAACTCCACCGAGAAGCCCTTGCGCGGTGACCGGTGGAGCCCGGTGAGGAACCCATCCACGATCCAACGCGCCACCAGCTCGATCCGGCCGAGCGCGGCGACGGTGGCCGGGTCGAGCAGATCGGCCCGGGGGGCGGGAACTCGGGTACTCTCCATGGGAGGGGTGCAAGCTAGAGGGAGGTCTCGGGTCCGTACAAGCTCATGTGTCCACTCTACTGGTCTGCATCGTCTCTCCTGAAGGACAGAAACGGGGAGCGCGGCGCCGTCGTGATTGCGTAACTCGTGTACACCGCATCAGTTTCGAAGGACGCGACGTCGGGCACGCCGAATGCGCTCCACGACGTCACCTCATCAGGTACCTGCATGGCACCCCGAGCCGTCATCGCCGCGACATTCGCCTCGCTGCTCGCGCTCTCCTGCACCAGCGCGTGGAGGACGGCGGCCGCTCAGGGTGGGGGCGGCCAGAGCGCGCCCCGCGAGCGGACGCCCGAAGTGCAGCTCTGGGTCTCGGGGAACAACTTCTATCATCGCGGTGAGCGCGCCCGCGTCTACTTCCGCACCGATGACGACGCCTTCGTGCTGGTGATGCGGATCGACACCGACGGGCGCACGCGGGTGCTGTATCCCGAGTCGCCCCTCGATGACAACTTCGTGCGCGGCGGCGTGACCTACCGCGTACAGGGGTATGGACGCGAGTCGTTCCGCGTGGACGACTACCCGGGAATGGGCTACGTCTTCGCCGTCGCCTCCTGGCGGAAGCTCGACCTCGGCGCCATCTCCGACGGTCGCCGCTGGGACTACCAGCTCATCGGCGACCGCGTATCGCGCGATCCCTTCGCGGTGATCCATGAGCTCGCCGCGCGTCTGACGGGCAATCGCGATGAGGAATACGCGCTCGACGTCGCGGAGTATCACGTCGATCGGCGCGAAGACTATCCGCGCTTTCTCTGCTACGACTGTCACGCCTTCCGCGCCTACTCGGTGTGGAACCCGTACGCGCATCGGTGCGCCAAATTCCGCATCGTCGTGTTCGACGACCCCTTCTACTACCCGTTCCGGCATTATCCGGGCACCCGCGTGGTGTACCTGCGCCACCAGCGCCGCTGGCCGCGCTACGAGTTCCTGGACAAGGGTGGACGCGGAAGGAAAGGTCCGTACGTCGAGCGGAAGCGGCGCGTGGAGCCGTTGGTCCCGATCCGCGGCGAGCCCGTGAGCTCGGATCTCAACCGGGGCGTTCCGGGCGGCGCACCGGGCGGCGCACCGGGTC
>DATFFZ010000208.1:0-2700 GCA_035249845.1 Gemmatimonadaceae bacterium
ACGCTCCGGCTCCTCATCTCGGTGATCGCCGCCGTGGTGACGTCGGGCTGCTACAGCTATACCACGGTGCCGATCGACACGCGGCCCGAACCGGGCACCATACTGCGCGCCGAGCTCACGGCAGCGGGAAGCGAGACGCTCGCGCCTCTCATCGGCGCGGACACACGGGCGATCGAAGGGCGCCTGACGAGTACCGGCGACGAATTCTTGCGATTCGCCGTGCGCCAGACGGAGACGCGCCGCGGAGCGTTCATCCCCTGGCAGGGGGAGCGGGTCGAGATCCCCAAGCCGCTGGTGGCCGACCTGCGCGTGCGCACCTTGTCACGCACCCGCACGCTGCTCTTCACCGGCGGTCTCATCGTCGCGGTGGTGGGGCTCGGTGCGGGACTGGGCGCCTTCGATGGAGGCCCGGATCGCGGCGGACGCGGACCGCTGCCGCCGCCTCGCTAGGCTCAGTACACCATGACGCTCGAGCGCCGGAGGTCGCTCTCCAGGCGCCAGGTCACCTGCATCCCCGGCTTGAGCAGGATGGCCTCGCTCGTGATGCCATTGGCCGATCCGATCGGATCGGCGATGAGCTGCACCACGCGAAGCTGGCCGAGGAGGTGGCGGGGGATGCTGAGCACCGTTGTCGTCGCGGCGGTGGCAACCCCGACGCGGTCGCGCGACCCCTCGCGCATCACGAACACGGTCACGTCCGACCAGTTGTTGTTGAGCACCTCGAGGCGGATGGGCTCCCGGTCATCGGGAGCGAGGTCTTCCTCGGCGGTGCTCCCAGAGCGCACACAGGCCGAGAGCGCGAGCACGAGCGCGCACGCCACCGTTGGGACGCGACGAAGATGCACGGTATACCTCCTCCTCGTGCCGCGGGGAGACCGTGTGCGGCTGCTCGAGGCAGGATGCTACATAGATGCGCCCTCGGCCGGCGCTGTCAATAACGGAGGAACCGAGGGGCGAGGAGTGGGGGCCGAGTAGCCGCGAGCTGCGTTGGTAGATCGCGCAGGGTGGTCTCGCCCCGCACCACGTACCCCCTCGCCCTCCCTAGCCTTCGCGGCCAGCGCCGGTCGTTTCCTTCGGGAAGAGCGGCGGGCCCTTGATCACCCGCCACCCGTTTGGCGCAGGCGCCTCGACCAGCCGCCAGTGAGGCGTCGCACCGGCGGCCACACCGCCCAGCTGCTCCCACAGGTCGCGCGACTTGCCCGGCATGAAGGGCTGCACCAGCACTGCCTGGCGCACGAGCTGCCGCGCCAGCGTCGCCAGCGTGCGCTCCAACGCCTCTCGCGCCGAGGGATCCTTCGCCAGCTTCCACGGCGCCTGACGATCGACGTACTCGTTGCCGCGCGCCACCATGCGCCAGACGATGCGCAGCGCCTCGTGCAGCAGACAGCGCTCCATCGCCCGCGCGTAGTCCCCGGCGTCGGCGAGATCGCCCCGATCCACATCATTCTCCGCGCTGCCGGGGATCACGCCGCCGCAATAGCGCTCGATCATCGCGATCGTGCGACTCGCGAGGTTGCCGAACGCGTTGGCCAGGTCGGCGGTGTAGCGCTCCTCCAGGCGATCCCAGGTGAAGCTGCCGTCGTTGTCAAAGGGGATTTCGCGGAGCAGGAAATATCGGAACGCGTCGGCGCCGTAGCGATCGATCGCCTCATCCAGGTCGAGCGTCACGCCGGCCGACTTGCTGAAGCGCTGGCCGGAAAAATAGGCGAAGCCGTGGCCGAACACGTGCTCGGGAAGGGGGAGTCCCGCCGATTCGAGCATCGCCGGCCAAATGAGGGCATGGAGCCGAGTGATGTCCTTTCCCACCACGTGGAGCTGCGCCGGCCAGCGCTTCTCGTAGCCTGGCGTTGGATAGCCCGTTGCGGTGAGGTAGTTGGGCAGCGCGTCGAACCAGACCCAGGTCCCCTGCTGCTCGCCGGTGCTCACGGGCTCGGGGAAGGGAATCGCCCAGCTGAGCTTGGAGCGGGTGATCGAGATGTCCTCCAGCCCGCTCTCGAGCAGCGCGAGCAGCTCGTTGCGGCGGCTCTCGGGGCGCAAGAAGTCGGGCCGCGTGGTCAGCAGGTTCGTGAGAAATCCCTGGTAGCGCGAAAGACGGAAGAACCAGTTCCGCTCCTGCGCCCACTCCAGCGTGCGCGTCGGGTGCAGGACGCACTTGCCGTCGGCGATCTCGTTCTCGCGCTTGAAGAGCTCGCACCCCACGCAGTACCACCCCTCGTACGCCTTCTCGTAGAAGTCGTCGGGGCTGCGCCGGAGCATGTGCTCGATGAGCGCCCGCACGCCCGCCTTGTGGCGCGGGTCGGTGGTGCGAATGAACTGATCGTTGGAGATGGCCAGCCGGTGCCACATCGTCTCGAAGCGGGCCGCCAACTGATCGACCAGCTGCTGCGGCTCGATGCCACGCTCGGCGGCGCTCTGCGCGACCTTCTGGCCGTGCTCGTCCATCCCCATCAGGAAGTGGACGTCATCACCGCGCAGGCGGTGGTACCGCGCGAGCGCGTCGGCACCGATCTTCTCGAAGGCATGACCGAGGTGCGGATCACCGTTCGCGTAGTCGATCGCCGTCGTGATGTAGAACCGCGCCACGCTACTCCTCTGAGACGATGCGCGGTGAATCGCCGTTGGGGCGGCTGCGACGGCCGCCGCGGCGGCCACGCCGTCGGTGCGGCCGGCGATCGCGGTCGGTGGCTGGCTCGGGTCCTT
>DATFFZ010000209.1:0-9624 GCA_035249845.1 Gemmatimonadaceae bacterium
GGGGGCGACGGCGCCGGAGAGATCGTCCCCGGCGGTCCAGAGGCGCGGCAGCACCAGCACGACGAAGGCCGGCGCGGCGATCGACAGGACGAGCGACGCCAGCGTGACCCACCGGATGATCACGTAGCCGATGGATCGCGCGACATCGTGCGCGCCATCATCCACCGGTGCCGCCGCCGGCGCGGTGTCGGCCGTGGGTGCCGGACGAGCGGTGTCGCCGGCCAGCGCGCCGGTGGCAAGCCCCTGCGCGCCGGGCTCGATGGTGAAGCGGAAGGCGCCGTTGAGGGGGTGGCCGTCGGCGGTCGCGGTGCGCCAGCGCACGAGATACGACCCCTCGCGCATGCGCCCGAGTACCTCCGCCACCAGGACCTTGGGCGAGTCGCTGGGGACACGGATCGCGCCTAACGAGATAGACTGGCTGTCGGGACCGATCAACGAGAGAGAGCTGACCGCCGATTCTGGTGCCTCGGTGAAGGTGAGGCGGATCTCGCGCGGCACCCGAGCGAGGCGCGCGCTGGCGGCGGGATCGCTGCGCTCGAGGCGCGCATGAGCGTACAGCATCGCCGGCGTGATGATGCAAAGGAGCGCGAGCAGCTGGAGCGCGGAGCGCCTAAGGGTCATGCCGCGGCGGTGGATGGCGCGGGATGCTCGTGTCCCATCGCGTCCATGTGGGCGGCGCCCACAGGCACGGTGGGGGTGGGAAGCTCGGCGGTGAAGCCCGTAGCGGGGCCGCCCAGGTTGTGGGCGCCCATGGCGCGCGCCATCTCGCGCCACTCCGCGATCGACGTGGCGAAGGGCTCAACGAGTACGAGGGGCGTCGGCCGCATCGCCGACAAAGGTAACCCCGGGTGACGCGGTCGCGTCACCCACCCACATCACGTCGTCATTCCGCGCGGAGCGTCGTCGCGGGATCGGTGCGCGCGGCGGCGCGCGCGGGGAGCGACGCGGCGAGGAGCGCCACCGCCGCGAGCAGCGCGGCGGTACCCACATAGGTGACCGGATCGGTCGGGGGCAGGCCGTACAGGAACCGCGAGACGACGCGGGCCGCGGCCGCCGAGGCGACGACGCCGGCAACGAGGCCGAGCAGGACGCGCGAGAGTCCGTGGGCGAGCACGAGTCGCACCACACCCGCCGGTCGCGCGCCCAGCGCGAGACGGATTCCGATCTCGCGGCGGCGCTGCCCGACCAGGAAGGAGACCACGCCGTAGATGCCGACGGCCGCCACCACGGTGGCCAGTAGGGCGAACGCGCCCAGGAAAGCGACGCCGAGCCGCTGCGCGGCGAGGAGGTCGGCGAGGCGACTCTCGTAGGTGGTGAGCGCGAAGGTGGGAACGCTCGGGTCCTGCGAGCGGACCGCCGACTGGACGCCGCCGAGTATCGTTTCGGGATCGCCGTTCGCCCGCGCCACCAGCGAGACGACGGAGAGGCCATCGGTGCGGAGGCGGCGTGAGAGCGGCACGTAGACGAAGGGTTTGGGCGGCTCGAGCAGGTCGTGATACTTCGCGTCGCGCGCGACGCCGATGATCGTCGCTGCGGTGGTGAACAGCGTGAAGCGCTGCCCGATGGCGTCACGCTCGGGCCAGTATCGCCGGGCCATCGTCTCGTTGACGATGACACGGAGATCGCCACCGTTGCCATCGTCGGCGGTGAAGTCTCGGCCGCGGCGAAGCGGAATGCCCGCCGTCGCCAGGAATCCGGGAGAGACGGCGCTGACCTCGACGTCCGTGTTCTCGTCAGGCGCGAACTGGTAGCCCGGAATCACGAACGACTCGTTGAGCGACTCCTCGCCCAACGGGAGCGTGGCACTCCATGCCACGCGTGCCACTCCGGGAACGCGTGCGACGCGCTCGGTCACCGCGTCGTAGTACGCGCCGGCGCGCGCGCTGTCGTACCGCGCGAGCCCGAGATTCACCGAGATGGTGGCGAGCTTCTCGAGCTCGACGCCGGGGTCGATCGCCAGGGCGCGCTGGAGGGCGCGCGTGAAGAGACCGGTGCCGATCAGGAGCAGCATGCTGAGGGCCACCTGCGCCACCAGCAGGCCGTCGCGAAGGCGCGAGCGACCGCTGCCGCCGCGGGCTCCGCCATCTTTGAGCGCGAGCGCGGGGTCGAGCGAGGACGCCTGGAGGGCGGGAGCGATGCCGAAGAGGACCACGGTGGTGAGGGTCACGGCCAGCGCGAAGGCGAGCACGCGCCCACCGACCTCCAGCTCGAGGGCGTGGAGCGACACGCCGCCGGGGAGCGTCAACCCGGCGAGCGCGCCGGTGCCGACCACCGACAGGATGACCCCCGCCCCACCGGCCACCAGGGCCAGAACGGCGGACTCGGTGACCAGCTGCCTGACGAGTCGACCGCGCGAGGCCCCGAGTGAGAGGCGCACGGCGATCTCGCGGCGGCGCCAGGCGGCGCGCGCGAGGAGGAGATTGGCGACGTTGGCGCACGCGATGAGGAGCACGATCGCCACCACGCCCACCAGCATGGCGGTGAAGCGGAGCGATGCCTCACGGTTCATGGCACCACCGGCGGCCGCGTGCGCGCCAAAGGCGCGCACGGTGAAGCCGGTTCGCGTCTCCGTCGGGTAGAGCCGCTCCTGCCGTTCGGCGACGACGTTGAGCGCGGCGGCGGCCTGCTCCACCGAGACGCCGGGCGCCAGACGGCCGATGGCGGTGAGCCAGGACCAGCTTCGCTGGTTGATGTCGAGCGCGTCGAGCGACGTCGGTGCGATCCACCCCATCGCGTGGATGGGGACCCAGAGATCCGGCACGCCGCGCAATCGCGACCCACGGAACTCGCGCGACGCGACGCCGACGATGGTGACGGGGCGACCGTTGAGCCGAACGGTGCGACCGCTGATTCCGGGGTCTTCGTTGAACAGTCGACGCCAGATGCGGTGGCTGAGCACCACCACGGGGGGCGCGTCAGGGCGGTCGTCATCCTCCCCAATGACGCGGCCGACTGACGCGCCGGCGCCCAGCAACGCGAAATAGTTGCCGCTCACCACGGCGCCGGTGATCAGCTCCGACCGATCGCCGTCCACCAGCGCCATGGGACGCTCGCGAAAGGCGGCCAGTCCGGCGAGCCCCGGCGTCTGCTCGCGGAAGTCGACGTAGGATGGATACGAGATGCTGGGGATGGTGATCTCCAGCAGGCGCTCCGGCTCGCGCACGCCGGGCAGCGGACGGAGGACGGTAGCGTCGACCAGGGCGAAGATGACGACGTTGGCGCCGATGCCGAGTGCCAGGGTGAGCGCGGTGGCCATGGCGAAGCCGGGCGCCCGTCGCAGCTGGCGGAGCGCGAAGCGGACGTCCTGGCTCATCGTGCCGAACGACTCGGCGCGCTGGTCGCGCGCGGCGCGACGGACCGCGATCTCCTCGCACTCGGCGCGAACGCGGCGGAGGCTGCCGAAGTGCTCCAGCGCCGCGCGGCGCGCGACGTCGGCATCCATGCCGGCGCGCACCAGCTCCCGCTCTTTCATGTCGAGATGAAAGTGGAGCTCGTCATCCACGTCGGCGCCCGGGTCGTCGCCCCAGAAGCGGAGATAGCGTCTCCAGCGCGGCCCGTCCGTCACCGGCGCCTCAGGCCGGCTGCACGGTGGCGCGGATCACCTTCCGCACGGCGTCGGCATACCGCGACCAGCTGGCGGTCTCGGCGCGAAGCCGGTGCCGCCCCCGCGTGGTGAGCCGATAGAACTTGGCGCGGCGGTTGTTCTCGGACAGCCCCCACTCGGCGGCGATGAGCCCGCGCTCCTCCAAACGGTGGAGCGCGGGATAAAGCGAGCCCTCCTCGATGCGAAGGACGTCGTCGGTGACCTCGTGGATCCAGCGGGAGACGGCGTAGCCGTGCGCCGCGCCCCAGGTCAGCGCCTTGAGGATCATGAGGTCGAGCGTTCCCTGCAGCAGGTCGCCGCCATCGCGCGCCATGGCCATTCCCCAAGAAGGTCTAGGGGAGAGGCTACCGGTCGTCCCCTAGAATGTCAAGGGTACGGTCAGCGCGACGCCGACCGCCGCTCCATCTCGATCTCCGCCGTCAGACTCTCCGCGTCACGAAAGATCGTCGCCACCGCCGCAACGCGCCCGCGCTCCAGGAACGTCACGGTGCAGTCGCGCGCGCGCGGGTCGCCCTCCACCTCGATGCCGTCCCATCGCTCGGCGTGGCCGACGTAATTGATGGAGACGTCGTAGTGGGCGCTCCAGAAGAACGGCACATCGCCATGCCGCTCGCGCGCGCCGAGGATGTTGCGGGCGGCGGTTCTTCCGTGACGCTCGGCCACCACCCAGTGCTCCACCCGGATCGCGCCACCGAAGCGCTCGTCGGGCCAGCGCGCGATGTCGCCGCCAGCCCAGATGTCGGGAGCGCTCGTCTCGAGGTACTCGTTGACCATCACACCGCGGTCCACCCGGAGTCCGGCGGCTTCGGCCAGCGCCACGCGCGGGCGGACGCCGATTCCGGCGACCACGAAATCGGCGGCGATGACCGCGCCGTCGTCGAGCACGACTTCCGAGGCGCCGAAGCGTTTGGCGGTGTGACCGAGGTGGAAGATGACGCCATGCTCCTCGTGCAGCACGCGGATGAAGTCGCCGAGCGCGGGCCCAAGCACTCGCTCGAGTGGGCGCGACTCGGGCGCCACGACGTGGACCTCGACGTCACGCGCGCGCAGCGAGGCAGCCACCTCGAGTCCGATGAAGCTGGCACCGAGCACGACCGCGCGACCGGACTTTTCGGCGGTGGCGATGATGGCGCGGCTGTCGGCGAGGGAGCGCAGCGTATGCATGGGGAGCCCGCTCCCCTCCATCTCGGGCAGGCGGATGGGCTCGGCGCCGGTGGCGAGGAGGAGGGCGCCGTACGGGAGCGTGCTTCCGTCGTCGAGGGTCAGGAGGTGGGCGGCGGGCTCGATTGCCCGGACGCGCTTGCCCAACGAGAGCGCGATCCCCCGCTGGTCGTAGAATTCTCTCGGGTGGAGCGGGATCCACTCCTCGGGCGCGTTACCGGCGAGATAGTCCTTGGAGAGGTTGGGGCGATCGTACGGGGCGTCGGCGTCGGCGTCGATGACGGTGATGGGGCGATCGTAGCCCTCCTTGCGGAGGGTTTCGGCGGCCACGGCACCGGCGGCGCCGGCGCCGATGATGACCACCGACTCGGGCGAGCGAGTCGCTCTCACGCTCGGCGCGAGGGACACTGGCGCCTTTTCGCGGACGACGATGCGACCGTCGGCTCGCTCGACCTTCCAGCACGTCACCGGATTGAGCGCCGGTGGCTTCACCGCATCGCCGGTGCGCAGGTTGAAGCAGGCGTGATGCCACGGGCAGCGGACGATGTCGCCGGTGATCGCGCCCTCGCCCAGCGGACCGCCGTAGTGCGTGCAGGTGGCGCCAATGGCGTGGTAGGCGTCGCCGACCCGTGCCAGGAGGACGCTCTCGTCACCCACGTGACCGACCAGCATTCCGGTGGCGGGAAGGCTCTTCTCGTCCACGCCGACCGTGAGGTCGGGACCGGCGCTCGCCGCTTGTCCTTCAGTCATGTCTCCCCCAGATGGCGGAGATCAGCGCTGGCGCGAGTCCTCGGTGAGGGAATCGCGCGAGAGCATCGCCCGCCACGGCATCGTGGGCACGGCGGCCGGTTGCGCGAAGACGCCGCGCTCGAGGATGGGCCAGAGTCCGACGCCATCCGCGGCCGAATACGAGAAGATGGAGACGCCCGCGGCGCCGCGCGAGCGCGCCAGCTCGATCTGTCGAACTATCTCAGGCGCCCCTTTGCTCGCGTCGATGCCGATGTAGACGTGCCGGCCGACGTCCGATTGGATGAGCGACAGGTGATCGTCGAGCAGGCAGGCCCAGTCGGCGCGGGAGCAGTAGTCCGCTTTGATGCGGAAGTAGGTCATGGGGACGGCGACGTCGAGATAGCCGTCGCGGGTCCAGGCGACCGGATCCTGGAAGAGCTGTCGCACGCCGCCCTGGGTGCGCCACCGCCAACGGTCGGCATACACGCCCCACACCGCGGCGGAGAGCACGAGGTCGGCGCGGACGGCGACGATGCTGTCGTACGTCTCACGAACCGTGGCGTTGATGAGCGACGTGCGGAAGTCGTTCCAGGCGTCGGGGTCGCGCTCCGGCGCGCCACCGAAGGCGTCGAGGCTGGCGTAGTCGTACGACCAGGCGGGTCCCGGATAGCGAATGCGGTCGAGGTGTATCCCGTCGACCTCGTAGCGGCGCGCGATGTCGGCGGCCACTCGAGCCAGGCGGGTGCGTACCTCCCCGTAGCCGGGGGAGAGCCAGAGGTACTCTTCACCGTTCGGGCACGGGAGCGGCCTCCCCGAGCGGTCGCGCATGACGAACTCGGGATGCTCGAGGAGGAGATGCCGCGGCCGGAAGGGATCCGATTCGCCGAGCGAGGTACAGATTCGGCTGACACCGGCCGGGAAGCCCGGCAGCGCGTTGAGCCAGGCGTGTAGCTCGAGGCCGTGCCGGTGCGCCTCGCGCACGGCGACCTCCAGGGGATCGTACGGAGGGGTACCGCCCAGCCTGCCGCAGAGAAGGACGGCGCACGGCTCGATGTCGGAGCGATACAAGGCGTCGGCCGCGCCGCGCACCTGGAAGTAGACGATGTTGAAGTTGGCGCGGGCGGCGGTGGCCATGATGCGCGCGATTCCGGCCGCCGAGCCGTATTCGAAGCGACTGACCCAGAGGGCTCGCGCTTCGGCGGGCGCGGTCGTGCCGGCGGTTGCGGCAGGCGCGGAGCTCAGGCGTCCGGTGTAGGACTGTGCGGACGCGCCGACGGCCAGGGAGGCCAGCGCCACGAGGGCGAGGGAGACGCGCGTGTGGAGGGGCACACGGCGTGGCAAGGAGAGCACGACGGAGGTGGCGGTGAGGGGTGACGCTGGAACGACGAGCGACCGCGCGGCGAGGAAACCGTATCAACGCGGAAACGCAAGCGTGAGAAACGCTTGCGTGGGCAGGTGGAGCGGCGGGAGGGCGTTCCCCTGGGGAACGGCGACCCGCTATGTTATGTGGCTAGGCCAGAGCGAGGAGACGGGACGGGAGGGGTGGGCCCCCTTAGCTGGGCCTCACCACCTCGCCGTCTCCTTCGGGCGACAGCCGGTCCCCCCCAACTGCGCACGAAGGTGTGAGCAAGATGAACGACCAGGCTCAGACCGACCTCAGATATTCCTCAGATCGGCCTCGGTCCGCGGAAAGTCGTTGAACAGATGCTGAGATTGCGGACGTTCGGTGGCGTGACGGTCGAGGGTCCGGAGGGACCGCTCGGCGGCGCGGCCGCGCAGCGGCGCATGCTCGCCATTCTCTCGGTGCTCGCGGTAGCGGGTGACCGGGGGGTGAGTCGGGACAGGCTGCTGGCGCTCCTCTGGCCGGAGGGGGAGCCGGAGCGTGCGCGGCACGCGTTGACGCAATCGCTCTACCACCTCAAGCGCGCGCTCGGCCGCGACGATGCGATCGTCTCGTCAGGCGACCTCCGGTTGAACCCGGAGGTGATCTCGAGCGACGTCGGCGAGTTCGACGAGGCGCTCGATGCGGGTGAGCCGGAGCGGGCCGTGGCGCTGTACGCCGGTCCGTTCCTGGATGGGTTCTACGTCAGCGGGTCGGCCGAGTTCGAGCAGTGGGCGTCCAGCCAGCGCGACCGGTTGGCGGATCGGTGCGCGCAGGCGCTGGAGGCGCTGGCGGCGGGGGCGGAGTCGGCCGGCGAATTTCCGCTGGCGGTGCGGTGGCGGAAGCAGCTGACGGTGATCGACCCGTTCAATTCGCGGCGCGCGGTGCAGCTCATGAGCGCGATGGCGGCGGCGGGGGATCGGGCGGGGGCGATCCAGCATGCGCGGGTGCACGAGACGCTGCTACGGGAGCAGCTGGAGGTGGCGCCTGACGCGGCGGTGACGGCATTGGCGGACCGGCTGAAGGAGGAGTCAGCGTGGTCCGGGGTGGAGGTGGGAGTGGGGGTGGCGACGGCGACGCCGCCGGGCGATGTGGCGGCGGTGCGGGAGTCTCCGGTTGGTGCGGAGCGGGAACGATGGGATGGCGGAGAGGACCGCGAGCTAGCTTCACCGACAGGGGGGGGTCCCCCCGCGGCCGACGATGCGCGAACGTCCGCGCCACCACGCCGTCCGCTCTCCGGTCGACGGTTGGCCGTGCTTGTCATCGTCCTGGCCGCGCTGGGCGCCGTCGTCACCGCCGTCACGCGCCGCGACACGCGGCCCGGCGCGCCCCCGCCCATCAACCCGGACCTCATCGCCGTCGCGCCATTCCGCGTCACCGGTGCCGACGCGTCCCTCGCCTACCTCCGCGAGGGAATGATGGACCTTCTCGTCGCCAAGCTGACCGACGAAGGGAGCGCCCGCGCCGCCGATCCGGGCTCGCTGATGCGCATCTGGCGGCGAGCGGGGCTGGCGGAAGCGGCCGAGGTTCCGGTGGCCGACGCGCTGGCCGCCTCCCGACAGCTCGGCGCGGGGCAGCTCTTGTTAGGCGGCATCGTCGGCACTCCCGCGCGGGTGGTGGTGAGCGCTGCGCTGATGACCGTACCCGACGGCGGCGTGCGCGCCAGAGCGACCGTCGAGGGGCCCGCCGACAGCCTGACGGTGCTCGTCGACCGCCTGGCAGGACAGCTCATCGCATCGCAGGCGGGTGAAGGTGAGCACCTCGCCAGCTACACCACCGCCTCCCTTCCCGCCCTCCGCTGGTATCTCCGCGGTCAGTCGGCGTTTCGTGCCGGAAGATACGAGGAAGCCGTGCAGCACTTCTCCCGCGCGGTGCAGCGCGACACGTCCTTCGCGATGGCCGGATTCGGGCTGGCACTGGCCGCCGACCACATCGACGCCACGGAGGAGCGAGAGCGCGGACTGGCCATCGCCTGGCGCTCGCGGGACGCGTTGGCGGAGCGCGATCGTGCGTACTTCGATGCCTTCGCCGGACCGCGCTATCCGGCGATCACCCCCGACGCGGAGCGGCTGGCGGCGTGGGAGCGTGCGGCGGCGGCGGTGCCCGACCGCGGCGACGTGTGGAGCGAGCTGGGCGAGCGCCTGCTTCAGGACGGCCGCCTGCTCGGCATTCGCCGGCCGGAAGAGCGCGCGGTCGCCGCCTTCCGTCGCGCGCGTGAGCTCGACCCGACGCTCCCGCAGCCGCTGCAGTACCTCGTCCAGCTCGCCGCCCAGTCCGGTGACGCCAAAGACGTTCGCGCGGCGTGGAGCGAGTACGCCAGCATCGACTCGGCGTCCGACATCGCGGACTTCCTGCGGTGGCGGGTGGCCGTGGCGCTGCGCGACTCGGTGGCGCTCGATTCCTCGCGCGCACAGCTGGTGACGGCCAGCACGGTGAGTCTGCGCTCCATCGCGCAGGCCACGATGTTCGATGCGCTGGAGACTCGTGAGGCGGTGACCGCGCTGGCCGCCATTCGCGCGCGTGCCGCGCGCCATGACGAGCGATTGGATGCGTTGCTCGGCCAGCACGCGTTGGCGCTCAACACCGGTCGCATCGCCGAGGCGGCCGAGATCGTGGATGACATCGAGGGTGCGGCGCCAGCGTCGCGTTTGCACCTCCGGCTTCGCGTGGCGGACGCGCTGTACTCGGAGGGTGATCCCGCCGCGGCCGCCGAGGCGGCTCGCGCGTTGCTGGCCGCTCCCGCGCGCCC
>DATFFZ010000210.1:0-4141 GCA_035249845.1 Gemmatimonadaceae bacterium
CCTCGTCGCGGGCCAGGATCACCAGATGGTAGTACGGCTTGGCGCCCACGCGGGGCCGCGCGCGCTCGCGCCGGTCGCCGGGGGCGACGTAAGCTTCCATCCCGATGATGGGCTTGAGCCCGGCCTTTTTGGCCTGCTCCTGGAACGCCCACGCGCCATGGAGGTTGCCGTGGTCGGTGATGGCCAGCGCCGGCTGCTCCAGCTCCACCGCGCGCGCGATGAGGTCGCCAATGCGATTGGCGCCATCGAGGAGCGAGTACTCGGAGTGGCAGTGTAGATGGACGAAAGACATCAGCCGTGGCAGGCAGGGGCGGTCTTTTTTTGGGGTCGGGGACGCCGCCCGAGGCGCTCCGGCCCCAACCACGAATTATACGCAATTCGAGGGGCGGAGGACATTGTCGAAGTGCAAATGTTTGGGGTTATTACACATGTGCGAAAGCCATCGCGGATGCGTGATTGCATCGCACATCCCGGATGTGATCGCAGACGTGCGATTGCGCTCCGGGTGGCGCAAGCCGTGAATCGCGCAGCCACGATCCACATCGCTGATTTGCCCTGCAATCACACGTCCGCGATGGCTTTCGCACATCCGCGATGAGATTCGCGCGACTTCTCCTTCGGCTCTCCGCCCTCCTCCTCCTGGCGCTGATCCTCTTCGCCGCGCTCACACCCCTCGGACGCTACCTCGTCCGCGCCGGAATCGCGGAGGCGAGGATTCTCATCGCCCGGAGACCCATCTCCGAGCTGGCGGGCGACCCCGCCGTCGACCAGGCCACGCGGGCCAAGCTCGGCCTGGTGCTCGAGGCGCGCGCCTTCGCCAGGGACTCGTTGCGACTCGACGCGGGAGAAAGCTTCACCACCTTCTCGCAGCTGGAGCGCGACACCCTCGTGCTCGTGCTCTCGGCGGCACGACGCGACTGGATGGAGCTGCACCGGTGGTGGTTTCCGCTCGTCGGACGGCTCCCCTACAAGGGGTACTTCGACTTCGCGCAGGCGCGACGCGTGCGCGCCGAGATGCGGGAGCGCGGCTACGACACCTATCTCCGCCCCGCCTCCGCCTTCAGCACCCTCGGCTGGTTCAACGATCCACTCCTCTCCACCACCCTTCGAGCCGACTCGGCGGCGCTGGCCAACACCGTCATCCACGAGCTCACCCACAACACCTTCTACGCCGCGGGGGAGGCGATCTTCAACGAATCGTTCGCCAACTTCGTGGGCGCGCGCGGAGCCGAGCGATTCTTTCTGGCGCGCGGCGACACCGTGCTCGCCAGGCGCACGCGCGACGATTGGGAGGACGACAAGCGGCTCGGGCGATTCTACAGCGACCTCTATCGCACGCTCGATTCCGCGTTCAAGGCGAATCCGGACGACGAGGCGCGGCGCCTGCAGATCCGTGAGCGCCTGTACGCCGACGCCCGCCGCCGGCTCGTCGAGGAGATCGGTCCGCTCCTCAAGACGGTGCCACCGCGCGTGCTGCCGCGCATCCAGCTCGACAACGCCGCGCTGCTCGCCCGGCGGATCTACGTCACCGACCTCGATCTCTTCGACGCCATCTACGCGCGAGAAGGCCACAGTCTCGAGCGCACCATGCGGCGCGTGATCGACCTGGCGAAATCGAAGCCTGACGAGCCCTTCGAGGCGGTGCGAGAGTGGCTCGGGCCGATGCAGCTGGCCGACACCACCGCGCGCTCACCCGCCGAAGCGGCCCCGTAGCAGCGCGCGGAGATCCACCAGCCGCTGCATCGCGTCGCCGGCCGCGCGCTCGGTCCCGCCGGCCGCCACCTCCTGCGCCGGGTACGCCGCGACGCGCGTCATCCGCTCCCGCACCCCGGGGTCGATGAAGCGGGAGAGCTGGTCGATCGAGTACTCGGCGCCGTAGCGCGAGCCGTACACGTTGAGTGGATAGACGGCGAAGAGGTGATCGCGGGCGCGCGTGAGGGCGACGTACATGAGGCGGCGCTCCTCCTCCGTCTCCTCGTCGCTGCGGAGCGCGCGCGAGGACGGAAACCACCCGTCAACCGCCCAGATCACGAAGACCGCGTCCCACTCCCGTCCCTTGGCGCTGTGCGCCGTGCTCAGGATGAGCGCGTCGTCTTCGGTGTCGCTCCCCGCGGAGAGGTCCTGCGTGGCCGAGGGCGGCTCCAACGCCAGCTCGCTCAGGAAGGCGCCGCGGCTGGGGAACTTGCCCGCGATGATCTCCAGCTGATCGAGATCGGCCAGGCGCGGCTCGGGGTGATCGTACGAATCGCGCACGATGTCGTCGTACAGGCGCCGGAGCAGCGCGATCTCGGCGCCAACGGCGCGCGTCTCGTCAGGCGCCACGTGGCGAAGATCGTCCAGCAGCTTGACCAGCCGCCGGTGCGCATCGCGCGCACGCGCCGGCGGAGTCCATTGGGCAAGGGCGTCCGGGTCCCAACCGCTCCGCGTCAGCGCCTCCATGGCGGAGCGGGCGCTCGCCTCACCGATTCCGGGGAGGAGGAGCAGCACGCGCGTCCAGCTCACCTCGTCGCGCGGATTCTCCAGCAGGCGCAGGAAGGCCAGCACGTCCTTCACGTGCGCGGCCTCCAGGAACTTGAGCCCGCCCCACTTCTCGAACGGGATCTTGCGGTTGGTCAGCTCGATCTCGAGCTCGGCGGACATGTAGCCGGCGCGGAAGAGCACCGCCATGTCGCGCAGCGCGATCCCCTCCTCGTGGAGCTCGAGCACCCGGTCCACCACGTAGCTCGTCTGCTCGTGCTCGTCGCGCGCCGCCACCAGCCACGGTCGCTCGCCGCCCGTTCGCCTCGTTCGCAGGTTCTTGGTGTAGCGCTCGCTGGCGCGGGAGATGAGCGCGTTGGTGACGTCGAGAATGGGCTGGGTGGAGCGGTAGTTCTCCTCCAGCGTCACCACGGTGGCGCCGGAGAACTGCTTGGGGAAGTCGAGGATGTTGCGGATGGTGGCGCCGCGAAAGGAGTAGATGCTCTGCGCGTCGTCACCCACCACGGTGATGTTGTGGTGCGTGCGGCACATCCCCTGGAGGATGCGCGCCTGGAGGAGATTGGTGTCCTGGTACTCGTCCACCAACACGTGGTCGTAGAGACCGGCGATGCGCGTGCCGAGCTCGTCGTGGGCCAGCATCCCCGCCCAGAAGAGGAGAAGGTCGTCGTAATCGACCAGATTGCGCTCGGCCTTGCGATGCGTGTAGTCGGCGAAGATCCGGATGATCGCCTCCCGCTCGTCGGCGAATTGCGGGAGCTCGTCGCTCAGGATGTCGTCCACCGCGATCTCGGTGTTCACGTGCCGCGAGTAGATCTGGTGCAGCGTCTCCTTCTTGGGGAAGCGCGACTTCTTCTGCCCGAAGCCGAGCGAGGCGCGGGCGATCCCCATCAGATCTTCGGCGTCCCCCTGGTCGAGAATGGTGAAGTCCTTGGCGACCCCCGCCGACGGTCCGTACAACCGGAGCAGCCGGTGCGCGGTGGCGTGGAAGGTTCCGCCGTGCACGCGCGCGCTGGCGCCGCCCACCAGTCGCTCGGCGCGCGCCAGCATCTCCTGCGCGGCGCGGCGCGTGAAGGTGAGGAGGAGGATGCGGTCCGGACGCGCGCCGCGCGCGAGGAGGTGCGCGACCCGATAGACGAGGGTCCGGGTCTTCCCCGTTCCCGCGCCGGCGATGATGAGGAGCGGCCCGTCCCCAAAGGTGGCCGCGGCTCGCTGCTCGGCGTTGAGCTCGGCGGTGAAGTCGGGGAGCGCGAGGGAAGGCATCGCTCGCAATATAGCGGGACTCGGCCGGGCGCCCAGCAACGTCGGGCGGGTGGACTCGGGACTCGGGAGCCCCTCGTCACTTCCGCGTCAAGCCGCCGATTCTGCCGCCCCCAGCGCCTCACGAGCGGTGGGCACCGTCGCGAGGGAGAACACCTTGCCGAACGCGGCTGCCGTCGCCTCCTCCACCTCGCGCATGTCGAGGGCGGCTCGCCCGGTCTCCCGTGCCATCGACGTCATCACCACTCCCTGGATCCCGCACGGCACGATGAGATCGAAGTACGAAAGATCCGTCGTGACGTTGAGGGCGAAGCCGTGCCAGGTGACCCAGTCGCGCGCGTGCACGCCGATCGACGCGATCTTGCGGTTGCGCGTCCACACGCCGGTGTAGCCGCTGCTCCGCTCG
>DATFFZ010000211.1:0-2734 GCA_035249845.1 Gemmatimonadaceae bacterium
AGCGTGAACGCGAGGAGCGGGTACGGATCGCGCATGCCTGACGCGACGAGAAGGGAGAGCGCCACCAGGCCGACGATCACCGGCCCCACGAGCTGCCGCCCCAGACTGTCCAAGGACCCGCGACCCCAGGCGATGAGCGGACCGATGCCCGCCAGCGCGAGCAACAGCAGCCCCACCGGCACGATCACCACATTGAAGAACGGGAGACCGACGGTGAGGCGCTCGCCGCGCACCGCCTCGCTGAGCAGGGGGATCAGCGTCGCCCACAACACCGAGAATGCGAGCACCACCAGGATCAGATTGTTGAGCAGGAGGCTCGCTTCGCGGCTGACCAGCCGCTCGAGCGTGGCGCGCCCGCGCAGATCGTCGCGCCGCGCCATCACCAGCCAGGCCGTGAGCGCGGTGCCGACGAGCAGTAAGGCGGTGAGCCAGTAGCCGACCGGCGACTCCGCGAAAGGGTGGGCGCTCGCGACCACGAGAATCGCCAGCAGAAAGGTGGTCACCACCAGCGCGACGTTCCACCAGCGGAAAGTTCCCTGCCTCTCCTCCACGACGATCGAGTGGAGGAAGGCGGTGCTGGTGAGCCAGGGGAGCAGGGAGCCGTTCCGCACCGGATCCCACACCCAATCGCCCCCCGAGCCGCGCTCCGCGTACGCCCACCACAGACCGGCTACGATCCCGATGGTGAGGAAGAACCAGGCGAGAGCCGACCATCGTCTGACCGCGCGCAGCCATACGGCGTCGAACCGCCGCGCGATCAGCGCCGCGATGACGTAGGCGAATGGGATCGCGGCGGCGGCGAGCCCCAGATAGAGCGCCGGCGGTTGCACTGCCATGGCGGGGTGCTGACGCTCGGGATTCATCCCCCGGCCATCGACGGGAACGACGTCCACCCGGGCGAACGGATTCTCGCCGACGCACAGGACGAGCAGGACGAAGAGCGCCACCGCCGAGAGCGTGCCGGAGATGTACGGCATCAACGCCCGGGTGCCCCTCTCTCCGATGAGACTCACGAGCCCCGAGCAGCAGGTGAGGATCAGCGCCCAGAAGAGGAGCGACCCCGGCTGTCCGGCCCAGAGCGCCGTGATCTTGTAGATGGTGGGGAGAATGGCGCTGCTGTGCGACGCGACGTAGCGGAAGGAGAAGTCCGACGCGAGGAGCGCGCTCCAGAGGCCGAGCGTTGCCAGGAGCACGAACGCGAAGGTGGCGTACGTCGCGCGCCGCCCGCTCCGCACCAGATCGTCACGCCCGAGCACCGCACCGGCGAAGCCCGCCGTCGCCCCCCAGGCCGCCATCAACAGCGCGACCCAGAGAGCCAGCTCGCCAACCAGGATCACGAGGATGCGGCGCGGCGCTGGACCGTGACGCGTGGCATCATGCGCGCTTCTTCTTGCCGCTCCTGCCGCCGCGTTTCGCCGAGGTGGAGGTGGGCCTCCTGGCCGGCTGCGTCGCCTCCTGCCGCACTCGCTCCATGATCGCGGCCAGGTCGTGCTCGGCGCTCTTTCGCTCCTCCGGACTCATCGCGCTCGCCTTGCGCTGCGCCTCGCGCACCCGCTCCAGCATGGCGTCGATGAGCGAGCGGAGCACGGTATTCGACCGGCGCTCGACGCTCCCGTCCGGTCCATTCGGCGGAGACTTCGTGTCGCTCATGCGCGGCGCTCCGGAGAGTCGCTGTCCTGGCCCGAGAAGCTCACCCGCAAATATACGACTCGGCGCGTCCTAGCGCCTCGTACGATCCAGGAGCACTACCGATCCACCGGCCCCGGCCGCGTCCCACACCAGGTCGCGGGCACTGAATGCCGACCCGCTCCGGCGGTCGTGCACCTCCTTCCCGATGGCGAAGGCCGCCGTCACGCAGGAGGCTCCGATGAGCGCCTCGCCGTGGTTCACGTCGGCCGCGCGGAAGGCGCTGTACGACACGCTCTGGATGAAAGCCGACACGAAGAAGTGCTTGAGCTTGTCGACCCCGAACCAGGAGTCGCCGGCGGTGCTCTGCAGGAAAAAGGCCGACACCACGATCAGCTTCATCAGGCGCTCCTCCGTACGGGACGTCGATCGAGCGTGGGTCGGTGGGGGATGCCGACGGCTCGCAGCGCGACTGCCAGTCGCTCGATCGCCCGATCGAGCAGTGCACGATTGGCCGGAAGATTCACCCAGCTGCTCGCGCCGGACGGGTGCGGCAGCGGGATTGCCAGCGAGCGACCGCCCTGGTGCTCGACCACGATCTCGCGTCCGATGAGCTCGTGGAGCGGGTCGGTGCCGAGAAAGCGATCGATCGCCAGACGTCCGACGGGGATGATGACGCGTGGTCGAATCATCGCCAGCTCGGCGTCGAGCCAGGACGAGCAGAGCTGCCGCTCGCGCGGCGAAGGGACGCGGTCGCCCCGACCGCTGGGGCTCGGTCCAGGGTAGCAGCGCGTGATGGCCGCGATGTATACGTGCCGCCGGAAGGTGGCTTCGTCCACCGCCGCGCGCTCCATCCATCGGAAGAGTGTCTTCCCGGCGCGACCGGCGAAGGGACGCCGGTCGCCCATCTCGGTCCTTCCCGGCGCCTGGCCCACCAGCATGATCCGCGGCGCCGTCGCCTCCGACAGAATCGGGACGACGGCCGGGTCTTCCACGCCGCAGCGACGACAATCGGCCAGCTGGCCGCGATGCCGCTCGAGCAGCACCGGTAGCGTCGCGCGTCGCGCAGGGGCGGTCATTGCGAGTCCCTCGCCCACGCCAGTGCCGT
>DATFFZ010000212.1:0-16079 GCA_035249845.1 Gemmatimonadaceae bacterium
CACTGGCACGGCCTCGAGATCGAGAGCTTCCCGGACGGCGTCCCCGACTGGAGCGGGATGGGCGGTCACATCTTCGCCCCCATCGCGCCGCGCGATTCGTTCGTGGCCGAGTTCACTCCTCCGCGCTCCGGCACGTTCCCGTATCACTCGCATCTGAACGAGCGGCACCAGATCAACTCCGGCATGTACGGCGCGGTCATCGTCTCCGACGCGCCGCGCGACACCACCCGCGACCACGTGATCGTGGCCGGCGGCGGCGGACCCGAGCTCTTGCGGAAGATCAAGAGCCCCTTTGCACTCGTGAACGGCCGCCGCTCGCCGCGCCCCCTCCGCCTCACCGCCGGACAGACGCACCGCCTCCGCATCGTGAGCATTCATCCGGACTGGCGGATCGGCTTCACCTTGCGCAACGACTCCACCGTGGCGCGGTGGCGCGCGATCGCCAAGGACGGCGCCGATCTCCCGCCGGTGCTGGCCACCGACCGCGCGGCGCACGTGGAGATGGGCCCGGGCGAGACGGCGGACTTCGAGTTCACCCCGACCGCCGCGGGCGAGTGGCGGATCGAAGTGAACTCGGTCGAGACGGGGTGGCACATCCCCCTGCCCGTGATCGTGACCGCGCGTCCGCGCTGATCGGTGCCTGACGGCGGCGCGGCGTGGTTCCTCATCGCGCTCGTCGTCGTGGCGGCCGCATCGGGCGTGACCGCCACGATCGCCGGCTTCGGCATCGGTAGCCTGCTGACGCCGCTCATCGCCCTCCGCTACGGCATGAGCGTCGCCATCGCGGCCGTGGCGATCCCGCACGCGCTGGCCACCGCGCTCCGCTTCCTGCGGCTCCGGCCGCACGTGAACTGGGCGATCGCGCGCTCGTTCGGCACCTTCAGCGCCGTGGGCGGCCTGGTCGGCGCGCTGCTCTACACTCGACTGGGCACGCGCGCGCTCACCATCACGCTGGGAGCACTTCTCCTTCTGACGTCGGTCGCGGGCGTGACGAGGTGGGCGGAGCGATGGCACCCGCGCGGCTCGCTCCGCTGGCTGCTCGGCGCGCTCTCCGGCCTCTTCGGCGGACTGGCCGGCAATCAGGGCGGCATTCGTTCGGCCGCGCTCCTGGCATTCGACCTGTCGCCGCGCGAGTTCGTGGCGACCGCCACGGCGACCGCGCTGGCGGTGGACGCGGTGCGTACGCCGGTGTATCTGTGGCGCGCCGGACCCTCGTTGCTCGGAATGCTCCTCCCGATCGCGGTGGCGACCGTCGGCGTGCTGGTGGGTACGCTGGCCGGTGAGCGCTTGCTCCTCCGTCTCTCGCGCGAGCGCTTCCAGTTGGCGGTGTCGCTCCTCATCGGCGCGCTCGCGCTCTGGCTCCTGCTGGGCGCGGCGTCGTAACGCGCGTCACGGGGCGCGCACGCCTCTTGCCGCGCGCTCCCCCGTCGCGTATCTCTTTCCCATAGTCTTGACAGGGAAAGCCCCCTCCTTCCCATAGCCTTGCCATGGGTCTCTCCGCACCACGCTCGGACACCGGCGAGCTCCTCCAGGGCACGCTCGCCATACTCATCCTCAAGGCGCTCCTCTCCGGTCCGGCCCACGGCTACGCCGTCGCGCGCTGGATCGAGGAGACCACCGGCGACGTCCTCCGCATCGAGGAAGGCTCGCTCTACCCCGCCCTCCGGCGACTGGAGGACCGCGGCTGGGTGACGTCGGAATGGGGGCTCTCCGAGAACAACCGGCGCGCGCGCTTCTACAGCATCACCCGCTCCGGACGCGCGCACCTGCGCGCCGAGGCGGGCGTGTGGCTCCGCTACGCCTCGGCGGTGACGCGCGTGCTTCGCGCCGCGCCCTCGGTGACCTGATGACGCGTCCGCCCGCCTGGCGTCGCTACCTCCGCTTCTGGGGGAGCGACGTCGACGCCGACGTCGAGGACGAGCTCCGCTTTCACCTCGAGATGCGCGTCCGCGACTACGAGGCGCGCGGCATGCCGCCTGACGAGGCGCGCCGCGCGGCGCTCCAGCGCATCGGCGATCTGGAGCGCACCGCCGGCGCGCTCCGCGACCACGACCGGCGTCGCGAGCGCGACCGCCACCGGAGAGAGTTCATGAGCGACCTCATGCACGACGTCCGCTACGCCCTTCGCACGCTGCGACACGCACCCGCCTTCACCGCGGTGGCCGCCATCACCCTGGCGCTCGGCATTGGCGCCACCACCGCCATCTTCAGCGTGGTGCAGGCCGTCATCCTCCGGCCGCTCCCCTACGTCGACGCCGAGCGACTGGTCATGGTCCACATGGACAACCGGCGCATGGGGATGCACGAGGACATCCACTCCTACGCCAACTACGTGGATCTGCGCGATCAGAACCGCTCCTTCTCCTCGCTCGCCACCTATACCTACGGCGGATTCAACGTCACCGGCGGGTGCGCCGGCTCCGACTGCGAGCCGCGGCGCGTGCGCGCGTCGGTCTCCACCGCCAACCTTTTCCCGACCCTGGGCATCGCGCCCGCCATGGGACGCACGTACACGGTGGACGAGGAGGAGCCGGGACGCGACGCCGTCGTCGTCCTCAGCCACTCGCTCTGGTCCGCCATGGGGAGCGACCCGCGCATCGTCGGGCGCACGGTGCGGCTGAACGGACGCGAGCGCGAGGTCATTGGCGTCATGCCCCGCGACTTCGCCTTCCCCTCGTCGGACATCGAGCTGTGGGTGCCGCTGGCGCTCCCACCGGACTCGCGCGCGCAGCGCGGCTCCTACGCGTACTGGGTGATCGGACGACTGGCGCCCGGCGCGACCATCGCCGGAGCCCAGGTCCAGATGGAAGGGATCATGCGCTCGCTCGAGCCGCAGTTCCCTTCGCTGCGCGACATGGGCGTGAACCTGGTGGCGCTCCCCCAGCAGCTGGTCGGCCCGTCGCTCCGCACGGCGCTCTGGGTCATGCTGGCGGCGGTGGGCGCCGTCCTTCTCATCGCCTGTGCCAACGTCGCCAACCTCCTCCTTTCCCGAGCCGCCGGGCGCGAGCGCGAGATCGGCGTGCGACTGGCGCTGGGCGCCACGCGGCGGCGACTCGTCAGGCAGCTCCTCACCGAGAGCGTGCTGCTGGCGCTGGTGGGGAGCGCGCTCGGGGTGCTGCTCGCCTGGGTGGGGCTGGGCGTGCTGGTGGGCATGGCGCCCGCCGACATCCCGCGGCTCGACCAGGTGCGCATCGATCCACTGGTGCTGACCGTCACCATGGCGGTGGCGGTCGCCACCGGCGTGGGCTTCGGTCTGATGCCGGCGCTCCAGGCCTCGCGACCGGTGGTGGCCGACGCCCTGCGCGAAGGCGCGCGCGGCACCACCGGACTGCGCGGTCAGCGCGCTCGCCGCGCGCTCGTCGGCGCGCAGGTCGCGCTGGTGGTCGTGCTGCTCACCGGCGCTGGACTGCTCATTCGCAGCTTCATCGAGCTCCAGCGCGTGCAGCTCGGCTTCCGTCCGGAGAAGCTGCTCACCATGCGCGTGTCGTTGCCACCGGGCACGTACGAGCCGCCGGCGCGCGCGGTCTTCTTCAGTGAATTGCTCGACCGCCTGCGCCAGCTTCCCGGCGTCGAGTCGGCGGCGGCCACCACCGACATCTTCCTCGACGACCTGCCGAACTCCACCAACATCACCATCGACGGGCGCGCCCCCACGCCGGCCGATGCGGGCATCGAGGTGCCGTTCGACGCCGTGACGTCGGACTATTTCCGCACCCTCGGCGTGACGCTCACGCGCGGACGAGCGTTCACCGATGCCGATCGCGACAGCGCCCCGCCCGTGGTGATCGTGAACGAGAGCTTCGCCCGGCGCTTCTGGCCCGACGAGGATCCCATCGGGAAGCGCTTCCGTTACGGAGGCCAGGACGGCGGCGCGCCGCTGATGACGGTGGTGGGCGTGGTGGCCGACATGCGCCGCACCGGCTACGAGCGCCCCGTGCGATTCGAGACTTTCCTTCCCCTCGCGCAGTTCGCGCCCACGTCGATGCTCATCGTGGTCCGGACGAGCGGCGAGCCGCTGGCGCTGGCGTCGGCGGTCCGGTCGGAGGTTCGCGCCATCGACCGCGACCTGCCCGTCTATCAGGTCAGCTCGGTGGAGCAGCAGCTCGCCACCATGGTCGCGCAGCGCCGCTTCAGCATGGCGTTGTTAGGCACCTTCGCCGCCATCGCCCTCCTGCTGGGCGTGGTCGGCGTGTACGGCGTCACCGCCTACCTGGTGGCGCAGCGCACGCGCGAGGTGGGTCTCCGTCTCGCGCTCGGCGCCGACCCGCGGCGGCTGGTGGCGATGGTGGTGCGGCAGGGGATGTTTCCGGCGCTGGTCGGGCTCGCCGTCGGGCTCCTGCTGGCGCTGGCGGTCACGCGGGTGATGTCGGGCCTGCTGTACGGGGTGACCCCGCACGACGTCGCCACCCTGCTCGGAGTGGCCGTCGTGCTGGCCGGCGCGACCCTGGTCGCCAACTACATTCCGGCGCGCCACGCGGCGCGCGTCGATCCGCTGGTGGCGCTGCGGCGCGATTGAGCCGCGGAGCGTAGCGGGACGCGCGCGCGCGGCCTACTTTGTGGGGAGAACACGGGCGGCCGCTGTGCCGCTCGTGTCGTCTCCGCCATCACCGCGCGCGGCATGTATTCCACCTGCCTCTACTGCCACATCCGGCTCGGCACCAACGAGATAATCGGCGCCTTCCCGGTGGGACGCCGGCTGGCGTTCGACAGCGAGCGTGGCCGCCTGTGGGTCGTCTGTCCCGGGTGCGGGCGCTGGAACCTCTCGCCGCTCGAGACCAGGTGGGACGCCATCGAGGAGTGCGAGCGGCGCTTCCGCGGCTCAGCCCTGCGCGCGCACACCGACAACATCGGTCTCGCTCGGGTGCAGGAAGGGCTCGAGCTGGTGCGCGTCGGACGCCCGCTCCCACCCGAGTTCGCCTCCTGGCGATTCGGTGGACGAATCAGACGCCGGCGGCTGCGAGGTCTGGCCTCGCGCGCCGCGCAGTCGGTGGCGACGAACGCCGGCATCGGCGTGGGCACCGCGGCGCTCGCCGCGCTCGCCGCGTCGGGAATGGCCATCGCCATCGTGCCCGCGCTCATCCTGTTCGACACCATCGATGAGTACGTCAGCTACGAGCGCGTGGTCGGACGCATCCGGCTGCGCCGCGGCGCGCCGCGCGAGGTGCGCCTCAAGCACGTCGGCCGGCTCGAGCTCCTCACGCAGCCGCGCTCGCTCGAGTGGGGCCTGCACGTCGCCCACGAGCGCGGCATGGACGACCTCGACGGCTCGGCGGCGGTGCAGACCGGCAGCCAGCTTCTGGCCTGGATCAATCGTCACGGCGCCTCGCGAGACGACGTTCGGCGCGCGGTCGCGCTGATCGCCGAGGCCGGTGGCCCGACCCGGTACGTGATCCGCGCCAAGCGTCTGCACGAGGAGCGGCGTCGCGCGGCGCTGGTGTTCAACGATGCCACGGTGGGCGCGCTCGGGCTCCGGCCCATCGAGCAGCTGGCGCTCGAGATGGCCATGAACGAGGATGCGGAGCGGCAAGCGATGCAGGGCGAGCTGGAACTGCTGGAGCAGGCGTGGAAGGACGCCGAAGAGATCGCCGCCATCGCCGATGATCTCCTCCTGCCCGGCGCGGTGTCCGACGCGCTGCGGCGCATCCGTGGGCCCCGCCGCGCCGAGGACGATGGTGGCGCCTGACCCCGCCTCACGATGACCCCGCCACGCATGCGCCGGGCGGCCCCCGCCGACCGCGACTGGATCCTGTCACAAGCGCCCAGGCTGCACGAGTTCGGCCCGCCGCCCTGGCGCCCGCGCGCGGTGATGGACGCGGCCGTCGCGCGCAGCATCGCCGACACGCTCGATCACGCCACCGACGACGCCATCGTGCTGGTCGCGGAGGACGAGGGGCGGAGACTCGTCGGCTTCATCCACATGTGCTCGGAGAGCGACTTCTTCACCGCCGAGCGGCACGCCCACGTTTCCGATCTCGTCGTGGCGCGCGACGGCGAAGGTCGGGGCGTTGGCCGCGCTCTCCTCGAGGCTGGTGAGCGGTGGGCGCGCGAGCGCGGCTACCGGCTCGTCACGCTCAACGTGTTTCGGGACAACGAGCGCGCCCGCGCGTTGTACGAGCGGGCCGGTTATGTGGCCGAGATCACAAAGTTCACCAAGGTGATCGATCCCTCCCGCTGACGCGCTGGCGCGGACCTTCCATATGCATGCCGTGCATTCGCATCGGAGCGGGAGCATGGCAGAGATCAGGGTGGAAGAGGCCGGCCGGTGGAGCGAGGTCGAGGCCGGCGCGTCGCACGTATCGTGGATCGAGCGACTGGCGCGATTGGGCTTCGTCGCCAAGGGCGTCGTATACCTCGTGGTGGGCACGCTGGCGCTCGGCGCGGCGCTGGGCCGCGGCGGGGCGACCACCGACTCGCGGGGCGCGCTCCAGCGCATTGGAAACGGCGCGTTCGGCGACGTGGCGCTGGTGATCATCGGCGCGGGTCTCCTCGGCTACGCGCTGTGGCGGGTGATCGCGGCGGTGAAGGACACTGACGATCGCGGCGGCGACGCCAAGGGGATCGCGCTGCGCATCGGTCAGGCGGGGCGCGCGCTGGCGTACGGTGCACTCGGCGTGGTCGCGCTGCGCCTTCTGGATGGCGGGAGTGCCGGTGGGGGTGGGGCCGAGCGGTGGGCGGCACGCGGATTGGCGGCGCCCTTCGGCAAGTGGATCGTCATCGCGGCCGGCGTGTCGATCGCGGCGTACGCCGTGTATCAGTGGTATCGCGCGGCCGCGAAGGACGTGAACAAGCGCCTCGACCTGAGCGAGGCCAGCCCGCGCGTCGCCGCGTGGGTCGAGCGGCTCGCCCGCTTCGGCATCGCCGCGCGCGGAGTCGTGTTCGCCATCATCGGCTGGCTCCTCATCCACGCCGGCTTGCGCTTCGACCCGGATCAGGCGGGCGGGGTGCGCGAGTCGCTGATCACGCTGCGACAGCAGCCGTACGGGGCGGCCGTGCTCGGCGTGATCGCGGCGGGGCTGGTGGCGTACGGGCTCTTCCAGTTGGCCAACGCGCGCTATCGCCGCGTTCGAGCCGCGTGACGGCATGAGCTTCCGCCGCGGCCGCGGAGAGCTACATCGATTCAGTGAGTTGTTAGGCGCCGGGCTGGCGGTGGCGGCCGGCGCGGTGCGTGGCGCGCTCGGCCAGGACGTGTTTCACGCCATCGGGTATCGCTCGTTCGGCACGCCCGAGCGCGCGCTGCTGCTCGGCCGCGTGCTGGAAGACGAGGGCGTGGGCGTCGCCGACGCGTCGCACTCGCGCTGGCGCAACCTCTACAGCGCGCTCAAGCGCATCGAGGCGGACCCGCTTCCGTTCGCGCGTGTCCGCGCGCGCGTGAACGGCGCCGTGTTCGATCTCACCGCCGACGACGAAGGTTTCCTCGGCGAGTGGATCTCGCCCCGGCTCCCGCTGGCCGGTGGGTGGAACGAGGTGGAGCTCGAGCTCCTCGATCCACCTCGTGGCCAACCATCGAGCGGCACCACGCTCGTTCTCGTGCCGCCCGCCTCGGCCCGCTTCGGGGTGGTGAGCGACATGGACGACACCGTGCTGCAGTCGGAGATCACCGCCTTTCTGCGCGCCGCGCGGCTGATGCTGCTGGAAAACGCGCGCACGCGGCTGCCATTCCCCGGGGTGGCCGCCTGCTATCGCGCGCTGCACGACGCCGGCGGGGCGTCGAATCCCATCTTCTACGTGTCGAGCAGCCCGTGGAATCTGTACGACGTGATCGCCGACTTCCTCGCCGCCCAGGAGATCCCGGCGGGCCCGCTCCTCCTTCGCGATTGGGATGTTCGGCCCTCGTTGTTGCGCAACCGCGAGTACAAGACCGCGCGCATCCGAGAGATCTTCGCCACCTATCCGGCGCTCCCTTTCATCCTCGTCGGAGACAGTGGACAGGAGGATCCCGAGATCTACAGCGAGCTGGTGCACGAGAATCCGGGGCGGGTGCTGGCGGTGTACATCCGCAACGTGAGCCACGCGCCGGAGCGCGCCGAGGCCATCCGCGCCCTCGCCACGGAGGTGCGGCTCGCCGGATCGACGCTGGTGCTGGCCGACGACACCCTCGCCGTGGCGCGGCACGCGGCGATGCACGGTTGGCTGGACAACGATCGCCTGGCGGAGATCGCCGGTGACAAGCGGGACGATGAGGGGGCGACGACCGAGAAGGTGGAGACGCCGGGCGTCCATCTGGAAACGGCGCCCACCGTCGTGGTGGATGATGAGGTGAAGGCCAGCGACGTGGAGTAGCGCGGCGGTGTGGCCAGCCTTGACGCGTCAACCGTACAGGCTATCGTCAAGCACATTCCAGCCAACTCCATTACAGAGAACTCATGCCCTCCCCCGCCCGTCGCTCCTTCCTCGCGTCGCTCGCGGCGCTCTCGCTCTCCCGCCTCGCCCTCCCCAGGAGCCTCTCGGCCGGCGACCGCCTCACCGATGGACCGTGGGATGTCTCGTGGCTCGATCAGCTCACGGGCGACCACAAGCAGGTCTTCGACCTGAGCGCGATGGAGATCCCGCTCTACGTGGTGACGAACTACCTCGATGGGCACGAGGAGGTGTTCGGTCTCAAGCCGCCACGCGTGAACGCCGTGGTGGGGATCGCCGGCAGCGCGTTCCCCATCAACGCGGGCGATGCGCTCTGGACGAAGTACGAGCTCGGCCGGAGATGGAACGTGAAGGATCCGAGGACCGGAAACGTCGCGCAGCGCAACGTCTTCCTCGACGACATGCCCGCACCCCCGGGAAGGAAGGTGGGCGTCAAGCCGCTCCAGGCGCGCGGCGCCATCTTCTGGCAGTGCAACAACGCGCTCAACAAGATCGTGCGTGATCTGGCGACGGACATGAAGCTCGACCCGAAGGACGTTCGGGCCGAGCTGGTGGCGGGATTGAATCCGGGCGTCAAGCTCGTCCCCGCCCACACGATGTTCATCGGCCTGGCGCAGGAGCGCGGCTGCACCTACGAGAAGCTCTGATCGCGGCGTGCACGTATCGCCTCGCCCGCGCTCCAGGCCGCGGCGCCGAGCAGGAAGATGTCCTTGATGATGAAGCCACCCATCGCGCCCGGCACGGCAAAGCCCTCCACCACCATCCACGTGTCGGGCGTCGTCACCAGAAAGCTGAGCGTGGTGATGAACATCGCCATCGCGCCGAAGCTTCCGATCGCCGACAGGCGAGGCGAGAGCGGTCGTGAGGCGATGAGGAGCGCGATCACGATCTCCGCGGTGCCGATCACCCGGGACGCGCCGCGCACGCCGGTCACCGAGTACAACCACCCCAGGAGCGGACTGTTCTCCAGCAGCGGGCGAATGGCCTCCGCTTCCGCCGCGGTGAACTTGAACGCGCCGAAGAACAGTATGAACGCCACCAGACCGTAGCGCAGGATGATCCCGCCCGACCGCTCCAGCACCGCGCCGAGGTGGGTGACGCGCGCCATCGGCCGACTCATTGTAGTCATGACGACTCCCGAGTGAATGATCCCGATCCCTGCAACCGCCCACGTGTGGGCTATAAGGTCGCGCGCGCGGGACGGGTTCCCCGATCCGACGGCTAGCGGCCCGGAAGGTGTTGGCGCTCTCCTCTGGCCTCTCCCCTCTCCCCTCGCCAAGCCTTGGCGGTCAATTTCTTGCTAGTGCCGCTTGCAACCGGAGGCTGGTATGCGCTGGAGTCCTAGGGGGAGAAGTCGAAATCTGGAGGATCGGCGCGGGATGGGGCTCGGTGCGCCGATGGGGATCGGCGGCACCATCATCCTTCTCGTGCTCGGCCTCATCTTCGGGCAGGATTTTCTCGGGGACGCGCCGGTGGCGGACCCGACCACCACCGCCACTGGCGGAGCGCTCGCGCCGTCCGATTCGGCCGCCGAAGAGCCCGCCGTCCAGTTCGTCTCGTTCGTGCTCGACGACGCGCAGCAGACCTGGCAGCAGACCTTCGCCCGCTCCGGCGAGCAGTACCGCGATGCGAAGCTGGTGCTCTTCCGCGACGGCGTGCAATCGGCCTGCGGCGTCGGGCAGTCGGCGATGGGACCCTTTTACTGTCCGCTCGACGAGAAGGTGTACGTCGACCTCGGCTTCTTCGACGAGCTGCGCAGCAGATTCGGCGCTCCGGGTGACTTCGCGCAGGCGTACGTGCTCACCCATGAGATCGGCCACCACGTGCAGCACCTCCTCGGCACCGCCAACGGCGTTCGTGAGGCGCAACAGCGGAACCCGCAAATGGCGAACGAGCTCTCGGTTCGGCAGGAGCTACAAGCGGACTGCTACGCGGGCGTGTGGGGTCACTCCACCGCGCAGCGCAACATCCTCGAGCGCGGCGACGTGGACGAGGGTCTCGCCGCCGCCGCCGCCGTTGGCGACGACCGCATCCAGCGCCAGACCACCGGTCGCGTGAACGTCGACGCCTTCACCCACGGCTCCGCCGAGCAGCGCGCCATGTGGTTCCGCCGCGGCCTGGAGAGCGGTGACCCGAATTCGTGCGATACGTTCGCGGATCTGACGAGGTAGAGGCTCGGGGGACAGCGAACGACAACGGCGCGGCATTCGGCATTAGGCATTCGGCATTCGGGTCTTGGCGGAGAGAATCCGTCGCGGGAGCCCGAATGCCGAATGCCCAATGCCCAATGCCGCGCTGTTCGCAGTTCCTCCTCCCCCCTCCCCCCTCCCTCCTCCCTCCTCCCGCTCACTCCTGCCGCAACGCCTCCAACGGATCCACCGTCGTCGCCCGCCTGGCGGGGATGAAGCAGGCCGTGAATCCTGCGGCGATGAGCACCAGGACCACCGAGCCGAACACCGTCAGGTCGCGGGGAGGCGTCTCGAAGAGAAGAATGTCCAGCAGCTGCGAGACGCCGACGGCCAGCAGCAGACCCACCACCGTGCCGATCCCCAGCTGCCAGGCGCCCTGACGCATGACCAGCTGGATCACGTCGCGCCCCTGCGCGCCGAGCGCCATGCGGATGCCGAGCTCGCGCGTGCGGCGCGACACCGAGAACGCCATCACGGCATACAGCCCGATCCCCGCCAGGAAGAGCGCGATGGCGCCGAAGATCATGAACATCGTCCCGAACACCCTGTAGAACCACTGCGGGCGCGCCAACGCCTCCTTCATGGAGTACACCCAGTAGAGCGGGATGTCCGGATCGAGCGAGGCCACGGCGTCACGCAGCCCCGACGCCATCGTCATGGCGTCTCCGCGGCTCGCGCGCACGGCGATGCTCACGAAGTTGGAGTGGTTCTGCTGGAGCGACGCGTAAACGATGGGCGGACGGGGCTCCTCCGCATTGCCGGAGTGCGTCTCCGGCACGATTCCCACGATCGTCATCCAGGGATTCTTGCTGTCGGAGTCGCCGAAGCGGATCCGACGCCCGAGCGGACTCTGGCCCTCGAAGAACTGCCTGACGAATCGCTGGTTCACCACCAGCACCGGCTGACTCTCGGCGCGATCCTGCGCCTCGATCCCGCGCCCCTGCTGCACCGGCATCCCGAACGTGTCGAAGAAGCTCGGAGAGACGTTGATGCTGCGCGTCTCGGGATAGTCGCTGTCCTTCGCGTACGCGCGCCCCTCGATGGCGAAGCGCGTCTCGCCAAGGTTGACGCCGGGCAATCCGGACGTGAGCGACGCCGCCTGCGCGCCCGGTAGCTCCGACAGCCGCTGCTGCAGCGACTCGAAGAAACGCTTCTGCGCCAGCGTGTCGGTGTACCCGGCCGGGAACCCGAGTCGAGCGGTGAGGATGTTCTCCGACGTGAAGCCGTACTGCACGGTGCGGAGCTTGGTGATGCTCTTGATCATGAGTCCGGCGGCCACCAGGAGTCCGCACGACAGCGCGATCTCGAACACCACCAGCGCGCGGCTCAACTTTCCGATCCGGAGGCTCGACGAGCCGCGCGAGTCGTCCTTGAGCACTTCACTGATGTCGGTGCGCGACGCCTGCCACGACGGGATGGCTCCGGCCACCAGACTCGCCACCAGCGCCGTCGCCACGGCGAAGGCGAGCACCGGCGGGAAGAGCCCGATGTCGATGTAGAAGGGCGGCTCGGCGCTCACGATCGCGCGGTTGAACGCGCCGATCCCGACGTACGCGATCACGACGGCCAGCAGCGCCCCGACCAGCGACAGAAGCAGCGACTCCGTCAGGAACTGCTTGACGATGGACCACCGCGAAGCGCCGAGTGCCGTCCGGATCCCGATCTCCTTGGTGCGATGCGTGGCGCGGTCGATCAGCAGATTCGCCACGTTGGCGCAGGCGATCAGCAGCACCAGAAACACCGCGCCCAGCATCGTGAGCAGGAGCTGCCGGGGCTGAGGGCCGATGTCGCCCTCCACGAACGGCACCGTGAACGCGGTGAACCCTTCGTTGGTCTTCTTGTGCTCCGTCGCCAACCGCCGCGAGATCGCCGCCAGCTCGACGTTCGCCTGGTCCATGCTGACACCCGGCCGCAACCGGCCGACGACACTCAGCCACGTCCCCTCCCCACGCTCGATCTCGAGCGGGTTGAGCGGCAGCGGCAGCCAGATCTGCTCGTTCTGCGGGAACAGGAAGCCGTCGGGCATCACGCCGATCACCGTGTACGGCTGACCGTTGGCGCGGATGGCCGCGCCGATCGCGTCGCTGGCGCCGCCGAAGCGGCTCTGCCACATGTCGTAGCCGATGATCGCCACGCGCTCGGCGCCCGGCCCATCTTCTCCGTCGCGGAAGTCTCGTCCGAGGAAGGGGCGCACGTTGAGCGTGCGAAACAGGTTGCTGGTCACGAACGCGCCATCGTAGCGCTCGGCGCGCTCGGTTCCGCTCACGTTGACGGTGCCGTTGTAGTAGGCCGCCAGCGACTCGAAGCTCCGCTGCTGCTCGCGGAAGTCCATGACGTCGTGAATCGGAAGGCCGGCCCGCTCGATGTCCCGCTCCGGGTTCGCCCGCTGAATCACCACCACCCGGTCGGCGCCCTCGAAGGGGAGCCCCTTGATGAGCACGCCGTACACGATGCTGAACATGGTGGTCGTGAGACCGATCCCGATCGCCAGCGCGAGCACGGCGACGACCACGAGACCGGGGCTTTTTCGCAGCGAGCGGGCGCCGTGGCGAAGATCGCGAAGCGCATCCATGGCGGTAGGGGCTGAGGACGGAGGCGACGGCGGGACGAAGACGTCTGACCGCTCTACGGCGCTCCGAAAGGCCGGGTTTCAACTACATCGGGACTCGGCCATCGGTCATCGGGACTCGGCACTCGGGACTCGGGACTCGGCGATGGGTCGCGATCTCCCCACCACGGCCGAGTCCCGATGACCGATGGCCGAGTCCCGATGTCGTCCGCGGCACGCGGCAACCTCCCGGCGAGTCGGCACGTACGATAGGGGAGAGGCGCGCACCGGCCCCTGCAAGGTCCGCTGGCTCCCCCCGAACGACGCTCGTTATCTTCCGGCGCCCCTCCATCCCTCACCGGGAGACAACTCGCCGTGTCGCAGGACCTGCGTGACCGACTCCAATCCCATCTGGGCGGCAGCTACACGCTCGAGCGCGAGCTCGGCGGCGGGGGCATGTCACGCGTGTTCGTGGGCGTCGAGGAGGCACTCGGCCGACGCGTGGTGGTGAAGGTCCTCCCCCCGGAGCTCGCGGCCGGTGTCAACCTGGAGCGTTTCCGGCGCGAGATCCAGCTCGCCGCGCAGCTCCAGCATCCGCACATCGTCCCGGTCCACGCCGCCGGGATGGCTGACGGCCTCCCCTACTTCACCATGCCGCTGGTGGATGGCGAATCGCTGCGCACGCGTCTCAAGCGCGACGGCCAGCTTCCCGTGGCCGACGTCGTTCGCATCCTGCGGCACGTGGCGGATGCGCTCGCCTACGCGCACGAGCGCGGGATCGTTCATCGCGACATCAAGCCCGACAACGTGCTCATGGCCGGCGCACACGCCCTGGTCACCGATTTCGGCGTCGCCAAGGCGCTGAGCGCGGCCAAGAGCGACGGCGCCACCAGCGCCGACCTCACCATGATGGGCACGACGATGGGGACGCCGGCCTACATGGCCCCCGAGCAGGCGGCCGCCGACCCCACCACCGATCACCGCGCCGACATCTACTCGTTAGGCATACTGGGCTACGAGATGCTCACCGGGCGCACGCCCTTCGGAGGACGCACGCCGCAGGCGACGCTGGCCGGCCATCTCGGCGAAGCGCCACCGCCCATCAACGCCGCGCGCCCCGACGCGCCACCGGAGCTCGAGGCGCTGCTCATGCGATGCCTCGCCAAGCGACCCGAGGAGCGCCCGCCGAGCGCGTCGGAGGTCGTGCGCGCGCTGGAGTCGATCCTGACGCCGGGGAGCGGGACGCTGGCCACCACCGCCGCTACCGCCGGCACTCATGGAAGCCTCCCGCGCGCGCTGGGCTGGTACACCGCGGCCGTCGCCGCGGTGGGGATCATCGCCAAGACGCTCACCGAGTACGTCGGGCTCCCTCGCTGGGTTCTCCCCGGCGCGCTCATCCTCATGGCGCTGGGGCTGCCGGCGATCGCGCTGGTCGCCTACGTCCACCACCCGACCGTCCGCGCCCGTCCGGCCAGCCGCCGCGCCGAGGCCCACCGCTGGCTCACCTGGCGGCGCGTGGCGGCCAGCGGTGCCGGTGTCATCGTCGCCTTCGCCGTGGTCGTGATCGCGCACCTGACGATGCGCTCCATGGGGATCGGACCCAGCGCGTCGCTCCTCGCCAAAGGCGAGCTGAGCGGCCGCGACCCCATTCTGGTGGCCGAGTTCGACAGCCCCAGCGACACCCTGCTCGGCTCGGTGTTGAGCGAGGCGCTGCGAACCGACCTCGGACAATCGCGCGCGGTGACCGTGGTCGAGCCGGAGCAGGTGCGCGATGCGCTCACGCGCATGCAGCGCCCGCCGGCGACGCGCGTGGATGCCGCGCTGGCGCGCGAGATCGCGGTGCGCGAGGGAGTCAAAGCGGTGGTCGAGGGAGATGTCCGGCCCATCGGCAACGGCTTCCTCATCACCACCAGACTCGTCTCGTCAGGCGGACAGCAGCTGGCGTCCTTCCGGGAATCGGCGCGCGACGCCGATGCGCTCATCCCCGCCATGGACAATCTCTCCAAGCGGCTCCGCGAGAAGATCGGCGAGTCGCTCAAGAGCGTGCACGACGCCAAGCCGCTCGACCGCGTGACCACGTCGTCGCTCCCCGCCCTCCGCAGCTACACGCAAGCGCTCCAGGCGCTGGAGGTGGAGGGCGACGACGAGCGCGGCGAGGCGTTGCTGGAAGACGCCATCGCCAAGGACACCAACTTCGCCATGGCCTATCGCAAGCTGGGCGTCACGCTCAGCAACGCCGGGCGCAATCTCGATCGCTCCCTGGTGGCCATCCAGCGGGCGTTCGAAAAGCGTGACCGGCTCCCCGACGTCGAGCGCTACATGACCGAGGGGAGCTATTACACGCCGCGCGACCCCGATCGCGCCATCGCCGCCTATCAAGCGCTGCTCGACATCCAGCCGGAGAACCGGGGCGCGCTCAACAACCTGGCGCTCTTGTACTCCTACCGCCGCGACTATACGCGGGCCGAGGACGCGCTGGCGCGCGCCATCGCCGCCGACTCGAGCACGTACACGGCGTACCTGAACATGGTGGACGCCAAGCTCCACGTGGGGAAGGACGCGGAGGCCCGGAGCACCCTGGAGACGATGGCGCGGCGATTCCCGCGCGCGCCGGTGAGCGTGTTCATGCGCGCGGGACTCATGTACCTGCAGGGCGACGCCGACAGCGCGGAGTCGACGATGCGAGCGCATCTGGCCGCCAACCCCGGCAATCCGCGCGTTCGCGCCGAGGCGGGCGGCGCACTGGTGAACCTCGCGCTCGCCCGCGGCCAGCTGGCGCGCGCCGCCGAGCTCCGCCGCGATGTGGTGGCGGCGAACCTGGAGCGCGGAAAGCGCGGCGCGGCACTCAACGACGAGGTGCGCGCGGCGTTCGAGGAGGTCTGGTTCCGCGACGACAGCGAGCGCGCGCTGGAGCTGGTCGACCAGGCGCTCAGCCGAAATCCGCTGGACTCCATACCGGTGTTCGAGCGGCCCTTCGGGAACTT
>DATFFZ010000213.1:0-5291 GCA_035249845.1 Gemmatimonadaceae bacterium
CGCTCCACGTCGCGGGCGGTGCGAGTCACTTCGGCCTCGGCGGCACGCAGCTCCGCCTCGGCCTGCTCGATCTCCGCCGCGCGCGAGCCGGCGAGAAGATCGCGCAGCGCCGCCTCGGCCGCGGCCAGTCGCGCGCGACGCTGCTCGATGTCCGAGGGAAGCGTCGTCTGCTCCATGGTGACCAGCGTGTCGCCCAGGCGGACGGCGTCGCCCTCGTCGACCAGCACACGGAGGACCCGTGCCGGCGTCATGGGAGCGACGTCGGACTGCCTGACTTCGATGGTGCCGTTGACTTCCAGCCCGGAGTCGCCGGCGTCGGATGAGCAGGCGCTCGTCAGGAGGGTCAGTGCGAGGAGAAAGGCAACCGATCTCATCTGCGCTTGGCTCGCGGTGTGGAGGAGCGAGAGACTCGCGCCTGTCGTTTCACTGGGTGCGCGGCGAGGGCGGCGACGGCGAAGTCGCCGGCGTGACGCGCGAAGTCGGCGGCGGTGCGGTCGGGGAGCACGCGGTCCTGGTGGCCGAGGAGGATCGCGGCCGCGGGGCGCGCGATGAAGAGGTAGACGACTTGCGAGATCACCGAGATGGCGGCGAACTCGGGACGCACCTGACGGCGAAAGCGGCCGGCGCGCTGGCCGCGGCGGATGGCATCGCAGAGCTGCCGGAAGACCGTGGCGATGGATTCGATGATGAACGGTTGGGCGTGCTCGGCATCGTGGTCGATGAGCTCGCGCACCAGGAGGCGTGGGATGTTGGGATTGCCCTGGAGCAATTCCACCTGGGCGGCGACGAAGGCGCGGATGGCGTCTTCCGGTGTTTCACTGGCGTCGAGGCCGGCACCGGCCCGGGCGGCGAGACGGTAGAGGAGCCGGCGGAGCACGGCCTCGTAGAGGGTGGCTTTGTCGGTGAAATAGTAGTACAGGAGGGCCGAATTGACGCCGGCGGCGGTGCCGATGTCCTTGATGGTGGTGGCGGCGAATCCCTGCCGGGCGAAGAGCCGCTCGGCGGCATCGAGGATGGAGTCGCGGGAGGTGAGGGGCTCGGGCATGGGGACTCGCGTGGGCGCTGGGTTAATCAATCGATTAATTAACGAGCGTTGTCAAGAGTTCCCGTCGGGGATGCGGGACCGGGGTTCGGGACAGGGCTCTCGGGGGTTCGCGGCGAACCCGGAACGCCGAGCCCCGATGAAAAAAACGGCCCCGCGTCTCCGCGAGGCCGTTCTCTCACAGCGCCCGACGACTACTTGCCGAGACGGGTGACGTTCTCCGCCGCGGGGCCCTTGGTGCCCTCGACGAGATCGAATTCAACGCGCTCGCCCTCGGTGAGCGTCTTGAATCCCTTGCCCTGGATCGCCGAGTGGTGGACGAAGCAGTCCTTCTGACCGTTCTCGGGCGTGATGAAACCGAAGCCCTTCTGGTCGTTGAACCACTTCACCTTGCCGGTGGTACGCATACCGAACTACCTCATGAAAAATTTGACGTCGGGGTGCGGTAAGGGCCGTACCATCCGACTTACTTCGCGGGCCTCAGTCTCCCCCCGCGGCGGGCCGCCGTCACACGCCTGCGCGTGACGACGCGGTTCCGGATATGAAAAAAGGGACCGTGGCGTTTCGACCAGGTCCCCATCGCTCGTGCTGGTGTTCCTGGCAGGCCGAAGCCTGCGTTTCGCGCTGGGCACGAATGTACGATAGCCTGCCCAGACTGTCAATCACGGTAGCGGCCGCCCTCCGCCACCTACCGGCGGTCACGCCGTCCCGTCCGTGACGCCGACAAACGCTTGCGGAACACGCCTTGCCGGGCGTAGGGTGTGGTTGGTCCGACTGGAGAGGATGTTGACCGGCCGACTCCTAGCCATTGCGATCGCGGCCCTCCTCCCGGGCCGGATGACGGCGCAGCCACCGGTGCAGCATCTCCAGCAGCCGGTGCGGTCGACGCTGCCCTCCCGAACATTCGACGTCCCGATCGACACCAACAGCGCCGGCGCCTACTACCAGCTCGGCGTCATCTTCCTGCGCGCGCGTCCGGCCGATGCGGCTCGCGCGTTCTACTGGGCGTCGCGGCTCGACCCCGCGCTCGCCGAAGCGGCGTACGGCCGCGGCGTGGCGATCGCCCTCATGCTGCGCGATCACGGTCCCGAGCATGCCCGAGGCGGCGCCTTCCTGGTACCGCGCGACGACTACCGGCGCGTGGACTCGCTCCGCGCGCAGGCCTACCTGCGCAATCCGTTCGTCCAGATCACCGCCGAGCGCGCGCTCCTGCCGCCCCTGGTCACCGATCCGGTGAGCATGGATCCGTACTTCCGCGGCTGGCTCTACCTCATCTCCGGCTCGCCGCAGGAAGCGGTCAAGTCGTACGCCGAAGCACTCGTCAGGCAGCCGCAGGCGAAGAAGATCCACGCCGAGCGCGCACGCGCCTTCTACGCCATGGAGCAATACGACAGCTCGCTGGCCGAGCTCACCGCGCTCCTCTCATCGCTCCGCCGCGCGGACGACACGACGCTGGTGCACATCTATCGGTCCAAGGCAAACCTCGAGTACATGGTGGGAATCGTCCAGGCGAAGCGGGGCGACCTCGGGGCCGCGCGCGCGGCGCTGGGGCGCTCGCTGAGCGAGGACCTGGCCTTCCACCCGTCGCGCTCGCTCCTGGCCTACATCGACCTGCTCGAGGGGGACACCACCGCCGCCATCGCCGAATTCGAGAACGCGGTGCAGCTCAAGGGAGATGACCCGGTGCTGCGCTACAACTTCGGCGTCACGCTCCTCGGCGCCGGCGACCTCACGCGGGCCGAGGTGCACCTCCGCCGCGCGATCGAGCTCGAGCCGTACTACGCCCTCCCGCGCTTCTATCTCGCCCGCGTCCTGGAGCTCCAGGGACACGAGAAGAAAGCGCTGGCCGCCTACCGCGAGTACTACGCGCGCGCCGCCCGCGAAGACCCGGCGGCGGAATGGACGGCGAAGAAGCTGAATCTGGTGGAGCGGAGGGATCGGCATCAGCCCTGACCGGGCAGCCAGGGGGAACGCCGCCAAACGTGCGCGGGCATCAGGTGTGGCTGCGCTCCCCGCTCCCCGCTCCCCGCTTCCCGCCTTTCAGTCCTTCGATCACTCCCCTCCCCACCTCGTGGCCGCCGTCGAACCAGATCGTGCGACAGGGTACGCCGTGCTCGCGTAGGCGGGACTCCTCGTGGGCGACCAGCTCGGGGGTGGCGAAGTCGTCGCGGCGGCCGATGACGAGGATCAGCTCCACGGTGCGGAGCCTGGCGTAGGCGGCGGCGTCGAGCTCGGGAGGGAGGAGGCCGCCGCAGGCGATCAGACGCGCGACGGGAGCGCGGCCGCGCGCGACCCAGCGGGTGATCGTCGCCACGCCCTGCGAGAAGCCCACCGCGGTGAGCCGCACGCGCGCCGGGTCGAGCGAGGCGACCAGCCGGTCGTGCAGCTCGTCGAGAAACGCGATGTAGTCCTCGATCTCGTTGAGCCGATCCTCACGCGTCATCCAGCTGGCGCCCACCTTCTGCGCTCCGCGCTCCCCGGCCGATCGCTCCACGTAGAATCGCGACAGTCCCTCGGGCGCGACCACCACGCATCCGGCGTCCGCAACGCGATCGAACACCGTGAGGAAGCGCGACGCCAGCTGGCCGTAGCCGTGCGCGACGATCCACAGATCGCGCGTGGCTGGGCCCATCTCGCCGAGCTGAAAGTAGCGCGCGGTGCGCTGGACCTTCAGGGAGTGCTCGGTTACCAGTGGCCGCTCCGGCGCGCTCACGGATCAGAGCGCCAGAAGGAAGACGTCGTAGAGCGCGTGCGTCCAGGCGGTGATCCCGAATCCACGCAGGAGGTAGATCGTGCTGAAGCCGAGGCCGCCGAGGAAGCGGAAGACGAACGACTGGAGCTGCCACGGATCGCCGAACGGTCCAATGTAGTGAAAGGCCGAGAAGATGAGCGCGCCGATCACGGCCGCGGCGACGCCCGATGCGACCGGACTCCACCCGAGCCCGCGGCGCGCCAGCAACGCCAGCCCGGTCACCAGCACCACGCGAAAGAGCAGCTCCTCGTACAGTCCAGCGCCTAACGAGATCATGAGGCGCGTCCACCAGCCCAGCTGCTCCAGCGGCGCGACCGTCGCCGTGGCGGCCAGCGGGAGCGTGCCGAGCAGGCCGGCGGTCATCCACCCGACGACGATCCCGAACACCAGCGCCAAGCCCACCGACTCGGCGAACATCGCCGCGAACCATGCGCCGCGGAAGCGCGCCCCGTGCGCGCGGACGTCGCGCACCACCAGCCAGCAGCCGAGCCCGATGATCGCCACGCCGAAGAGCAACGCGCCGTGGCGTCCGCCGAGGGTGAGGAAGACGCTCTTGAGGATCACGTCGGCGGCGTTGCGCACGCCGCCCGTGAGATCGTGCGACAAGGTTGCCGCCAGCGTCTCGTACAGCACCAGCAGCGGAAGCGCGAAGAGCACGCTGTAGCGCGGCTCGCGGCTGGCGCGCCAGTAGGCCTGAACGCCGGCGGGCGCGCGAACGAGCGCGGTCATGAATCCCGGGCGGGAGTGGTCACGGTCTCACTACGGAGCAGCGTGTCCGAAAGATTAGCGGGGCGGTGCCGTGGCCACGAGGATGGCCGTGACGAGGAGGATGAGCGTGGCCGCCGCCAGCTCCAGCGACGCCGAGCGGCGCAGCGTGCCGACCGTGTCCCCTCGCGCCAGCGCCGGCCGCACGCGCCGCCAGTTGAAAGCGCCGGCCGAGAGCGCCACGATCACCAGTGCGATCTTGGCGAGAAGGACTCGCCCGTAGTCGGTGGTGAAGAGCTCCCCCGACGCGTTGAAGTGAAGGGTCGCGGCGATCACCCCGCTCGCCACCACCAACCCGCCGCAGGCGAGCGCCACCGGCGAGAAGGCGTTGACCAGCGCGCTCACCGCCGCCGGCCGCGTGGCGGACGCGGCGGTGGACGGGATGGCGGCGACGATCAGCACGGCCAGCCCGCCGACCCAGGTGGACGCGCCGAGGACGTGGAGCGTGTCGAGCGTGACGGCGAGCGCGACTCCCGCCTCGGCGGCGGCGGCGTGCCCGGACAGCGATGTGCCGATCGCCAGAGGAAGGCACAGCGCGAGCGCGAGCTTCCACGCGGCCGGCTGTCGCGCGGCGAGAACGATGGCCATGAGGAGCGCCACCGCGGAGAGCGACTGGAGGATCCAGGCGTGACCCCACACGGTGGCGGTGAGGAGTGCGCCGAGGCGCGCCGGATCCATGGCGCCCGTCACTCCGTGAAGCGCGATGGACTGCGCGGAGAGACGCGCGCCGGC
>DATFFZ010000214.1:0-4316 GCA_035249845.1 Gemmatimonadaceae bacterium
AATGCCTAATGCCGAATGCCCAATGCCGCCGTTCGCAGTTCCTCCTCCCTCCTCCCTCTCCGTCATGTGACCAAAGGATGCTGATCTCCGGTTATACGTGTGAACAATCGAGCACCTCTACCGGAGCCTCCCATGTCACCCCGCAACGTCGTCTCGCTCGCGCTCTGCGCCGCCGTCCTCGCCGCCTGTGCCGGCGATCCTACCGCCCCGATCATTCCCGACACGCAGCCGCCGGTCACCGTCGGCACCAAGACCGACGCCTCCGGTGGTGGTACGTCGATGGAGATGCAGACGGGCAGCTCCACCCAGGTGGGAGAGCTGCTCTTCTCCACCGACATCCAGGTGCGCGTGTTCGCCGGACAGGATCCCGCGCCCGGCGTCACGGTGAACTTCGAGGTGAAGAGCGGTGGCGGGAGCGTGTCGCCCCTGAGCGTGGTGAGCGACGCCGACGGTTTCGCAGTCACCACCCTCACCTATCCGGCGAACGTCGAGAACGTGGTGGATGCCACCGGACCGAACGATCTGCGGACGCGCACGATGATCGCCACCTACGTGAGCTACTTCGGGCTCATTCGCGGCGTGGGGACCGGACTCATCTCCGGGCCAGCGGGGAAGGCTCTGCCGGAGCCGCTGGTGGTGGAGGTGGTGGATCGCGATGGCAACCCGCTCCCCGCGCAGCAGCTGCACTTCGAGGTGCTGGAAGGCGGCAGCCTGTCGGCCACCGACGTGGTGACCGATGCCAACGGCCGAGCCAGCGTGGTCTGGACCCTTCGCGCCACGTACGGGCTCAACCGGGTGAAGGTCACCGGCACCGACCTCGTTCCGCACTACGCGCACGCCGTCGGCAACTGACGCCGGCGTCGCACACCCCAGATGCGGCGAGCGCCCGGGAGATCCCGGGCGCTCGTGCGTTCCTGCCTAACGAGCCGGAGTGGCCTCCTGGAGGCGCGAGGCGTTCTCCTTCAACCACTGATCGAAGCTCTTGAGCTCGGGGTTGAGCTGGCGCGACCGCTCCACCGACCGCAGCTCCAGCCCTTCCTTCTCGAAGTCCTGGTAGAACTGGAACATGTTGGTCACGTCGTCCGCGCCCGGAGCGCCTGACGAGCGGGCGACCTCCAGCGGGACGTCCTGGTAGCGCACCTCCTCGCCCAGCGCGGCGCCGAGCTTCTTCGCCATCTGCGCCACGGTGAGGTGCTCGCCGGCCACGCCGATCGTCTTCCCCGCCAGCGACGTCCCCTCCTTGAAGATACCGTACGCCACCTTCCCGATGTCCTCGGCGGCCACGCCGGCCAGGCGCTTGTCACTCATCGGGAGGGCGATCCGCATGATGCCGTCGTCACCGCGCTGCACGGGCTGGCCGAAGTAGATCAGGTTCTCCCAGTAGTACGACGCCACCAGGAAGGTGGTGGGGACGCCGCGCTTCCGGAAAAACTCGTCGGCTTCACCCTTGGCGTCGAAGTGGGGAACCTTGTACTTCCCCTGCAGCGTCGGCATGCGGTCGTCGCCGAGCGGAACGAACCTGCGCGTGTCCTCCAGCGTGGACCAGATGACGTGGCGCAGTCCCGCTCGCTTCGCCGCCTCGGCCATGTTCTCCGCCTGCTTCTTCTCGCGCTCGGGGGAGAAGTGCTCCCAGAAGGGAGTCACGCAGAACGCTCCGTAGACGCCGGTGAAGGCGCGCGTCACGCTCTCGACGTCGTCCATGTCCCCCTGCACGACCTCGGCGCCGAGCGACGCCAGCTCGCGCGCCTTGTCGGAGTCGGGCTTGCGGGTGATGGCGCGGACGCCGAACTCGCTCGAGCGGTCGGCCAGGATCGCGCGGGCGAGTCCGCCTCCCTGCGCGCCGGTGGCTCCGATGACGGCAATGACTTTCTTCCCGGCCATCTCGATACCTCCTGGAGTGAATGCAGAGCCGCGGGGCGCGGCTCGTGAACGGTGTCTCTCGAACAATGCGCGGGGCGCGGCGAAAGTGCCGCCCAGGGCACTGGCTCGTGCCACCGCCCGCCGGCATCTTCGGGCCCATGCCCCAGCGCCCCCTCTGGCACTGCAAAAAGTGCGGACGCGACTTCGCCAACCGCAACCAGACGCACTCCTGCGCCACACACGACCTCGATCACCACTTCCGAGGGAAAGGCCCGGCCATCCGCGCGCTCTACGACCGGGTCGTGTCGGAGATCCGGGCCATCGGGCCGGTGCGGGTGCTGCCGGAGAAGACGCGGATCGCCTTCCAGGTGCGCATGTCCTTCGCGCAGATCACCCCCCGACGCGGGTGGCTCGACGGGCACGTGGTGCTGGCCCGCCGGCTGGAGAGTCCGCGCTTCCGCTCGATCCAGACGATCTCGGCGCGCAACCACGTGCACGTCTTCCGGCTCCGCGAGGCCGGCGAGATCGACGACGAGTTCCGCGCCTTCCTGGCCGAGGCCTATCGCGTCGGGGCGCAGGAGCACCTGGCGGAGCGGCGCCGCTGAGGACTGCTCAGCTCATTCGCGCGGAGCGACCAGCGCTATGAAGTCGGCGTCGTTCCGGAGCGGCTCGAAGACGGGATCGCTGTGAATGTAGACTCGCGAGCCGTAGCCGTTCACGATCGCCGAGCGCAGGAGCGTCACCGCCCGCCGCCGGTCGCCGAGCGCGGCGGCGATCTGCGCGCGGCGGTACGTCGCGTCGCGGGCGTAGTAGCGAATCAGGGGTCTGTCCGACGAGATCCCTCGTGTGATGCGCTCGAGCGCACTGTCGGCGCGGAGCGCGCCGGCTCGGTCGCCGCGTCGCGCCGCGACGATGCCCGTGTAACCGAGCAGCTCCGGTCGCGGCGGCAGCTCCTTTTCGAGCCGCCCGAGCCGCCGTTCCAGCTCCGGCCAGGCATCCACCGCGTAGAGCACCCACGAGTGCCCGAAGCTCTCCGCCTCGTAGTCCCGCTGCTCCGGGGTGAGCGACGCGTACCAGCCGAGCGCTCTGGCGCGTAGCGCCGGGACCCAATCGGCGTGCCCGTGCGCTCTCGCCTCCAGCGCGGCGACGCCCAGTGCCGAACCCGCATTCCACGTTCCGATGCTGGGCGCGCTCAGCGCCTCGGTGAGCGTGGCATCGAGCTCGGCGCGCCGGCCCAGCGCGGCCAGCGCGCGCGCTTTGGCGGTGATGGTGGCCATGTTGCCCGGGAATCTCTCGCGGCCGAGCTCGGCGTCGCGCAGCTCCTCCTCGTACTCCTCCAGCGAGTGACGCAGCATCCCGCGCGCGGCCCAGTAGCTGTACCACCCCTTCATCCAACCGCGGTCGGGGTCGATGTCGAGCATGAGATCGCGTGCCCGACGGACGTAGCCACGGTGGCTCATCACCAGCGCGTAGAAGTAGGGCCACATGGAGCCGGGGCTGAGTCTCGCCAGCTCCCCACTCAAGCGGTGCGCCTCCGGCAGATCGTTGCGGCGCACGGCCAGCCGCTGGTCGAGCCAGATTCGCTGGATCGGCGGAAGCGACTCGCGGCGCTCGTTCAGTCGAGCGAGCCATCGGTCGATGCGCTCGTCGTCGAACCCCGGCAGCGTGTTCGACGCCGTCAGCACGGCCAGCGCGAAGGAGGTGTCCAGCTCGGCGGCGCGCACGAAGTGGTCGAAGGCACGCCGCTCATCCCGAGCGATGTAGAGGTCGAGGCCGCGCACGTACTCGACGTACGCCGCGTACGACGGCGCGCGCGCGGCGCCGCGCGAGAATTGCGCCAGGCGCGGCTCGGCAGCCTCGGCCACCGCTTCGATCGCCTGACGACGGAGGCTGGCCAGCGCCTCGGTGGGAGCGGCGAGCGGAGCGCGCACCGGCTGGAACGTGCGGGCGACGATGCCGCGAGTCATGTCCGCCAGATGCGCGCTGAAGAGCAGGCTGTCGCCGGCGCGCGTGAAAGCACCGGAGATGACGAGGCCAGCGCCGCTCTCCACGGCCAGCGCTCGCGCCCGGGTTCCGCCATCCCTTCCCGCATCCGCCAGCGTGTCGGCGCGCGCCATCAGCACGGCCCCCGCCGGGTCCACCACCTCGACGAGCGCCGCGGACGCGATGCCGTGCGACATGAAGTCCATCGCCATCGTGCCGATGACGTCGAGCGTCGAGTCGCCGGTCTGGTTCTGCAGCTCGGCCACGAGGACGCGGTTCTCGTGGAGCGCTGGCGCGGTCGTCGTCGCCGGCGCGGGCTGGCGCCAGGCGCGAACACCCGCGGCCGTGCCGAGCAGCGCCAGCGCCAGAGCCGCGGTGATGAGGGGAAGCCTTCGGCGAGGAGTAGAGGGAGGCGATGCGGCGTCCTGCGCCGGCGCGAGGGCCGAGCGCGCCACCGGATCGACCGCGTCGCC
>DATFFZ010000215.1:0-9035 GCA_035249845.1 Gemmatimonadaceae bacterium
ATGGCTGCCCTGGGCGGCGGTCGCGGTGGCGGTCGGCGTGGGCGCGCTCATCGGGGCGCTCGTCGCGCGCTCTCGTCAGGCGTCGCCTCCGGTCACGCGCTTCGCCGTCGTGCTCGAGGCCACCGAGGGGACGGCGGTCTCCGGCGGCGCCGACGCGCCGGTGTTCTCCCCGGACGGAAGATCCTTCGTGTACCGCCAGGACGACGGCACGCTCATGCTCCGCGAGCTCGAGCAGCCGCAAGCCGTTCGGTTGGCCAATACGGCCGAAGCATGGGGGCAGTTCTTTTCGCCCGACGGACGAGCGCTCGGGTTCGCCGAGGGATTCCCCGGATCGCTCAAGGTGGTTCGTCTGGCCGGCGGTCCTCCGAGCATACTGGTGCCCGACTCCGCCCAGGGTCGAGGCGGCTCATGGGCGGAGGACGGGTGGATCTACTACCTGCACGGCAATCTCTCGGCACTCTGGCGAGTGCGCGCCGAGGGTGGAGCTCCCGAGCGGGTACTGGCCCCGGACTCCTCGCGCGGTGAGCTTTTTTTCAACTGGCCCGAAGTCCTGCCGGGCGGCCGCGCGGTGCTCATCACTGTCCTCCGGCGCGATGGTAACGCCGACGTTGCGGCGGTGGACGTGACGAAGCGGGAGCTCAAGGTGCTCGGGCGTGGTTATCGCGGCCTGTACGCCACGTCGGGGCATCTGATCACGCTGCTGGGAGACGGATCCATCCTCGCCGCGCCCTTCGACGTTCGGCGTGCCGCGGTCACGGGACGCGCGGTGCAGGTCGGCGACGGCGTGCGCGTAGTCGATGCATCGCCCTTCATCGGTCTCTCACGGAACGGCATGCTCCTCTACCTCAGCGACCGACCCGCGAGGCGGCCCGTCTGGGTGGCCCGTGACGGGAGCGAGCAGCCGGTGGATCCGGGGTGGAGCGGCGAGATCGAGATGACCGCCATCTCCCCGGACGGCGCTCGCCTGGCGGTGAGCGAAAAGCGGAACGGCGTCTCGGAGCTCTGGCTGAAGGATCTTCGCGGGGGATCGTACACGCGACTTGCCTACGGAGGCGTGTTCAACTACCGGCCGGCGTGGACGAGCGACGGTTCGTCGGTACTCTTCACATCCGATCGCGGCGGACTGCTCCAGCTCTACTCGGTGCCGGCGGACGGATCCACCTCGCCCACGCTGTTCGCTCCCTCCCCGCGGGCGGTGGACGAGTCCCACGCCTCCCCCGACGGGCGCTGGCTCCTCCTCCGGCTCGGCTCCGGATCGAGGCGCGACATCTACGGCATGCGTCCGGGTGTGGACAGCTTCCCGGGAGTGCCGCTGGTCGCGACGGACGCGGAGGAGTACGCACCCGCGGTCTCACCGGACGGCCGCTGGCTGGCGTACGGCTCCTACGACACCGGAGACCCGGAGGTGTACGTCAGACCGTTCCCCACGACGTCCACGGCGCGGTGGGCGGTCTCACGCGGCGGCGGCACCGAGCCCGTCTGGTCGAAGGACGGTCGCGAGCTCTACTACCGCGACAACGAGCGCCGGCTGGTCGCCGTCGAGCTCGCCTCCGGGCCGGGCTTCGCGATCGCCTCGCGCCGCACGCTGTTCTCCGCGTCGGACTACGTGTCGGATACGCGACATGCCGCCTACAGCGCGACGTCCGATGGACGCTTTCTGTTCACGCGGATCCTCGGCGGCGCGACGCCGCGCTACGTGCTCATCAACAACTGGTTCGCCGAGCTGGAGCGGAAGGTGCCGCGCTGAGGCGCGCACCGACGCTAGTCGGCGCGGGCGAGCGTGGCCGAATCCACCGGCAGCAGCCGGAAGGGACGGTGGTTGGACGAAAAATACAACTCGTCCGACTGCGTCTCGACCTCGGCGCCGAAGTAGTGCGACAGCACACGGCCCATCACGTTGACGATGGTAGCCGGATTGCCTAACGCGGCCGCTCCGCCGTCAGGCAAGTAGTAGGCGCCGAACGCCCCGAACCGCTCGCGCAACGCCGCCGGGCCGGGGAGCGTGTCGAGCTCCATCTGATTCAGGGACTTCGATCCATGATCGCTCTGGAGCACGATGACGGGCGCCGGCGACGAGGACGCCAGAATCCGGCGCACCAGCCGGAGGGTCAACCGTTGCACGCAGGCCACCTGCTCCAGATATGGCCGGTCTCCCCCCTCGAGCTCGGCGGGCACCGACAGCGCCTCCGGACTCGCGGTCTGGCAGCGCGAGTCCAGCACGTACGGCCAGTGCGGCGCCATCAGGTGAGCGAAGGTGAAGGTCGGCTCCCGGCGCGCGGGGACCTGCTCGAGCGCGGAAAACGTTCGCAGCACGTGCTCCTTCAGGTCGGCCGAGTTGTCGAGATCGAGCTTGCCCAGCAGCGTCGACTCGACCAGCGTGCGGCGGAACTCCGAGTCGAACAGCTCGCGACGGAGGCTCAGCCCCGGCAGCGGATCGAACTCCTCGTCGGCGTGCGGATTGTGCAACGTGAGCCGCCACCAGCTCGACGGGAAGAACAGGAAGCGGTAGCCGCGCTCCCTGAGGAAGCGCGCCGTGCGATTCTGCTCTATGAGATGGCGAGGCAGATCGTAGCTCCGCGACGTGCCGCCGCCGAGCTCCGACTGCAGCGCCGTCATGTGGGCGAAGTTGAGCAGCGACGGGAGCGACAGCAGCGTCTGCGAGTAATTGCTCCTGAGCCCGCTCGGCACCACGAAGCCCAGCTGTCGCAGGCTGTCCTGGAACGCGCTGTTGTCGAACCGGAATCGCTCGCGGAGGATCTCCGGATTGGCGAACTCATCGAGCACGATGACGTAGATGTCGCGCTTCGCGCCGTCGTCGATGCCGCTGTCCGGCCGGACGGGAACGGGCGCCGCCAGGTCGCCGACCAGGTCGCTGGACGAGATCTGGCGGCGTGAGGTGACGCCGTTCCGCCAGACGCTGAACGATGCCCAGCACACCAGTACCACCGCCGCCACCATCAGCGTGCGCGTGGCTCCCTCGAGCGCCGGTCGCCGCACGAAGATCCACCCCAGCAGCAGGAGGGCGAACAGGAAGGACAGCGCGGCGGTGACGACGAATGGACGTCCGATGTCGACGCCGAGCCCCGCCGGGATGCGACTCAACGGAATTACGTAGAACACGCCGAACACGCCCAGCAGTGCAACGAGCGCCGCGACGTCACGACGCTCGCGTCCCAGGATCAGCGCGACGATGGCGTAAAGGACCGCGGTGGCGAGAACCGAGGCGGCGACCGTCGTCAGGAGATCGGACAGTACGAACTGCCCCGCGTTGGCCGCGGCGAGCGAGAGCGCGGGATGTGCCGCGAATAGCAACGGATACAACAACGCCGGGCGAAAACGTTTCGCGTCGACGTGCTGCATTGCAGCCGCTATTGGTCAGTCCCGCGCTTGTGCAGCCCCTTGAACAGCGCGCGAACGCGTGCCCGCAACGACGAGAACGTGGCCGCCACGGCGATCACACCCGCGCCGAGGAGCTGGAGAATGAGGCTACCTGCCGAAGGATCGATGTACATCGTACTCCTAACCTAAGACCGAGCCAGAGGGCTCGCAAATACTGCGCTCAACTTACCTGAAGCCCGGCGATCCTGCTGTTGAGCCGCTCGACCAGCCAATCGGCCTCGACGTTCTCCGCAATACGGAGAGCTTTCCGCCAGGCGCTTTCGGCGGTGGCCGGCTCCGACGTCACGTACATCGCGCCGAACAGCTCGAGACACTGCGCCATGCGTAAGTTGTCGTGTGCGTTCGAGAAGAGTCCCAACGCCTCAGCCAACGTATCAAGTGCATCGGCTCGGCGGCCGAGCCGGAACAGGGCGTCGGCCCGATTCTCCAGCGCTATGCCGAGGACGTCGAGCGCGTTCTCCTCCCTCGCCAGCTGCACCCCCTCCAGCGCGAGCGCCGCGCCCTGCTTGGCGTCGTCGGCATCCAGGGTGGCCGCGGCCAGGTTGGTGACCGCCAGGGCGAGGCCCACCCCGTATCCCACGGACCGCCACTCCTCCACGGACTGCCGAAACCACTCTCGCGCCTTCGGGAAATCCTTTCGCTGAGCGGCCACGGCCCCAAGGTTCTGAAACACCTTGCCCCGCGTGCGCGGGCTCACGCCATCGAGGCTCAAGGCATCCATGAAGTGCGCCGTGGCTCTCTCCCAGTCGCCGGTCAGCTCCGCTACGGCACCGAGGATGTTCTTGGCCTGCGCCGCGATATCGGCGTTCTCCGTCTGGACGGCGCGCTCGTAGACCTGCGTGGCCTCACGGGCGGCATCGTCGCGCTGTCCACGACGGCCGGCCAGGCGCGCGAAGCCGAGATCGACCTCCAGCTCGAGGTGCGCGTCACCCTTGGTGGTGGCGGCGCGTTTCGCCTGCTCGAGCTGCGCCTGAACCTTGTCCCAGAGTCCGGAGCGCTCATACACGAGCGCCGAATCGAGATAGTCGCGTCCGCTCTGTGCGCTCGGCATCACCAACCTCACCAGGCTATGCCATAAGAGGAGAAATGCTCCGTCCAGAACTTCACCTTGCCGGACGAGCGGAAGCGCCAGGAAACCAGTGATTGCGGACCGCCCGGGGCGTCGAGCCATGCCCCCTTGAGCAGCCCTACCATCTCTGCCGTCACCTCCGGGCAGTACTTCGTGATGCGGACCACGAACGCCACCGGCCGCGCGAACTGGTAGTGCGCCGAATCGCCAACCGTCGCCTGAACGGCGAGAAACGCCGGGGAGGTGCGCGTGAGGGTGACGACCTCGGTGGTCTCCAGCGCGCCGGCGGGAATGATGAGCGTGAACGGCGCCAGCTTCACCGTTCCACCCTGCGGACCGATCTGCTTGCTGGACGTGGTGCGACTGTTAGGCGCGGCGCAGGCGACGAGCGGTCCGACGACGCCGTCGGCCGCGTCGGGAACGGAGGCCTCTCCGTCGCTGCCGGTGGACGTGTCGGCTTCCGTCACCAGGATGGTCGAGTCGGTGGTGACGACGGTTTGGCTGTCGATCACAAAGCCGTCTGAATACGGCGGGCTCGTGACGTCGGAGCCGGGTGCGGTGGCTCGGTCCGAGCTGCAGGCGGCGATGGCGGCCAGTAGCGCGATCGCGGGCAAGGTGGGGAGGCGGCGGCCCATCGCGGGGAGCTCCTTCAAAGGGGCACGAGTCTACTAGGTACGACATTCCTAGAAATCGAAGCGTCCCCGCTTCCGGTGCCCCGCATCGGGCAACCCCAATATAGACACGAATGCGCCTCGTCAAACAGTGATTGCGGACAACTCACCGGCGGTGTCACGAAATGAGTCAGCTCGTCGTTCGCCGGCGCCTGACTGGGCCGCGGGCCCCGACGCGCTGGTACCACGCTGGTCCATCGGCGATTGTTCAGGGCGAGCCGAAAGCCATCGGCCGTCCAGGGAGTGGTGCTGATGCCCGTCCGAACGGACTACCTCCTTCGTATCATCCAGCAGCTCGCGCAGGTGTTCGCGCGCGCGCTGGGCCTTCGTCGCGCCGGAAAGCACGAGGAGGCGCTCGCCCTCTTCGACGACAGCGCGCTCAAGACCTTCGGCCTGACGATGCGGGTGGCGCTGGCACTCTCCACCTCGGACCTGGTGGCGTTGCTCAAGGACAAGCATGGGTCCACGCTGCGCTCCGCGTCGCTCCTCGCCGAGCTCCTCATGCACGACGGCGACACCCGCGCGGAGCAGGGGGCGGCCGAGCGCGGTCGCCTGTCGCACCAGCGCGCCTTCGCGCTGGTGCTGGCCGCCGCCGAGCTGCCTGACAACACGCCCGAGGAGCTCGAGCCGGCGAGCGTCGTGGCCGACGACCTGCGACGCCGGCTCGGCGACGCGAGCATCCCGGTCGATGAGCTCAGGCGTGCGGCGCAGCTGCACGAGCGCGCCGGCGCGTTCGCCAGCGCGGAAAACGCCCACTTCGTGATGATCTCCCGTGCCGGCGAAGCGCCGAAAGCACTCGCCGGTGCGCGCGAATTCTACGAGCGGCTGCGCGCGCGGGGCGACGACGACCTCGAGCGCGGCGGCCTGCCGCGTGAGGAAGTGGAGGAGGGACTGCGCGCGCTTGCCGCGAAAGAAGGCGACCGGTAAACTTTCGGGCTCCCGCCGACCCGCGGGGCGACGCCTACCCAATTACAGACACCCCATCGATGCGGAACCAGACCGCCGAGCTCCGCGCGATCCTCGCGCCGGAGGTGCCCGTCGTCCGTCTCGTGCCTCGCGCGCCGGGGCTCACCGCGTGAGCGCACCGGCCGAGCACCGCGGCGAGCCGGCGAACATTCCCTCGCGGCCCGTCATCCCCTTCATCGAAGGGGATGGGATCGGCCCCGACGTGTGGCGCGCCGCGCGCCGCGTGTTCGACGCGGCGGCGAGGCGCGCGTATGGCGGATCGCGCGCGGTGGAGTGGACGGAGGTGGTGGCCGGAGAGAAAGCCTTCGGCGCCACCGGCAAGTGGCTGCCGCCGGAGACGCTCGATCAGCTGCGCCGGCATCGCGTCGGTATCAAGGGGCCACTGGCGACACCGGTGGGCGGCGGCATCCGCTCGCTCAACGTCACGCTCCGCATGGAGCTCGACCTGTACGCCTGCATTCGGCCCGTGCGCTACTTCCGCGGCGTCGGAACGCCAGTCAAGCATCCCGAAAAAGTGGACCTCGTCATCTTCCGCGAGAACACCGAGGATGTGTACGCCGGGATCGAGTGGAAGGCGGGGACGCCGGAGGCGACTCGCGTCCGTGAGTTCCTGGTGCGCGAGATGAAGAGCGAGATCCGCGAGCGCTCGGCCATCGGCATCAAACCGGTCTCCGAGTTCGGCTCCAAGCGCCTCATCGACATGGCCATCCGCTACGCGCTCCGCCACGGCCGCGAGTCGGTGACGCTGGTGCACAAGGGGAACATCATGAAGTACACCGAGGGTGGCTTCCGCGAGTGGGGGTACGAGCTCGCCCAGGAGCGGTACCGCGACGTGGTGTGTCCCGAGGCGGAGATCTCCCGCGGCGGTCCCGGTGCCCGGGTGGATGCGTTGATCCTCAAGGACCGTATCGCCGATGCCATGTTTCAGGAGCTGCTGCTCCGGCCGGAGCAGTACTCGGTGCTCGCCACCACGAACCTCAACGGCGATTACCTCTCCGACGCCGCCGCGGCGCAGGTGGGGGGACTGGGAATGGCGCCGGGTGCGAACGTGAGCGATGAGGTGGCCGTCTTCGAGGCGACGCATGGCACCGCGCCGATGCTGGCGGGGAAGGACCGCGCCAATCCATGCAGCCTCGTTCTGTCCGGCGTGATGATGTTCGACCACCTGGGCTGGCCGGAAGCGGGCGCGCTCATCGTGCGCGGGGTGGAGCGCGCGATCGCGTCCAAGCGCGTCACCGGCGACCTCGCGGCGCAGATGTCCGGCGCCACGGCGGTCTCCACCACGGAGTTCGCCGACGCGATCATCGCCGGACTGGAAGCCTGACGAACGACAGCGCCCCACATCGCACCTCATTCCACGAACATGCCACTCCGCTTGTCTGCCCGTGCCGCGACGCTCGCCAGCGCCGAGGTCCCCTATCTCGCCATCGCGCTGCGAAAGGGCGCCACACTCGACGCGGCGCTCGCCACGCTCGACCAGGCGGTTGGCGGCGCGCTCGGACGGGTCCTCACCTCGCGCGAGTTCCGCGGCGCGCGCGACGAGGTGATGCATCTGCTCGGACCGGCGGGAGGTCCGGCGCACCTGCTGCTCGTCGGGCTGGGGCCCCCAACCGAGCCGGGTGGCGCCATCCGTCGCGCGGCCGCGCTCGCCGCTCGTCAGGCGCGCAAGCTTGGCGCGAGCCGCATCGGATGGTACGACGGCGACGCCGACGCCAGCGGGGCGGAGCGGGCGGCGGTAGGTCTCATGATGGGCGCCTGGGAGTACGCCGACCTCAAGACGGCGCCCCCCGAGGATGAGCGCCGGGCCACGCTGGAGGAGGGAGTGATCTACGCGGCGGATGTCGCGCTTGCGGAGCGGGGCGTGGCCGCCGGCGCGGCGATCGGGCAGGGGACCAACCTCGCGCGGCGCCTGGCCATGATGCCGCCGAATCTCTGCACGCCGGAATTCCTGGCCGCCACCGCCCGCGACATCGGCACCCGGCACGGCATGGCGGTGACGGTCCTCGGACGCGAGGAGTTGGAGCGAGAGCAGATGGGTTCCTTCCTGTCGGTGGCGCAGGGCACGCCACAGGACCCCAAGCTCATCGCGCTCGAATACCGTGGCGGCGCGACGGGTGGCAAGCCGATCGTGCTGGTGGGGAAGGGCCTCTGCTTCGACACCGGCGGTATCTCCATCAAGCCCGCCCAGGGGATGGAGCTCATGAAGTTCGACATGTGCGGCGGCGCCGGCGTCCTCGGCGCCATGGAGAGCATTGCGCAGCTCGACCTCCGGATCAACGTCATCGGGCTGGTGGGCGCCACCACCAACATGCCGTCCGGAACCGCGGTGAAGCCGGGCGATGTCGTTCGCAGCCAGCTCGGCAAGTTCATCGAGGTAGTGAACACCGACGCCGAGGGGCGGTTGGTGCTGGCGGACGTCCTCTCGTACGCGCGGCGGTACGAGCCCGACGCCGTGATCGACGCCGCCACGCTCACCGGCGCTTGCGTGATCGCGCTCGGCCACACCGCCACTGGCGTCTTCGGCACCGACGCGGCGTTGGTGCAGGAAGTGCTCGACGCGGGCACGCGCTCCAGCGAGCCGGGGTGGCAACTTCCGCTGTGGGAGGACTACAAGGAGCTGATCACCTCCGACGTGGCCGACCTCAAGAACACCGGCGGGCGCGCGGCGGGCGCGATCACGGCGGCGATGTTTCTCAAGGAGTTCGCGGAGAGCTTTCCCTGGGTGCACCTCGACATCGCCGGCACGGCGTACTCGGAGACCGATCTGACGTACCTCCCCAAGGGGCCGACCGGCGTTCCGGTGGGCATGTTCGTGGAGTTCGTGCGCCAGCGCGCCGCCAGAAGCTCCGGGAGCTCGTGAGCGTTCGGCCACGCGGCGCTTCATCCATCGCCCTGCTGGTGGCGGTCGCTGGCGCGCTCGCGGGCGCGCT
>DATFFZ010000216.1:0-14081 GCA_035249845.1 Gemmatimonadaceae bacterium
GGCGCCGCCAGCGCGCGATCGCCGCCGCCTGACGCCCCACGCGGCATCCCCGCGCGCGCCGCCGTTACCGTCCCGCGCCTCGGGATCCCGCTTTCGAACGTTGCCGGGCACCAGGCTCGCCGCGCACTATTCATCGTGCCCATTCGGAGGAGCCATGAAGAAGCAGGAGAAGAGACACCCCAAGCGCGAGTCCACGCCCGAGCCGCGTGCCCCCAAGGGCAAGAGCGCGCGCCGTGCCACGCGCTCCATCGTCTCACCACGCGATGAGAAGGGAACCCCATACCGGGGCGACTTCCCCAATCCGCTGCGCGGCACCTACCGCGATTGCTTCTAGACCACGCGCGCCAACCGGCCGAGGAGATCGGATGTCTCAGGTGATGAGGGCCATGGCGGTCGCGCTGATGCTGGCGTGCGTCGCGCGTCCGCTCTGGGCGCAACAGCGCGGTGACGCCGCCGGCGCGCTGCGCTCGTTAGGCGATGACTACTGGCAGTGGCGCCTGCGCCAGTTCCCCGAGGCGGCCACCTGGCTGGGCGACAACCGCTACAACGACCGACTCACCGATCTGTCGCGGGCGGCGATCGACAAGCGAAAGGCCGACCTCCGCGCCTTCCTCGCGCGCACGAAGGCGATCGACGCCGGGGCGCTCGCCGGGCAGGACGTGCTCTCGCACGAGCTCCTCCGCTACGAGCTCCAGCTCGCGGTCGATGGCCAGCGCTTCCCGTCGGAAGTGATGCTTCTCGATCAGCTCGACGGGCCGCAGCTCGGCTTCGCGCAGCTGGTGGGCGTCACGCCCGTGCGGAACGCCGACGACTATCGCGCCTACGTGGCGCGCCTCGCCGCCTACGCCGGCTATCTGGACCAGGTGACCGCGCTGCTGCGCGACGGGATGAAGCGCGGGTGGGTGCAACCCAACGGACCGCTGCGCTCCATCCCCGAGCAGATCCAGGGGCAGCTGGTGGACGATCCGACGAAGAGCCTGTACTTCGCTCCATTCGACCGGATGCCCGCGAGCATCCCGCCCGACGAGCGCGAGCGTCTTCGCGCCGCCGGCAGGGCGGCGGTGGCCGAGCACGTGCTCCCCGCGCTCGCCAAGTTCCGGGACTTCGTGCGCGACACCTATCTCCCCGCCGGGAATCGAGCGATCGGCGCGTCCACGCTGCCCGAGGGGCGTGCCTTCTACGCGTACTCGATAAGGAACCAGACCTCCACCGCGCTCTCGGCGGACTCGATCCACCGGCTCGGTCTCGCCGAGGTGGCGCGGATCCGCGCGGCGATGGACTCCGTGGTCAGGCAGGTGGGCTTTCGGGGGAGCTTCCCCGAGTTCCTGAAAATGCTGCGCACCGATCCGCGCTTCTACTACACGAAGCCCGAGGAGCTGCTCATCGCGTATCGCGACGTCTCCAAGCGCGCGGACGGTCAGCTGCCCAAGCTCTTCGCCGAGCTGCCGCGCAACACGTATGGCGTGGAGCCGTTCCCCGACTACGAGGCGCCGAGTCAGACCACGGCGCGCTATTACCCCGGCGCGGAAGATGGAACGCGGGCAGGGCGCTACATGGTGAATCTCTACCGATTGGATACCAGGCCCAAGTACGAGATCGAGGCGCTCACGCTGCACGAGGCCGTTCCCGGTCATCACCTCCAGATCGCGCGCGCGCAGGAGCTCAGAGAGCTTCCGGCATTCCGGAGGAACGCGGGCCACACCGCGTTCGTGGAGGGATGGGCGCTGTACGCGGAGAGTCTCGGTCCGGCGATGGGGTTCTATGCCGACCCGTACTCGAAGTTCGGCCAGCTCACGTACGAGATGTGGCGCGCGTGTCGGCTGGTGGTCGACACCGGGATCCACCATCTCGGCTGGTCGCGCCAGCAGGCCATCGATTTCATGATGGCGAACAGCGGAAAGTCCGAGCACGACATCGCGGTCGAGGTCGATCGCTACATCGTGTGGCCGGGACAGGCGCTGGCGTACAAGCTGGGGGAGCTCAGGATCCGCGAGCTGCGGCGGAGAGCCGAGCGGGAGCTGGGGGAACGCTTCGACGTTCGTCTGTTCCACAACGCCGTGCTCGACAACGGGCCGCTCCCGCTCGATCTCCTGGAGCAGCAGATCGGCCGCTGGATCGAGGCGCAGAAGACGAAAACAAACTAGAGGCGTCTTGTCGGTGATCGCCGGCCTCGTGGTGGCGATGGGCGGGAGCGACCGCGGCTGGAGAGGGCGCCATTGTCGCTTGATGACGTACTCCTCCGTCGGACTGCTCGCCGCCGGCGCATCGTAGGTGGCGGTACGAGTGCCGGGAGCCGGCGCTCGCCGCCCTCTCCAGTTTTCGAATTCCCGATCCCCAACCCGATGCCTGGCGCTTTCTCCTCGTCCGGGCGACTGTAGTGCGTCATTGCCAGAGCCACGCTCATGCCTCGACGATCCCGTACCCGGAAGCGCCGAACGCGCCGCGCCCCTCGCGAGCGCAAGCATGCGGTGCACGCCAGCCTCAACGTGCCCGAGCTGACGAAAGCCGGCAGCAGCCTCGACCTTTCCATCTACGCGCGCGGCGAGAAGATCGGCGAGATCGAGCTCGGCCGCGGCGGCGTGTACTGGCGTGGCGGCAAGCGCCACAAGTGGAAGCGCTTCTCCTGGTCGCGATTCGCCGAGATCATGGATGAAGTGGTGTACGACTGAGCCACGGAGCGGGGAGCGCCGGCGCATCTGACGGTACGCCTCCGACCGCGCTCCCCGCTCCCCGCTCTCCGCTCTCCGCGCACGGTGGTTTTGACATGGCGGATCACCCTCACCCGACTTTGGCCGAGCTCCTCTCGACGCGAGCGCGGCGCGCATCCGATCTGAGGCTGGCGGTTGACGTCGCCGTCGGCGTCGTGGTCGCATTCGTGGCGGGCATCGTCCAGCCGGCCGGGTGGCATCTGCTGCTGTCGGCGGGCGTGTGTGTCGGGGCGTTCGGGGCCTGGGGGATCGCCGACCGAGAGCTGCGCGAGCGCGGCGAGGCCACGGCCGGCGCCCGCTGGTTGCGCACCGGCCGGTGGGCGGCCGCGCTCCTGGGCACTCTCGCCGCCCTGGCCCTCTTTCTCGGCCTCTTCGCCCTCGCGTTAGGCACGTGGATCAGCTAGCCCGCCTGGTCGTTCGGCGTGCGACCGCCGATGACGCCGCCGTCATCGCGCACCACCGCGTCCAGATGTTTCGTGATATGGGCGATCTGAGCGACGACGCCGCGCCGGCGCTTCGTCAGGCGGCCGAGCTCTGGCTCGCTGCCGCACTCCGCGATGGCGAGTACATGGGCTGGCTCGCCGTCGCGGAGGACGGCGCCGTCGTGGCCGGCGCCGGCGTGCATGTCCGCGCCATCATCCCGAGACCGTCGGCGAATGGCGGTGTGGCACACGGCCCCGAAGCACTGGTCGTCAACGTCTACACCGAGCGCGCCTGGCGTCGCCGCGGCATCGCGCGCCGGCTCATGGAGGAAGTGCTGGCCTGGGCGGACCGCGAGCGCCTCATCCGCCTGGTCCTCCACGCCTCCTCCGACGGTCGCACCCTCTACGAATCGCTCGGATTCGTCCCGACGAACGAGATGCGGCGCCCGTAAGGCTCACCCAGATCCATCGCCCGCCGTAATTGCGATGTGCGATCGAAATACGACGATGTGACGATGGCATCGCGGAGGTGCGATGTGGATGTGCCATGTGCGAGGGGCTCCGATCTTAGGTCGGAGCCCCTCGCACATCCTCGATTCAGATCGCTGATCGCACCTACGATCGTCGTATCGTCGTATGTCGATCGCCCATCGCACATCCCGATCGCGGATGTGCGATGCAATCACATATCCGCGATGGCTTTCGCACATTCGCGATCTAGTCTATGAAGATGTACCCGATTCCTTTCTTCTGCGCATGGGAGATGGCCACGAACAGGTCCGGCACCACCACCATCCCGGGGAGCAGACCCGCCACCAGCTCTTCGTGGAGCGCCTCCGTCCCCTCCCCCTGGCCCACGATGCGACGCGACAGGTTGCGTACCGCGACGTTGCACACGATGAACGTCACGTTGCGCTTCATGAGATCCGGAACCGTCGCGTCCGGCGGCATCCCCCCCAACGGACGAAGAAAAGGATTCTTCGTGTAGGGAGATCCGGTGGCCGGGTCGTTCATCTTGTAGCGCTCGCCCAGCGTGAACTTGCGCCAGATGTCATCGGTGAACATCCCGCCGATCGCCGGTCCGTGCGACGCGACGACCACGCTGTTCTCCTGCTCCGGTACGCCGTACGCCTGACGGCCGTTGGTGAGGATGTTCCAGGCGGCGTAGAGTGCCGGCTGGAGCTCCCGGTGCGCGTGCAGCAGCATGCGGTCCCGGCCATTGAGCCGGTCGAGCCAGCCGTCGGGGTTGGCCGCATCGCCGCTCCCGCCTGGCGAGCGCGTGCTCGAAGACTCGATGGCGCGTAGCGGCGCCGGCGTGGCGAGTAGTGTGGTGAAGCCGGCGGCGGCGGCCGACAGCCGGCCGAGGAAGCCGCGACGTGGAAGCGGTGAATGGTCGGTGCCTGGCATGGGAGCTCTCCGTGGTGCGTGCCGGGCGCGCATGACGGCGGAATCGTCACGTGCGTTGCCGATTCCCGCCCTCCGCGCCCTCGGCCTTTCAGGAGGAAAGATATGGCTTCCGGTCGGTGCGGGACAGCGCCGCACCGGAACGCTCCAGCGTGATGGTGAAGGTCGCTCCCTTCCCCACCTCGCTCTCCACGTTCAGCTCCGCCCCCATCCCGGTCGACAGATCGTGGCTGATGGCCAGTCCCAGCCCCACTCCCTCGTGCGGACGATTCAGGGCGCGGTCCCCCTGGACGAAGGGATCGAAGATCGACTCCAGTTGATGCCCCGCGATCCCCGGACCGGTGTCGGCCACCCTGATGCGCACCTGCTCGTCGCTGGCCACGCAATCGACGGACACGCGTCCACCGGAGGGCGTGAACTTGATCGCGTTGGAGAGGAGGTTGATGAGGATCTGCGTCAGCTTCTCCCGATCGGCGCGCACCGCCAGCTCGCCGTCGCACGCCTGCATGGAGAACGCGAGCCCCTTGGCTTCCATCTGCGGCGCCACCAGCGGCTCGATCGCGTCCAGTGTGCGCTGCACCGGCACGTCCTCGATCTCGTAGCGTACCCGCCCGGCGTCGATCTTGGAGAAGCTCAGCACATCGTTGATGAGCCGCAGCAGATGCGCCTGGCTCCGCGAGATCCGACTCACCGCCTCGAGCTGCGCCGTGTTGAGCGGCCCGTGCACACCCAGCTCGAGGAGCTGCGCATATCCGGCGATGGCGTTGAGCGGCGTGCGCAGCTCGTGACTCATCACCGCCAGGAAATCGCCCTTGGCGCGGCTCGCCCGCTCCGCCTCGCGACGCGCCTGCTGCGCATCGTCCATCGCGCTCTGTAAATCGGCGTTGGCGCGCTCGAGCGCGCGGGCGGTAGACTGGGCCTCCACCACTCGCTGCTCCAGCTCCCGGTGAGCGCTCGTCACCTCGTTCGCCATCTGATTGAAGCTCTTCGCCAGACGGCCGATCTCGTCGGTTCCCTCCACCCGGATGGGTCCGATGTTCTCCCCCCTCGCCAGCGCCTCGGCCGCGGAGGTGAGCGACACCAGCGGCCGCGCGATCCGCCGGCTGATGAGCCAGGACACTGCCGCCCCCACCGCCATCAGCAGCAGACTGATCCCCGCCAGCCGCCGGGTCGTCTCGCGGGCGTCGGCCAGCACGGCGGAGAGCGGACTCTCCACCACCACCGACCAGGGAAGCTCCGTCATCCGCGCCTCGGCGGAGAGCATCCACCCGGTGGCCGGACGCTCGTGGATTTCCCCTCGATCGGTGGTGTCGAAGCGGATCGGGGCGGCGATCGGATCGCCGGGCGCGTTCGCCCACACATCACCGTCCGTGTTGCGCAGCAGCAGTATCGCGTCGTCGCCGAGCAGCTCCTGAAAGACGCGCGGCGTCTCCCGCGGACCACTCACGCGCCGCTGCTGCGCGATGTAGCCGACGCGCCGGCGCCCATCGAGCACCGGTGCCAGCGCCCAGAAGTGGACGTTCCCGCCGTCGACGTACATGGTGGAGAAGCGGACGCTGTCGGCACTGCCATCGCTCGGCGTCCGCGTCATGCGCTGAAGCGCCGCTTCGCCGGCCGCGACCACGCGCGCTTCGGGCCCATGCAGGAGCACGCGTCGCGCGCCGGCATCCCAGATCTCCACCGCCAGCGCGCTGTCTCCCCGACCCAGGTGACGGGAGATCGCCTGACGAGCGGCGGAGTCGGCGGCAGCCAGCGCCGACGAGTCGCGCGCGGCGGAATCGGCCGCGGCCACGGCAATCAGTCGTCGGATGTCCCGCTCGAGCGCCATGCGGCGCAGCACGTCCACCCGGGCGCGGATGGACGCCTCGACGGTGCTGGCCACCTGCCGCGCGGCACGGTCGAGCCGCTCGCGTACGGCGCGCTCCGTGGCGCGGCGCAGCGTGTCGTAGGTGAGGATGAGCGATGTCGCCAGGATGCCGGCGAGCACCGTGCTCATCAGGAGGGGAAGCTGCCGCTTCAGGGACAGGCTTCGCACGAACCGCAGGGGGCGCGGCCCCGGGGTGCGAGGTCGCTCCGACTGTTCCATCATCCGTGCTGTGCTCCTCCCCGCGGCAGCGCGATCAGTGCCCGTGTGACGGGCGCTCACCCGGAACATACGCGCCGAAAGCCGCCGGGCAAGCGCGGCTCCGGCGACACCATCCGATCCGAAGGAGCGTAGGGTGATGGACCACCACTCACTCAGGGAGGGAGCATGACGTCACCGGGCAGGGAGGACAACGTCCATGCCGAGGAGCACAAGGTCTCCGGCGAAGGGCTGGTGGCCAAGATCAAGGAGCTCATTCGACAGGGAAACGTTCGCCGAGTGATCATCAAGGACGAGAACGGCCGCTCGCTGATCGAGATCCCGCTCACCATCGGCGTGGTGGGCGCGGTACTGGCCCCGGTGTGGATCGCCGTTGGCGCCATCGCCGCGCTGGCGGCGAACTACACGCTGGTGGTGGAGCGCGTCGATCGCGCGGGGTGAGCCGCTCCGGCGCGAGCTAGCGGCGCGCTCGGAGTGCGCCGCGACGAGCGCGCGCCGGCGTGGGAGCGACGCTGCCTGACGAGACGGCGCCCAGCACGACCGCGGCGGCGCGCTTTGCCGCTCTCGCGGAATCCCCACGCCCTTCCATCGCCGCGCGAACGATCGCCCCGTCGGCGAGGAGGAGCAGCTGATCGGCCAGGGCGGCGCTCCTGGCGTATCCGACGTCGCGCAGCAGCTCGTCGAGATAGTCCCGCAGTTCCTCCTTGAACCGCCACGCCCGCTTGTGCGCGGGATGCGCCGGGTCGCGGAACTCGGCCGCCGTGCTCGCGAACGGGCATCCGCGAAAGGCCGGTGTGTCGAACCACTCGCCGAGGGCATCGAAGACCGCGAGCGGGCGATCGTCCTTTCGTCCACGGCGCGCCGACACGCGCGACCTGAGCCACGACATCCACGCGATGCTCATGCGATCGAGAAAGGCGAGCACGAGGTCGTCCTTGGAGCCGAAGTGCCGGTAGAGCGTCATCTTGGCGACGCCGGACTTGGCGATGACGAGATCGACGCCCACGCTGTGGATCCCGTGCTGACAGAAGAGCTCGGTCGCCGTGGCGAGGATGCGCTCTCGCGCGTCTGGCGTCGTCATGCCGGCTCTGGAACGGCGTGCAGCAGCTCCCTCCACGACGGCGGGAGCGCGGGCACGTCGAGCACACGACGAGCGAGCTCCGGATCGCGGGTCTCCAGCCGCAGGAGCGAGACGAGCGCCGCCACGGAAATGCGGTGCGGCTCCTCGTACGTGCGCGTGACGGGATCGCCGGCGCCCACGTCTCCCTCCTCCACGACCCGAAAGTAGATGCCCGGCCGCCCGGCTCGCATGAACCGCCGAGGCATCAGCGCATCCTCGAAGCGGATGCCGAGCTTGTAGCAGGGGAGGCGCGGCTGCGCCGCCTCCAGCACCGCGCCCCCGACGGCGAAGCGATCGCCGATGGCCACGGCGGATTCGTCGAGCCCATCGATGGTCAGGTTCTCGCCGAACATTCCCGGCGGAAGCTCGCGCTCGAGCTCCCGCGACCACCACGCGTAGTGCTCCGACGCGTAGGCGTACACCGCCTTGAACTCGCCGCCATGCACGGTGAGGTCGGACTGGCGGTCTCCGTCAACGTTCGCTCGGCGGATCATGACCCGGCCGGTGACGGGCTCCTTGAAGATCCCCGTGTGAACCTCGCGCCCTCGCCACTGGATGGTTCGTCCGAGCGAGACGTTGACGGAGACGACGCGCATCGACGGCTACGCTTCCCTGATCGCGCCCCGCACCTTCTGCAGGATCTCCGGCGTGATCTCGGTGATCCCGTGGGCCTGGGCGGCGTGGCGAGCCACTTTCGCCATCAGCTCCTGCTCGTTCTCGGCCTCGGCCTTGTACTGGCACCCCGGCATGATGTCGTTGCAGGCGATGGTCTGGGTCATTGCAGCCTCCGGGCGGAAAGGAGCTCGATGATAGTGACAGGTCTGTCTCATCGCAAGCTCGCCGACGACGGGGAACCCGCTCCGCCCCGCCCGCGTTACATTCCACGACATGACCCCAAATCAGCGAGAGATCGCCACCCTGGGCGGTGGATGCTTCTGGTGCCTGGACGCCGTCTATCGAGACCTGCGCGGCGTCGAGCAGGTCGTCTCGGGCTACGCCGGCGGCACGCCCACCAACCCGACGTACCACCAGGTGTGCGGTGGCGACACCGGACACGCCGAGGTCGTGCAGGTGACCTTCGATCCGTCGATCATCTCCTATCGCGACCTGCTCGACGTCTTCTTCACCATCCACGATCCGACCACGCGCGACCGGCAGGGCGCCGACGTCGGCACGCAATACCGTTCGGTGATCTTCTATCACTCCCCCGAGCAACAGGCGGAAGCCGAGCGCGCCATCGCTTCGCTCACCGCCGAGGGCGTGTGGGATGATCCCATTGTTACGCAGCTCGTGGCCGCTCCGACGTTCTATCCGGCCGAGGAGTACCACCAGGACTACTTTCGCCGGAATCCGGGGCAGGGCTACTGCCGCGCGGTCATCGCACCCAAGGTTGCGAAGGCGCGCAAGGCGTTCTTCGAGAAGCTGGCGCGCTGAGCGCCGGCATCCCTTGGGCGCCCCTAGGGCGCCGGCGTGGGACGCGAGTTCCCGGCGTCGATGAGATACTTGACGGTGCCATCTGCCTGACGACGCCACACCGTGAGATACTTGCCGTGATACGCGCTGGCGGCCGAAGCGTTGGGCGGACGGATGGTCGCTTCACCCATGGTGTAGGCCAGGTCGCCGCCGCTGCTCGACGCACCGTACACCGGAACCCACGACCAGGCCGCGTTGGCCGCCGGCCCGGCCTGGAGCGATGCGCGGATGGCCGGCGGTCCGAGGTTGATCGCGCCCCCGCCGCCAAAGGTCGCGCCGTCTGGGGCGGCGAACTGCTCGAACGCCGCCGGCGCGCCGCCCCGCTCGGCGGCGCGCGAGAAGGCGGCGTCGGCCTGCGCGAAGTCGAGGATCGGACGGTTCATGAGCGCGCCGCGAACGACCGGGAGGGCGCGAATCGCGTCGGGCAGCACCACCGTCGCGGGGTCCACCAGATCCGCGTCCACCCTGGCGATCACCTTCCACGTGCCGCCCGCCGGACGTCGCCACACCGTGATGTAGGATCCCCGGCGCGGCAGCGAATCGCGCGGGTGCGTCTGGGCAGTGACGATGTTCGCGCCGTAAGTGATGCCGAACGTGCCGTCGGCCGACACGATGCCGGTGATGGGCTGCGCCACCATGCGCATCCCCGCCAACGCGCTCTGCGCCTCGAGCAGGCGCTGCACGTTCTCGCGGCCGACGATCACCGGCGCACCCTCGTACAGGAAGGCGACGCCATCGTCCAGCGCGCTGGCGATCCCCTTCGCGTAGCCCAAACGGTAGATGTTCGACGCCAGCTCGCGCTCGGCCAGCATGAGCGTCACCCGGGCGGGACGGGGCGGTGGCGCGGAGGGGTTCTGTGCTTCGACGACCGCGATCGACGCGGGTGAGCAGAGGATGATGGCGGCGAGGAGTCGCACGGAGATCGGCATGAGTATCTCAGGAGCGCGGGATGGTCCGGCGGAGCAGCGGCCGGCGTTGCGACCAAGATTCCACGCCGCGCACTATCCAACAAGCGCGGTGGGACGAACGGGCCGATGAGTCTCTCGCACGTCCGTGAGGCCTTCGATCGCTTTGCCGCGATCGACGCCGCGCGCGACCGAGGGCTCGGCCCGCACGAGCGTGCGCTGCTGGGCACTCTGCCCAAGCGCCTCGGGATCGCGCTCGACGTCGGCTGCGGCGCGGGCGCGGTGAGCCGGGCGCTGACCAGGCGCGCGGAGCGGGTGGTCGGCGTCGACGTCTCGACCGAGACGCTGGCACTGGCGCGCCGGCGATCGGCCTCCTTTGCGGGGCTGAGCTTCCTCCTGGGCGACGCGCTCTCTCTCCCTTTCCGCGATGGGGCGTTCGACTGCGTCGTCTCGGTGGCGGTGCTTCATCACCTCGAGGCGGAGCGGGCGCTCGCCGAGTGGGTTCGGGTGCTGCGCCCCGGCGGGTCACTGCTCGTGATCGATGTACTCGAGCGCCCGGGGCTGCGGCACCTGCCGAAGAATGCCCTGGCCTGGCTGGCCAAGCAGGCGAGCGACCTCGCCCGCGACCGATCGCTGGGAACGCTACGCGCCCGACGAGCGTTCTGGCGCGAGCACGCCCACGGTGAGCGCCATCCGACGATGGCCGAGGCGCGCCGGGCGTATGAGCCGCTGCTCGCCGGCGCCGCGATCAACGAGCATCTGTTGTGGCGCTACTCCATATGTTGGCGGCGCCCGGCCGGCCCGGTCGAGGGGAGGTGAAACGGGAAGTCCGGGGGACCCAATGGACAGGGGGAGCAGGCCCCAATAAAATCCGGGTCAGGGTTCGCCCTGAGCAGGACAGGCCATTATGGCGGCGCGGCTCTGGCTGCGCCGAGCACAATGAGCATGAACGAGCCGTTCATGCGTGTCACGAAGTCGTCGATCACCACATGCACTACTCTCCACGGGAGGCAGTATGAGGTTCACAACTTCGCGCGTCGTGCGCGGTACCGCATTCCTCGCGACCGCCGCGGCGCTGGCTTTCGCAGTCGTCGGCTTCAGGGGTCCCGAGTCCACGTCCTCGGACGCGCCGAAGGACGAATGGCTGAAGGGTCTGAACGGCAAGTACCGCGAGCTGTTCGACACGCCCGCCCCGGGCGACGGGATTCCGCTCGTGCACATCATGAACTTCTACGACACGTACAACAAAGCCTACGGGGTGAAGGACGCGGACATCGATGCCATCCTCACCTTCTATGGCAGCACGACCTTCCACGGCGTGAACGACGCCATGTGGTCGAAGTACAAGATCGGCGAGTTCATGAAGATGAACGGTCCGGATGGGCAGCCGTGGACGGCCAACCCGTGGCGTACCGCGCCGATCATCCTCGGCGGTCCGCTCCCCGCGGCCAGCATCGAAGCGCTTCAGAAGCGCGGCACGACGACGATCCTCTGCAACAACGCGCTGACGATCTTCTCGGGGCTGCTGGCGAAGTCGCGTGGGCTGGAGCCCAACGTGGTCTATGAAGACCTGAAGGCCAACATCCTCCCGGGCGTGGAGCTGGTTCCGGGGATGGTGGTGGCGATCCAGCAGGCGCAGGACAAGGGCGTCGCGTACCACAGGCAGTAGGAAAGCGGGTTACGGGAATAGGGAACAGGGAACGGGAACGGCGGATTCGGACGTCATCGCTGTTCCCGTTCCCTGTTCCCTATTCCCTCTTCCCGATGCGCATCACCGCACTCCGCGCCGCTGACGTTCCCGCGGCGCTGGAGCTCCAGTCGCTGGAGAGCTGGAACCAAACCGAGTCCGATTGGCGGCGCGTGTTGCGGCTCGATCCCGATGGGTCGTTCGCGGCGCGCCTGGATGATCGGCTGGTCGGTACCACCACGACACTGCGCTTCGGTAGCGAGCTGGCCTGGATCGGGATGGTGCTGGTTCATCCCGAGCTGCGTGGCCACGGGGTCGGACGTCGTCTCATGGAAGCGGCGCTCGAGCATCTGGCGCGGCGAGGAGTGATGAGCGTCAAGCTCGACGCCACGCCCGCGGGCAAGCCGCTGTACGAGAAGCTGGGGTTCGTCACCGAGCTCATCGTCCAGCGCTGGGAAGGAGTGGCGCGGCCGCGGCCGAGCGATGGCGCGACCGAGTTTCTTGGGGATCATCTGGAAGGCGTGCAGGCGCTCGACCGCGACGCGTTCGGACTCGACCGCGTCGACGTTCTGTCGGCGCTGCTGGAGGACGCGCACGTGCCGGCACTCGTCGCCGGCTCGAGCAACGCCGCGGTGCCGACCGCCTTCGCGCTGGCGCGACCCGGCCATCGCGCCGACTACATCGGGCCGCTCATCGCCAGCGACTCCAGCTCGGCGCTCGCCCTCCTCGACGCGATGCACGCGCGGCTCGCCGGCAGGCGCGTCTACATGGACGTCAACACCGGCTTCGCACTCCCTCCGGATGCGCTGACCTCGCGTGGACTCGTCAGGCAGCGAGACCTCTACCGGATGTGGCGTGGCGCACCCAGCGCCCTCGGTACCTCCTCGCTGGTGCTCGCCATCGCCGGACCCGAGCTCGGCTGACGCCCGGTCGCCTCGCGGTCTTCCCGCCGGTTTCGCCCGAGACCGGGTGCGTATACCTTGTAGCGCCCTCCAACCTCCGGAGCCCCCATCGTGCTCACCCTCGCGCTCCTCGCTTCACTGACCTTCGGCGTGCAGCCGCAGTTGGTGGCGGCGCTCCCCCGCGTTCCCCTTCCCCAGCCCTCGCCCACCGCCGTGCGAGCGACGGTGCACGGGAATCGCCTCGCCTCCGGCGCGTTGCGCGGACGCACCCTCACCCTCGCGCTCGACGTCGTGGAGAGCGCCTGGCACCCCGAGAGCACGGACGAGCCGGAGGTTCCGATCTTCGCGTTTGCCGAGCGCGGCCGCGGGCCCGTGGTTCCGGGACCGATGATCCGCGTGCCGCAGGGCACCGAGGTCCGACTCACGCTCCGCAACTTGCTCGACTCCGCCCTCGTCCTCGGCGGCTTCCGCCCCGGGCTCGGCGAGTCCGCCGACACCGTGCACCTCGCTCCGCGCGCCACGCGCGAGCTGCGGTACAAGCTCGACGTCCCGGGGAGCTACTTCTACTGGGGTGCGTTCAAGGGGACGACGCTGGATGATCGACTCTGGCTCGACAGCCAGCTCAACGGCGCGATCATCGTCGACGCGCCCGGCGCGCGCACCGATGACCACGTGCTCCTCATGAGCGAGTGGTTTCATCCATACCCGGGCACGCTCCGCCCATTCGAGGTGGTGGCGGTCATCAACGGCAAGGGATGGCCGAACACCGAGCGCATCACCCTCCAGCAGGGGGACAGCACGCGCTTCCGCGTGTTGAACACGCTGGCCATCCACCACCCCATGCACCTCCACGGCTTCTACTATCGGGTGGAGTCCGAGGGTTCGTGGGGGAAGGACGGGCCCATCGCCGCCGAGCGCCAGTCGCTGTTCAACACGCGTCTCCTCCCGCCCGGCGGAACGCTCACCCTCGCCTTTGCCGCCACCACGCCGGGAAACTGGGTCTTCCACTGTCATTTCTCCTTCCACATGGACGAGTCGTCGTCGCTGGCGGGCTCCCCTCGGGACACCGCGCATCACGCGGCGTCGCACGGGCCCAACGAAGGGTCCAACGGACACCGCATGGCCGGCCTGGTCATCGGCCTTCACGTGAACCCGAACGCCGATCATCGTGCGCCCTCCATGGAAGGCGCGCGCGACATGCGGCTGCTGGTCCAGAGGAAGCCGGGCGCACTCATAACGCGCGCGCCGGCCTACGGCTTCGTGCTGCAGCGGGCGGGTAGCGCGCCGAAGCGGGATTCAGTGGAGCTGCCCGGGCCCGTGCTGGAGCTGGAGCGCGGGAAGCCGGTGCGCATCCACGTCATCAACAACCTCGATGAG
>DATFFZ010000217.1:0-13390 GCA_035249845.1 Gemmatimonadaceae bacterium
GGCGGCAGCGGCGCGCACGGCGACGTGCTCCTCTTCGCCGCCAACGACAACCGCGAGAACCCGAGCGCGGCCTCCATCCACCTCAACGCCGCCGCGGGCGACATCCTCATCCGGAACGGCGACTGCGCCGAAGAGCTCGACGTGCACGACGCGGCTTCCATCACGCCGGGGAGCGTCCTGTCGCTCGCCGACGACGGAGTGCTCCACCTCGCCGAAAAACCATACGACCGTCGCGTGGCAGGAATCGTGGCGGGCGCCGGCGACACCCGGCCTGGCATCGTCCTCGGACGCGACCCGTCGAACAAACGCAACCGCCTCCCGATCGCCCTGGTCGGACGCGTCCACTGCTGGGTGGACGCCGGTTACGCGCCGATCGAGGTGGGCGACCTCCTCACCACGTCGGCGACACCCGGCCACGCCATGCGCGCCAACGATGCCGCGCGCGCGTTCGGCAGCGTCATCGGCAAATCGATGGGAGCGCTCCGCAATGGCGCCGGACTGGTGCCGGTGCTGGTCGCGCTCCAGTAGCCCGACGAGCCGCAACCCATGCACTCCCTCACCGCGCACTTTCGCTGCCTCGGCTACACGGGGCGACGGTCGGTGCTGCACGCGTTCTTCGGGCTCCGTCGCGCGCCCGAGACGCTCTCCCTCCGCCAGCAGATGGAGCGCGTTAGGCGGCCGCACCTCCTGCACCTCAACATGATCCGCATGGGCTTCGATGCGCTCCTCTTCCAGAACGAGCGCGAGGCCGCCGAGCGAGAGGTGGATCTGGCGGTGCACCGCATCCGGCAGATCTACGACCAGGTGCAGATCGGCGTCGCCAGGGTCCAGCACTTCTCCGTCAACGTGCTCGACGCCGACGGGTTCGAGCACATCAGCGGCGACGGCGAGGCGGATGACCTCTGCGACCGCTACTCGGTGGACAACGACGGACTCGACCTCTTCCTCGTCCTCACCTACTCGGGCAGCACCATCGGTTCCTCGCCGGGCCGCGGCGACTGCGACAAAGATGGCAAGGGCTCGGGGATGGTGGTGGCGATCGAGTCGGCCGATCCGGAGCTCACGGCCACGGTCTGCGCCCACGAGATGGGGCACTTCCTCGGCTACGACGATCACTCCGGCGATCCGAACAACCTGATGTCGACCACCGGTGCCCGAGGCCTGACCGGGAGCCAGGGGGAGACCTTCCGCTCCCACTGTCTCATCACGGAGTGCGCCGCGTTTCAATAGAGGTGTGACATGTCGATCCCGCGCTCTCCCCACCTTCGCCCTGCCGGCGCCGCGCCCCAGCCGACGGCCGCGTCAGGCGACCTGCGCCAGATCAGAGATGCGGTCCGCGGCCAGAGCTCCGAGATTCCGAGGACAGCCGCCATCGAGCAACTGCTGGCCTCCGGTTACCCGAACGCCCACGAGGAGCTGCGCGCGCTGCTGGAGGACGAATCGGCGCCCACCAGGATCCGCCACCTGGCCGCCGTCTCCCTTCCCCGTACCGATCGCATCGCCGCCGAGCGAATACTCGTTCGGGCGCTGCGCCCGACCGACACGGTAATCCTCGCCGGCGTCCTCCGCGCGCTCGGGCAGATCGGCGGACGCGAAGCGCTCGACGCGATCGAGCGCGTCCTCCCCGACACCAGGGGCGCCGCCAGAAAGCACGCCGAGTTCGCCGTGCTCCTCATCACCCACCGCCTCGGGATCGACGGACACGAGCCGCCGCGAGCCGCCGCGCCGCCGGAGCTGCTGGAGCAGACGCCCGGCGCCAACGGGCGCATCCGCGTCCGCAACGCGCTGAGCGCCGAGGCGGAGCGCACCCTCCTGTCGCTCGGCGCGCGGCCGTACGGGATCGAGCTGGTCACCGAGCCGATGTACGAGTTTCGGTGCGACCGGTGCAGCGGGATGGTGCTGCTCAACCGCGAGCTCACCGGGTCCGATGCGCTGGCCACGTTGCGCAAGCGCAAGGCGATCTTCGCCATCGGCGCGCTGCGCAATCGCTCGTTAGGCACGTATTCCACGGCGGCGCTGGTGCTCACCTCGCCCGACGCGTCGGGTGACGCCATCCACATCGCCATCTACCTGACGAGCGGCGACCTGATCTTCGTGGGCGAGGCACCGGTGCGGAACGAGGTCGCCTCCTGGACGCTCCGCGCCGTGCGCCGGCTCGGCGCCTTCCCCTTCCGCGCCGACGGACAGTTCGAGAAGGGCCAGCTGCTGATCCGCTCGGCCGCCTCCGGGCGGCACGTCGTGCACCAGGCCGCCCCCGAGCCGATCGATCTCGCCCGGCCACTCTCCGGCGCCAAGGGGAACTAGCGCCGCTCCGATTCCAGCGTCAGGTAGCGGCTGTACGCCCTCTCGAACAGCGGCTCGCACTCGTCCTGCGCCACCGGACCCTCGATCGCCGGCCGCCATTCCGGACCGGCGTAGTACGGCGGCAAGTGCTCGAGCAGCACGCTGGAGCCGCCCTGCGGATCGCGCGCGCCGAAGACTATCCGCCCAACGCCGTGCAGGAGGAGCGCGCCAAAGCACATCACGCATGGCTCGAGCGTCGTGTAGCAGGTCATCTCGCGCGAGCGCATCCATAGATGTTCGGGGACACGCGCCAGCGCTTCCATCTCGGCGTGCCGGCCGGGGTGACGGTGCGGCAGCGCCACCGCGTTGTGCCCCTCGGCGAGCACTTCGTCATCCAGCACGATCACCGCGCCGATCGGGAGGTTTCCACGCCGCTCCGACTCCAGCGCCACGGCGATGGCCCGCTCGAGATGTCGCCGGTCCTTCATCCGCGCCGTTCGACCAGCGCCGCCACCTCGCGCACCCTGGCGTCTATCAGCGGCGCCTCGGGGAGCGCATCACGAACCGCCTCCAGCGTCTTGAGGCCGTTTCCCGTCAGGCAGATCACCACCTCATCGTCGGCCCGCAGCTCGCCACGCTTCCGGAGCGCCAGCGCCGCCGCCACCGCCACGCCACCCGCCGTCTCGGCGAAGATCCCGGTCGTCTCCGCCAGCAGGCGAATGCCGCGCACCAGCTCCTCGTCGCTCACCGCCTGCGCCCCGCCACGCGACTCGCGGATGGCGCTCGCCGCGAAGCGGCCGTCGGCGGGGTTTCCGATGGCGATCGAGCGCGCGATGGTGTCCGGCACCTCCGGCACGATCTCGTCGCCGCCGCGCTCCACCAGCCTGACGATCGGCGCGCACCCCGACGCCTGCGCGCCGTAGAGTCGCGGCAGGGCACCGCTCACCAGCTCCGCCTCCACAAACTCCGAGAAACCGCGATGCAGCTTGGTGGCCAGCGAGCCGCCGGCCATCGGCACCACCACGGCCGACGGCAGCCGCCAGCCGAGCTGCTCGGCGATCTCGAACGCCATCGTCTTGGAGCCTTCCGCGTAGTAGCCCCGGAGGTTGACGTTGACGATCCCCCAGCCGAAGCGGTCGGCCACCTGCGCGCACAGCCGGTTCACGTCGTCGTAGTGGCCGCGCACCCGCACCAGATGCGGCGCGTAGATCGCGCTGCCGATCACCTTTCCCGCCTCCAGCTCCTCGGGGATGAACACCCAGGCCTCGAGCCCGGCACGCGCGGCGTGGGCGGCGACGGCGTTGCCGAGGTTACCGGTGGACGCGCAGCCGACGGTGGACAGACCGAAGACATGCGCGGCGTTGATGGCGGTGGCCACCACGCGATCCTTGAAGGAGAGCGTGGGGTGCGACACGGCGTCGTTCTTCACCCAGGCGCGGGCCACGCCTAACGAATCGGCCAGTCGCGGCGCGTCCACCAGGGGCGTGAAGCCGCTGTCGAGCGAGAGCGCGGGCGCGCCCTCGAAGGGAAGCCACTCGATGTATCGCCAGAGCGACGGCGCGCGCTCCTCGATGGCGCGTCGGCCGGGGAGCGCGCGCGACGGCGGATACATCGGGTCGAGAGGACCGAGACAGCGCTCGCACACGGCAACCGGAGCCGCCTCCTCCTCGGCGCCGCACACACGGCACCGCTGCGGGAGCGCGCGGAAGGTCTCGGCCCGCACCGTGGTCATGCTCGGCTCAGTACCTGGGGACGGTGGGATCCACCTCGTCGCTCCAGCGCGCGATGCCACCGGTGAGGCTCGCCACTTTTCGGAAACCGGCAGCCTGCAACTGCTGCACGGCGCGCGCGCTTCGCGCTCCGCTCTTGCAGTAGAGCACCAGCTCGCGCGCGCTGTCGAGGGAGGAGAGCGCTTCGACCAGGGTTCCGAGCGGCACCAGCCGCGCCCCGGGGATCCGCGCGATCTCCCACTCGTGGGGCTCGCGCACGTCGATGATGTCCACGTCGTCGCCGCGCGCCAGGCGGCCCGCCAGCTCGGCCGGCGTGATCTCGGGAATGGCCAGCGCGGCGGCCCGCCGCTCCTCGGCGCGCACGCCGCAGAACTCCTCGTAGTCGATGAGCTCGGTGAGCTCGCGCGTCCCGCAGGCCGGGCAGCTCGGATCGCGACGCAGCGTCAACGTCCGCATCTGCATGCGGAGCGCGTCCACCAGGAGCAGCCGGCCGATGAGCGGCTGGCCGATGCCTAACAGGAGCTTGATCGTCTCGGTCGCCTGGATGGTGCCTATCAGCCCCGGCAGCACGCCCAGCACTCCGCCCTCGGCGCAGCTCGGCACCATGCCGGGCGGCGGCGGCTCGCGGAAAAGGCAGCGGTAGCACGGGCCGTCAGCGGTGGCGAAGACCGACGCCTGCCCCTCGAAGCGGAAGATGCTCCCATAGACGTTCGGCTTGCCGGAGAGGACGCAGGCGTCGTTGGTGAGATAGCGCGTGGGGAAGTTGTCGGTGCCATCCACCACCACGTCGTAGTCGCGGATGATGTCGAGCGCGTTCTCGCTCGTCAGGCGCGCGTCGAAGGTGCGGACGTGGACGTTGGGATTGAGGTCGGCGATGCGGTCGCGCGCCGAGTCGAGCTTGGCGCGGCCCACGTCGCTGGTGCCGTGCAGGATCTGCCGCTGGAGGTTGGTGAGATCCACCGCATCGAAGTCGACCAGGCCGATCTCGCCGACGCCGGCGGCGGCAAGGTAGAGCGCCACCGGTGAGCCGAGCCCGCCGGCACCCACGAGCAGCACGCGCGACGCCTTGAGGCGGCGCTGTCCTTCCAGCCCCACCTGCGGCAGGATGAGGTGGCGGCTGTAGCGGAGGATCTCCTCGTTCTCGAGCGGCGGGAGATCGGCGCCGCGGCTCGCCTCCGGCGTCACGTTGGTCTCGAGCAGCGAGGTCACCGTCAGCCTCCGGCGATCGCGGGGATGATGATGAGCTCGTCGCCGTCGACGACCGGCGCGCCAAAACCGCCGTGAAAGCGGATGTCCTCGTCGTTCAGGTAGAAGCTCACGTATCGATACGGCTTCCCATCGGCGTCGCGGAGCCGCGGTCCGAGCTCGGGCCAGCGTGACGCCGCCGCGGCGATCACTTCGCCGACGGTTCGTCCGTCCAGCTCGAGCGTCCGCGATCCCGCGTGGCGCGCGAGCACGGTGGGCAGTTGCACGGTGACTGACATCTCACACCTCCACGAATGATGGGGAAAAGCGCGGCTCGGCGCACGGGGTGGGGGCGGGCGACAGCCTCCCTTCGGCGCGGATGTGGGCGTCCTCCCTCTGGTCGATGGCGTACACGTGCTCGGCGCCCGGAAAGCAGCCGGAACGGACGTCGGCCGCGTATTCGGCGAACGCGCGCTCGATCTCCTCGCCCAGGGCGGCGTAGCGTTTGGCGAAGCGCGGCCGAACGTCGCCAGCGAAGGCGCCGAGCAGGTCGTGGGAGATGAGCAGCTGCCCGTCGACATCGGGGCCGGCGCCGATGCCGTAGACCGGGACGGACACGGAGCTCCGAACGTAGGCGGCGGCCGCGGGAGGCACGGCCTCGAGGAGGATGGCGAACGCCCCGGCGATCTCGAGGGCGCGCGCGTCGTGCGCGAGCCGCCGCGTGGCGGCGAGCGTCTTCCCTCGGACGCGGTAGCCACCCTGCTGTCCGTACGATTGCGGGGTGAGACCGAGGTGACCCATGACGGCGATCCCGGCATCGGTCATGGCGCGTACGCGAGGCGCGACGCGGACGCCCCCCTCGCACTTCACCGCCGCGCACCCGGCCGCGATGAAGGCGCCCGCGCTCCGTATCGCCGTCTCGTCGCTCGGCTGATAGGAGAGGAATGGCATGTCGCCGACGACGAGCGCGCGTCCGGCGCCGCGGCAGACGGCGCGGGCGAAAACGAGCATCTCGTCCAGCGTGACGGCGAGCGTCGTCTCGTGACCGAGCATCGTCATGGCCACCGAGTCACCCACGAGGAGGACGTCGATGCCGGCGCGGTCGGCGAAGACGGCGGTCGGGTAGTCGTAGGCGGTGACCAGCACCACCGGATCGCCACCGCACTTGAGCGCGGCGAGCGTGTTGACGGTGACTTTCCCGCCGGTGAGGGATCTCGAGCTGCTCACGTTCTGCTCCTCGCTTCGTTCCTGTGCGTACCGCCCGTGAAAAAGCAAAACCGGCCGCTCGGTGAAAGCGGCCGGTCGGGCGGCGCGAGGGAGACGCGCCTGCCTAACAAGATCGCCCGGGCTGATGGGCCGCGGGCGGGTCGCTTTTTAGCACTTGTTTAACGTGGCTGCAATACGCGGCAAATCACCACGAGCTCAGTTGTAAGGGGAGGTTAAGAGAACATGTCTTCGCCGTCAAGGGGGGCATCGCGGATGTGCGATCGACATATGACGATATGACGATTGTAGGTGCGATGGGCGATGTGGATCGAGGATGTGCGAGGGGCTCCGACCCGCACATGGCGTCGATCGCACATGGCCCATCCACATCGCACCTCCGCGATGCAATCGTCATATCGTCATATGTCGATCGCACATCGCTCCACATCTTCGATGCTACGCCGCGCCTCGTCGTCTCTCGATCCCCGCCTGTGTGAACGAGGCTTCCGCTTCTCTCGCGGCCCGCTCGCGCAGGATCCAGCGCGCGAAGCGCTGGAGGAGGAGCGTCAGGACCGTGGTCGTTCCCGGGTCGATCAGCGCGAGATTCGCGTCGAACTTGCTCTGAGCGAGAGCGACCAGGAGCTCCGGCGGCGGAAGGGTGCGCGCGTTCGCGTGCGAGAGCATCTGGCGCAAGTGCGCCTGCGCCCGCGCCGTCCCCACCTGGCTCAGCGAGGCGCCCATCAACGCCACCGGCTTGAGCGTGAGCGGCGCGCGGCCGGGGAGGCGCGACGCCCAGTCGATGGCGTTGGTGAGCACGCCGGGGACGCCATCGTTGTACTCCGGGGTGGCGATCAGCACGCCGTCGGCGGTCTCGATCTGGCGCTTGAAGGCGGCGACCGCCGGCGGGTCGCCCTCCACCTCGAGATCCGCGTTGAAGAAGGGGAGGGCGCCGATCTCGATCGTCTCGATCACCATTCCGGCCGGCGCCAACCCCTGCGCGGCATTCAGGAGCGCGCGGTTGAACGACCCCTTCCGGAGACTTCCGCAGATGCCGACCACGGCGAACGCGCCCAGGCTGCCATCCGTCATGTCAGCTCCGCGCCTCGTGCCGGGTCCCTGTCCCCGTCCCCGTCACCGTCGGCCGCGGTCAGCACCACGAGCGTCGCGCGGCGCAGCTCCAGCCTGTGCATGCACGGGAGACACCCCTCCAGGTGCGACGCGATCGGGATCAGCTCCGAAAGCGGAAGTGCGCCGGCCAGATACGCCTCCAACGCGGCGATGACCTCCTCGCACCGGCGAGCCGGCGTCTGCAACGAGCCCTTGTCGGTCGGGATCACGCCGACGGGCGGCGCAGAAAGCGTTCCACCGGCGCCAGGGATGGCGACAGGAAAGGCCGCCACTTGGCGGCCCCTCCCCGTCAACTAACCCTGATCGCGAATCCGGGTCATGGCCTCACCGGGCCGCGGCGTGCAGCGGCCGAGCCATCACCACCGCCGACGCCGGACAGGCCTCGCGGAACTCCGACGTCTGCCGGATGTCGTCCGGCACAGCGTCGCGAGTCACCTCCACGAAGCCGAACGACGGAAAGTACCGCTCCGCCGTCGTCGTCAGGAGGTAAAGCGCGTTTATCCCGCGCGACTCGGCCTCGGCGATCACGCGCGTCACCAGCGCGCGCCCGAGGCCGCGACTTCGCCAATCGGGCGCCACCGCCACGGAACGAAGCAAGGCATTTTCGCAGCAGACCTCCAGCCCGGCGACGCCCACCAGATCACTCCCCAGCTCCGCCACCAGGAAGCTCTGAAGCACCTCTGCCAGGCCCTCGGTGGGGAGGCTGGCGTCCACGAGGAGCTGCTCGACCCGCGGCAGGTCTTCCCCACGCGCGGGTCGGATGTTCGGCGATGTGATGGGTTGGATCATCCTCGGCTCGGCTTGTGTGCACGGACGAACGCGGCACCGACACGCCCCGAAACCTCGCGCGCGATCCGGTCGGCGTCGAGACCGGTGCCGGCCAGGAATCCGAGCGCATCCTCCGCGTCGTACGTACGGGTCATCTCCACGCTGGCGTTCTCGAAGCCGACCTCCTCGAGGAGCGACACGAACTCGCTGTCGCGGAGCGCGCCGGCCACGCAGCCGACCCACAGCTCCATGCTGCGCGTCACCTCGTCAGGCAGCTCCCCCTGCACCACGATGTCGGACACCGCGAAGCGTCCGCCGGGCTTGAGGACGCGGTACGCCTCGCGCAGCACGCGCCGCTTGTCGCCGGAGAGGTTGATGACGCAGTTGGAGATGATGACGTCCACCGACTCGTCAGGCAGCGGGATCCGCTCGATCTGGCCGCGCAGGAACTCCACGTTGGTGACGCCCGCCTCCGCCGCGTTGCGGCGGGCGAGCTCGAGCATGTCGTCGGTCATGTCGAGCCCGTACGCCTTGCCGGTGGGGCCCACGCGACGCGCCGAGAGGAGGACGTCGATCCCTCCGCCCGAGCCGAGGTCGAGAACGGTCTCACCGGGCGCCAGCTCGGCGAGCGCGGTGGGGTTGCCGCAGCCGAGCGAGGCCAGGACCGCGTTCTCGGGGAGGGCGTCGGTCTCGCCGCGGACGTAGAGGTTGGAGGTGATCGGGTCATCGCTGGTGCCACCACAGCAGCCGCTGTCGCAGCAGGACGCCTTCTGCGGCAGCTCGTTGCCGGGACGGTCCAGCACCCGCCGGGCGGCGGCGCCGTACTTCTCCTGCACGGTGGTCACGAGATCGGTGGTGCCATTCATTGGGAGTGCTCCGTCAATCAAGAAAAGTTGATGGATTGCGCCGACGAAAGGCGCTGCGCGGTACCCGTCATCGACGATGTCAGCCGCAGCAGCGCCCGATACGAAGGCTGCGCTTCGATTCCACTACCGGCTGCATTGCCACCGCGAGATCGTGCACCTCGCGCAATGCCTCGGGAGTGATCCTGTAATACGACCAACGCCCTTCCCGGCGATCGTCCACCAGTCCGGCGTCCTTCAACACCTTGAGGTGGAAGGAGAGCCTCGACTGGGCCGCCCCGAGCGCGCTCTGCAGATCACACACGCACTTCTCTCCGCCCCGCAGCATGTCGAGCAGGGCCAGACGGGTCTCGTCGGAGAGTGCGTGAAAGAGCTCGGCGCCACGCGACAGCCGGACAGGCGCGATCGTCGTCATGGGGTGAACATATCAATATTTTTTGATTAGTCAAGAGCCTGTGTCCTTTTCAGCGAACACCGGACAGTCGTTGAGGCTTTCCCCCACTGCCGCCGCCGGGAAGATCGCTCAACCTGAGCGTATCGAGCGCGGCACCCTACCCGCGGTGCTGCCCGCACCCGGGAGGTAGGCCATGACCGCAACCGTGATCGCCCCCGCGAACGAGAGCACGGACGTCGCCGTCCCCACCGCCGCGCCCTATACACGCGCCTTCGGTGACATCGGCCGGCGCGACCTCGCGCTCGTCGGAGGAAAGGCGGCCAACCTCGGCGAGATGACGCGTGCCGGGCTCCCGATCCCGCCCGGCTTCGTGATCACCGTCGCCGCCTACGAGCGAGCCCTGGAGGCAAGCGGGCTGGCGAGCCGCGTGACGGCCGAGTTGAAGGGACTCGACATCAACGACTCGGCGGCGCTCCAGCGCAGGGCAGCCGCCATCCGCGCACTCGTGGCCGACGTCGCGCTGCCCGAGGAGCTGCGCGACGAGATCCTCACCTCCTATCGCTCGCTAGGCGGCGGCGATGGCGCTCCGCTGGTGGCGGTGCGATCGTCCGCCACCGCGGAGGACACGGCGCAATTCTCCTTCGCCGGGATGTTCGAGAGCTACCTCAACGTCCAGGGCGAGAACGACCTGCTTCGCGCCGTCCGGCTGTGCTGGGCCTCGACCTTCGGCGCTCGGGTGCTCTTCTATCGCCTCTCGCAGAGCATGCCGGCGGAGATGCCGGTCGCCGTGATCGTGCAGCGGATGGTCGGCGCGGCGAAGTCCGGCGTGCTGTTCACCGCCGACCCATCGACCCACGATGCCACGCGCCTCGTGATCGAAGCGGCGTGGGGGCTGGGGGAGGTGGTGGTGGGCGGCCAGGTCACCCCCGATCGCTACGTCATCCAGAAGGAGGGGGCCAGGATCCTGGAGCGCAACGTCGGACGCAAGGAGTTCCTGCTCATGCGAGACGCGGCGACCGGCGAGACGACTCGCGTGGATCTGGCCAGCGACCCGCGAGCGACCACCCCCGTGCTCTCCGACGACGAGCTTCGTCGCCTGGCCGAGCTGGCGTCGCGTGTCGAGCGGCACTACGGCGCGCCGCAGGACATCGAGTTCGCCATCGACGCAGGGGAGATCTACCTCACGCAGTCGCGGCCGATTACGACGCTGGCGGAGAAACCGCGCGTTGCCACGCCGATCGCGACGGCGGGCGTGCTGATCAAGGGATTGGGCGCCAGCCCCGGTACGGCCACGGGCAAGGTACGCGTGCTGGAGAGCACCACCGACGCCGCCGCCCTTCAGCCGGGCGAGGTGCTGGTGGCCCGCATGACCTCTCCCGACTGGGTGCCCATCATGCGGCGAGCCGCGGCGATCGTCACCGACGCCGGAGGGATGACGTCGCACGCCGCCATCGTCTCGAGAGAGCTCGGGATCCCCTGCGTGGTCGGCACCCGTGACGGCACGCGAGTGCTCGGCGGCGGCGTGCTGGTCACCGTGAATGGCACCGATGGAACGGTGTCGGCGGGCGCCGCGCCGGCGGTGTCCGCCCCCGCGCCGACCACGCCCGCCCCTACGGCGGCAGCCGCGCTTGCCAGGATCGTCACCGGCACGAAGTTGTACGTCAACCTGGCCGAGCCCGACCGCGCCGAGGCAGTCGCGGCCCGGGATGTCGACGGCGTCGGACTGCTGCGCGCCGAGTTCATGCTGCTCGATGCCCTCGATCGCACGCACCCGCGAACGTTGCTGGCCGAGGGTCGCTCCGAGGAGCTCGTCAGGCGGATGGCCGACAAGCTCCGCGTCTTCGGTCGCGCCTTCCATCCGCGGCCGGTGATCTACCGGGCGATGGACTTCCGCTCCAACGAGTTCCGGAGCCTGCGAGGCGGGGAGGAGTTCGAGCCGCGGGAAGAGAATCCGATGATCGGCTACCGCGGCTGCTACCGTTACGTGAAGGAGCCCGACCTCTTCGCCCTCGAGCTGCGTGTGCTGCACGAAGTGCGGAAGGAGTTCCCGAACCTCCATCTCATGATCCCGTTCGTGCGAACCGGCTGGGAGATGCGCGAGTGCAAGCGTCTGGTGGACGAAAGCCCGCTCGGCGGCGCGCGCGGCTTCGAGCTGTGGGTGATGGCGGAGGTCCCCTCGGTCGTGTCGTGGCTGGAGGAGTACGCGCGACTCGGCGTCACCGGCGTGTCGATCGGCTCCAACGACCTGACGCAGCTGGTGCTCGGCGTCGATCGGGACAGCGAGATCGTCTCGCCGTTGTACGATGAGCGGGACCGTGCCGTGCTCGACACCATTCAGGCGATCGTGCGCGAGAGCCACCGGTTGGGACTCACCTGCTCGATCTGCGGCCAGGCGCCGTCGGTGTATCCGGAGTACGCGGAGATGCTGGTGCGATGGGGGATCGACTCGATCTCGGTGAACCCCGACGCCATCGACGCCGCGCGGCGACAGATCGCCTCGGCGGAGCAGCGGGTGCTGCTCGACGCGGCTCGCACGCAGGCCACGACGCGTCGGTGATGACGCCAACGGCCATCATCCTGGGGTTTTCGCTGAGCGCGGTACTGGTGGTCGCCGCCGGTACCGCGCTCGCGCGCAGCGGCGATGTGATCGCCGCGCGAACCAGGCTCGGCGGTCTCTGGATCGGATCCATACTGGTCGCCGCCGCCACCTCCCTCCCGGAGCTCACGACCGACATCGCGGCCGTCCGGCTCGGCGCACCGGACCTCGCCGTGGGCGATCTCTTCGGAAGCGGCATGGCCAACATGCTCATTCTGGCGGTCATCACCCTGATGCCGGTGGGGTCGGAGCTCTTTCGAAAGGCGACGCTCGATCACGCCCTGTACGCCGCGCTGGCGATCCTGCTCACGTGCATCGCCGGCGCGCTTCTCGTCATGCGCCCCGAAGCGTCCTTCCTGCGCGTCGGACCGGGGTCGCTGCTGATCGTCGCCATCTATCTTGCTGGAACTCGCGCGATCTTCCGGCACACCGCCACGGCGCGGCAAGCCGGCACGACGATCGAGACCGCGGCGCTGGATCAGGCGGCGGACCACGCGCCACGGGATGATGCCGTGGCCGCGACGGTCCCAACCCTTCGGGGCGCCGCCCTTCGCTTTGCGGCCGCGGCCCTGGTGATCCTCGTTGCCGCTCCATTCTTCGCCAGGTCGGCGGCGGCGCTGGCGGTGCTCACCGGTTTGGGAACGACGTTCGTCGGCACCTGGCTGGTGGGGCTGTCCACTTCCCTCCCCGAGCTGGTGACGTCACTGGCCGCGGTTCGGATGCGCTCCTACGACCTGGCGGTGGGCAATCTCTTCGGCAGCAACGCGCTGAACATGAGCATCCTGATCGCCCTCGATCTCGCGCACGGCGGACCGGTGCTCTCCGCGGCGAGCGAGGTGCATCTGGTGTCGGCGCTCGCCGGAGTGGCTCTCATGTCGACGGGGTTGGCGGCGCTGGTCTTCCGCGCGACACGCCGCTTCTCGATGCTGGAGCCGAGTGGCGCGACCATGGCGGTGATCTACGTGTTGGGACTGGCGCTGATCTATCTGGAAAGCACACGCTAGCACCCGGCGTTCATCCTCACCAAGAGGCACCACCACTCTCGCGGCGGTGCTCGACGTTCCCGACGTTCCGCGGAAGGTGCTCCGACCATGCGGGGAAACCCTGCCGCTTCGTGCGGAGAATCCCTATTGCCGCGAGCTCACGGCGACGCCATTGTGAGCATGCGTTCGCGGCCACGGAATACCGCGAACGGAGTTTTCCCGCGGGACGCCGCCGGAAGGCAGCACGGTCTCGG
>DATFFZ010000218.1:0-2059 GCA_035249845.1 Gemmatimonadaceae bacterium
GGGCGTCGGCACCCGCGAGGTAGAGCGCGGCCAGCTCGCGCAGGAGTGGCCCGGCGTCGTCGCCTAACGAGTAATCGTCCAGCGATCGCAGCACGGACGCGGCCGGCGCGCCGCGGAGCGACTCGGGCAGCCCCGTGCCCAACGCCACGGCGGACAGCGAGGCCCCCGGGCGCCCGGGACGGTAGCGCAGAAAGCGACCCAGCCAACCGCCGGCGGTGGGGCCGGCGTGCTCCATGAGGTCCTGCGCCTCGAAGTGAGAGCGGGTGTCGTCCTCCGAGCCGACGGCGTGCACGATGGCCAGCTCCCCCGTCTGAAAGTGCCTGGCCAGCGGCGCCAGGCGAGGGTGGAGGCCGAATCGGTCATCGAGCCGCACTCCCTCCCGCTCGCCGACGCGAAGCCGAGGGCGCGCGCGATGGTACTCATCGTCGCCGAGCGGGGGGACGAGCGTCAGCCCGTCGGCCCCACCCCGGAGGAACACGACCACCAGCGTGCGCGGGTCGTCGGGACTGCCGCCAAAACGTCGATCGAAATCGAGCATTGTTAGGCTCGTTGAAATGCGGGGGAGGCGAGCAGCAGCGCCAGCCCCATCGCGCCGCCACCCACCTCGCCGTACGCCCGCGCCTCCTCGGCGGTGGCCCGCCGTCCGAGCAGGTGGGCCATGAGGCCCCGATCTCCTCCCGCCGCGCGGCGCAGGCGAGCGAGATCGATCCGCGTTCCGGCGATGCGGCCGCCGGCCAGCGCCGCCGCGAAGCTCCACCGCCAGAGCAGCGTTCCCAGCCACGGTGTGGCGTCGTCGGCATATCCTTCCGGCGTCGGATACTGGAAAGGGGCGTGTCCCATGCGGGTGAGATAGACGGTCAGCGCCTCGCCGGCATCGGTGCCGGCACCGGTTGCTCGGAGCGCGGAGACGATGAGCTCGAACGGACGCTTGAGCTTGGCCCCCCGCGCCGCCCAGAACTCGGGCGTGCCGAACAGGGCGCGCAACGTGGTGCGAATGTCGCCTCCGCTGCCCAGAAAGCTCGTCGCCACGGCACTCACGGCAGCGGAGGGCGGATCATCGGCCACGAATCGCCGGCAGAGCTTGGTGGCGATGTGGCGGGCGGTGGACGGGTGGAGCGCGACGATCTGCAGTACCACGTCGAGGTCGCGCGCGCCGTATCCCGCCGCGATCCGGGTGCCGAGCACGACTTTCTCACCATCGTCGTGGAGCTCGGGGCGAAACGCGACCTCGCCCTTTCGGAAGAGCTGCTCCGAGCGCACGGTCCACCCGGTGAGGCAACGCGCCACTTCCATCACGTCCCGCTGCGTGTACCCGCCGTGGACGCCCAACGTATGCAGCTCGAGCAGCTCACGGGCGTAGTTCTCGTTCGGGCGCTCGTCAGGCGACGCCTTCCGGTTCGCCCGGCCGTCGAGATACCACAGCATCGCGGGACTGACGGCCGACGCCCGCAACAGATCGGGGAAGCGGCCGAGCGCGTGCGCGCGAATGACGAACCGATCGTCGGCCGCCTTGAGCCAGCGGCAATCCCCCTTGGACGCGTCGATGTTGAAGTGATCGCTCCAGAAGTGCACCATCCGCTCGTAGAGCTGTCGCTCGGAGAGCGCGGCGCGGAGTACTGTGGCACGCGTCATCTCGGACAAGAGGACGCTGGGCTTGTACTCGAAGAGCTCACCGGCGGGCGCGTGAATGGACTCGAGACGCCGCACCGCGCGCTCGGCTCGCGCGTCGCGGATGCGCGCCGGGGAGAGCTGCTGCTCGATGACGACCCGCGCCGCGTCCATCGGATCGCGGGCCAGCGCGCGCGCTCGAGCGTAGTCGCCCGGTCGAGCGCCGAAGGTCACGCGCGCGAGCGCGTGCGCCACCGGGTCGATCTCGACGGCCGCGGGCGGCGCGAAGGGACCATCGATCTCGCCATCATCCCCCAGCCACGGCGCCAGGAGTCGCGGCAGCGCCTCCCCTTCGCATCCGGTGGCCGCCGCCAGCGCGGTGAGGCCCCCGACGCGCAGGAACTCCCGGCGATCGAGCATCGTCAGGCGGGAGTGACCGCGGCCACCGGCG
>DATFFZ010000219.1:0-6534 GCA_035249845.1 Gemmatimonadaceae bacterium
GCGCGAGCGGCGGCGCTGGCCGATGAGCTGGCCGAAGGGATACGCGCTGGCCGCGCGGTGGAGTGGGTGGAAGCCCAGCTCGCCAGCGCCTTACGAGACGTGGCAGCGCGGACGCGCGAGCGGTGCGCGGCGCTCGCCGAGGAACGCGCGCAGATGTGGGAGTCGAGCGAGCGGCGCATGTCGTCAGGCGGCTGGCCGCGTGAAGGCGCGGACGAAGCGCGACACCGCAGGAAGGAGGCGATCACGCTGGCGGATTCCTTTCGGGTGATCGAGCCCGGCGCACCGCGAGGTGATTGATGCTCTTCGAGGTGTCCGATCAGCTGACGCGGGCGTGATCCGGTCGGTGCGCCGATCTCGCCATTCAAGGAATGGTCACAAGGAGTAGTCCACTGAACACGCCGCGCCCTGGATGAGTCGAAACGCCGTTCTCCTGCTTGTCGTCTTCGCCGGATCACTCGCGGCGCAGGAGCCTGCGTCCGTCCGCATCACGCCGGAGAACGCAACGCGGATCGCTTCCGACAACGCGGCTCCCGGCTCCGGTGCCTGCGAGCAATTCCAGGCCGCCGCCCTCGACTCAACCGGCGCCGAGGCGGAAGCGACGTTCGTGTGGATGATCTCCAACCCCGGTGATTTCCGGGTGGATGCGCGAACCGGTGAGGTGTGCGCGCGAAGGTCCGACATCGAGGCCGTCTCGGTCACGCTCGTCACCGCGACGATGGTCGGGTCGCAGCTCAGCGCCACGGTGCGCTTCACAGTGGTGCCCGATCGCGGACAGCCTACGGGCACTCCGGCCGGAATGGCCGCCGCAGCGGCGCTCCGGCGCGACATGGCCCGCCTCGAGGCGCTCGACCCGCCCTCGATCAACGATCCGCGGCAGGCGACGGAGTTCACCGCGGTCCAGATCTACTACGGTACCGACCGGCGCGCCGAGGCGGCGGAGGAGCCCGACGACCGCTACGGCGCCGAGCGCGGACCACTCGAGCTCGGCACGGCCATCATCAGTATTCCACGAGGACACAAGGCCGGCCAGCTGGAGTCGCCGTCCTGGTTGCGGCTGGAGTTCTCGGAGGACCCATCTCGGCACGTGGTACTGCTCCGGGTGACGCCGCTCGAGGTCGAGGGGTGGGTGTCGAGCTTCGATCAGAAGCTCGACAACTCCCCGCAGCGTGAGGCACTGGTGTTCCTCCACGGCTACAACGTGACGTTCGCCGAAGCCGCGCGGCGCACAGCGCAACTTGCGTACGATCTCGGTTATGAAGGAGTGCCTGTGCTCTACAGCTGGCCGTCGCGCGGGACACTCGCCGGCTACCTGGCCGATGAAGCGACAGTCGAGCGCAGCGTGCCACACTTCCAACGATTCCTCCGATTGCTCGCCTTCACCGGAGTGGACCGCATTCACGTCGTGGCACACAGCATGGGCAATCGCGTACTCGCCGGCGCGCTGCGCAACCTCGCACCGGACGTCGCCAGGCGGATAGGTCAGGTCGTCCTCACCGCCCCCGACATCGATGCCGAAGTGTTCGAGACGCAGGTCGTACCGGCCATGCGCCAGCTCGGCGTGCGCCTAACGATGTACAGCTCGTCGGCCGACAGGGCGCTGCAGGCATCGATGAAGGTCCACGGCTACCGCCGTGCCGGCCAATCGGGCGACAGCATCGTCGTCGTGCCCGGGCTCGAGACGGTGGACGCGTCGCACGTGGACACCGACCTCCTCGGCCACGGCTACTTCGCCGAGGACAAGCCGGTGCTGGACGATCTCTTCCTCCTGCTCAAGCACGAGCTCCCCGCCACAGCGCGCCAGCTGAAGGAGCTGCTCAAGGGGGCTTTGAGGTATTGGGCGTTTCGGTGAGATAGGGACTAGGGACTAGGGACTGGGGACTGGAGATTCGGGATTAGGGATCGGCGATTAGGGACGTAGGACGCGGGAAGCGAGCAGCGCGAGCACTCTGTTCGGCCGCCTAGCAACGGACTGGAGGTAGTGATTCCCAGTAATTCAGTACTGCATGAGAGAGTAAGAGCGTAAGGTGCCACACCCTTACACTCTCATCTCTCAGCTCCTACTGAATTACTGGGAATCACTCCCTCTAGTCCGTTGCTCGGTGGCCCGACAGAGGCTCCGTCTGCCACGTCCCACGTCCTGCGTCCCCAGTCCCTAGTCCCTATATTCCTTGACAATATATCCACCATGGATATATTGGCCCCATGGACGACACCCCTGAAGTCGAAGCCCTGCTGCCCCTCCCGCCGGCGGCATTTCACATCCTCATGGCCGTGGCCCAGGAAGACCGGCACGGCTATGCCATCATCCAGGACGTCGAGCGCCGGACGAACGGCGAGCTGACGCTCAGCCCCGGCACGCTCTACCGGTCAGTCCAGCGGATGCAGGAGCAGGGGCTGATCGTCGAGTCGCGGCGCCGGCCGGCCGCGGAGCTCGACGATCCGCGGCGCCGCTACTATAGAATCACCCCCTTCGGCTCCGCCGTGGCGCGCGCCGAGGCACGGCGGTTGGCGCAGCTGGTGAAGCTGGCGCGGGCCAGCGGGTTCATCCCGGAGCGGGCATGATGCATCTCTATCGGGCACTCCTGCGCGCCTACCCGGCGTCGTTCCGCGCCGAGTACGGCGAGGACATGACGTGGGTTTTCGCGAGGCGGCGGAAGGAGGCGCGGGGGGTCTTTGGCCTGATCGCGCTCTGGACCGACGCGCTCCGCGACGTCTTCACCACCGCGATCCCGGCGCACCTCGATATTCTGCGTCAGGACCTTCGCTACACCGTGCGCACGCTGCTGCGGGCGCCGGGGTTCGCGGCGACGGCCATTCTCGTGGCCGGGCTCGGCATTGGCGCCAACACGGCCGTGTTCACCGTCGCCGACTACGTGCTCGTGCGGCCGCTCCCGTTCCGCGACTCCGATCGCCTGATCAAGATCTGGGAATCGCCCGGTGGGTGCTGCAACAACGTCTCCCCTGCCAACTGGCGCGACTGGCGGAGCATGAGCCGCAGCTTCAGCTCGCTCGCCGCCTACAACAACGTCTCGGTGAACCTGGCCGGGCATGGGGAGCCGGTGCGCGTGGAGGGCGCGGCCGTCACCGCCGATCTGCTACCGTCGTTAGGCGTCCAGCCCTTGCTGGGACGCTTCTTCGCCCCTGAGGAAGACCGCCCCGGCGCGGCTGGCGCCGCCCTCCTGAGCTACCGGCTCTGGCAGCGAAACTTCGGCGGCGACCCGACGGTGCTCGGCAGAAAAATCCTGCTCGACGACGGTCCGTACGTCGTGATCGGTGTCATGCCGCGCACGTACAACTTTCCTTCCCGGACCTCCGACATCTGGACGGCGGCCCGTTACGACGACGAGGCCTTCGACGACCGCACCAACACCTACCTGCACGTGATCGGCCGGCTCGCGCCCGGTGTCACCTTCGAGCAGGCGCGCGCGGAGATGCGGATCATCGCCGAGCGGTTGGAGAGGGCATACCCCAACGAGAACGCCGAAATCGGCGTGCAGGTGAACCGGCTCCAGGACGAGATCACCAACCAGACCCGGCTGCTCCTCAAGGTGCTCCTCGCCGCCGCCGTCTGCGTGCTGCTCATCGCCTGCACCAACCTGGCCAATCTCTTGCTCGCTCGCACGATCGTGCGGCGGCAGGAGCTGGCAGTGCGCTCCTCGTTAGGCGCGGGACGCGATCGCCTGGTGCGTCAGCTGCTCACCGAAAGCATGGTGCTGGCGTTGCTCGGCGGGCTGGCCGGCATCGGGATCGCGCTGCTCGGGCTCCCACTCCTCGCCCGGCTCGTCCCCGAGACGCTCCCCATCGCCGAGATGCCGTCGATCGATCTGCGGGTCCTGAGCTTCGCGCTCGGTCTCACGGTGCTCACCGGTGTCGGATTCGGCGTAGTGCCGGCGCTGCGCGCGTGCCGCGAGGCGAGCATGGCCGGCCTCCGCGACAGCGCGCGCTCCGGAGGCGGCCGGCGCGAGCGGCTTCGGTCGGTGCTCGTGATGGTCGAGGTGATGGCGTCGGTGGTGCTGCTCATCGGCGCGGGGCTTCTCATTCGGGCGCTCTGGGAGCTCCAGAGCCGGGATCCGGGGTTCCGCACCGAGGGCGTGCTGACGCTCCGGACGTGGCTCCCCTGGCCCAAGTACATCGCGACCGAGAAGCGGGTACAGTTCTACGATCGCGTGCTCGAGGAGGCGCGGGCGCTCCCCGGCGTGTCGAGCGCCGCGTACGTGAGCTTCCTGCCGATGGCGATGGGCGGCGGCATCTGGCCGGTGATCATGCCAGGCGAGCCTGTCGAGCCGGGCAGGCAGCCCATGGCGAGCCTGCGCTTCGCGACGCCGGGCTTCTTCGCGACGATGGGCATCCCCATCCGGCAGGGGCGCGACCTCAGTGAAGCGGACACGCGCGACCAACCCTTCGTCGCCGTGGTGAGCGAGTCGTTCGTCACCCGGCACTGGCCAGGGCAAAATCCGCTGGGCAAGCGCTTCGAGTTCGGGTTGGCCGAGCGGACGGTGGTGGGCGTGGTGGGCGACATCCGCGTGCGCGGGCTCGAGCGCCGGAGCGAGCCGCAGGTGTACCTGTCGTACAAGCAGGTGCAGGACAGCTCGCTCGTCTTCTATCCGCCCAAGGACCTGGTCGTTCGTGCCGGTGGCGACCCCACCGCGCTCGTGCCCGCGCTGCGGCGCATCATCCGGGGCACCGACCCCGAGCAGGCGATCTCCGACGTGCGTCTCCTGTCCGCGGTCGTCGATGGCGACACCGCGCCGCGCCAGACGCAGGTGCGCGTCCTGGGCGTCTTCGCCGCGATCGCCTTCCTGCTGGCGGCGATCGGCATTCACGGGCTGCTGTCGTTCAGCGTCTCGCAGCGCTCGCACGAGATCGGCGTACGGATGGCGCTCGGCGCCCAGGCCCGCGACATCGTGCGCATGGTGCTGCGCGAGGGCGTAATGCTCGGCGTCGTCGGCGTGGTGCTGGGAGCCTCGTTAGGCTACGTGGCGGCCCGCGCGATGCGGGCGCTCCTGGTGGGCATCGCCCCGGCCGACGTGACGACCTTCCTCGCGGCCATCGTGCTGGCGCTGGTGATGACCGTGGCCGGGAGCCTGGCGCCGGCTCTGCGTGCGGTGCGCGTCGATCCGACAACCGTCATCCGAAGTGGTTGAGGCTGCTGGCCTGTGACCCTGCGTTCTGGCTGCCAGTATTGCCATCACCTGTGTAACGGTGCACCTCGGACGCCGACTTTCACCTTCCAGATCTTTCCGCCACCGCGCATGGTCGACGTCGCGTAGATGGACTCGCGGTCGAAGGCCCCCTCGCCGAATACCAGACTCGCCACGCCAGGCATCCCCTCGGCGATGAGGATCACCTCGCCCGACTTCGGATCGTAGCGGAAGATCTTCCCAGCGCCGTTGTCGGCGACGTAGACGCGGCCGAGCTCGTCCATCGCCAGACCGTCGATGCCGCCCTCACCGGTGCGCGCTACGATCCGGCCGCGGCCGGCGGGTGAGGTGCCGTTCAGCTCGAACGCCCAGATCGCATCGGTGCCCACCACCGGCTTGATCTGCGTGAAGATCTGGGCGACGTAGAGTGTCCTGTCGTCCAGCGACAGCGCCATCCCATTGGGGAAGGGCACGTCGGTCGACCAGATGGAGACCGAGTCGCCCGTCACGTGGTAGATCTTGTCCGTTCCATCATCGGAGACGAGGAAGGTCTTGTCGGGCAAGACCAGCACGGCGTTCGGATCGGCGATCCCGGTTGCAGCGACTGTCTTGTGTCCCTCGGGCGTGATGCGCCACACGATGCCGTCGTTCGTGTCGTTCCCCTGGAACACGTTCGTGGGCCCAAAGTCGGCCGCCAGAATGTCGCGCTCGCCGATCCCCGCCTGGCCGAGATGCCGGTGCACGTCGGCGATCTTGCGCACCGACCCGTCAGGCTCGGCGATCCAGATCTGATTGTTGGCGCCGATGAAGAGCTTTCCTTCGCCGTTGAAGGTGATCCCTTCGGCACCTCGGAACTGCGAGATGAAGAGCTCGGGCGCGACCGGAAATCGCACCGGCGGCCGCCGGCTTTCTCCGCGACGTGACGTAGCCGCAGGCGCACAGCTGAGAAGCAAGCAAAGCACGACCAGGCGCAGCACAGGCATCGCCCCTCCGTATCGGTGTCCGACGGTCCGAACCTACGGAGCCACGCCGGTCGGACCACTCGCCATTTCGACGAACTGTGGATCGGCACCGATGAGCGGCTGGAGCTGGCATCCAGAGCAACATCCAGAATGGCATCCAGAACGCATTGTTACACGGATGAAGGCGGACGGAGCGGACGAGAAGGGGGCGATTACTTGTGGGTGTGGCGCACGGAGCCTCGCTCGCGCGACGCCAACATCATGCCCTTTTGTCCGCCTTCATCCGCGTTCATCCGTGTAACAATGCGTTCTGGATGCTAGTCCCGCGCGCTGGATGCTAGTGCCGCGTGCTGGATGCTAGCCCCGCGTGCTGGATACCAGCCCCATTAGTATCAAAGTGTTACTATTTAGCCGCGCCGAGTGTGACGTGG
>DATFFZ010000220.1:0-4909 GCA_035249845.1 Gemmatimonadaceae bacterium
GGAGATCTCCGGCACATTCACCGGCAACTTCTGGGACCGTGGTCCATCGGGGGACTCCGTGGCCGCGACGGCGGAGTTCCGTAGCCAGGACGGCGCGGCGTGGCGCGTGGTGCTCAACCGCGTGGCGGCGCAGGACCTCTCACCGATGGAGCCGACGTTCGGCGGCGTCGCCACCGATCTGGGCTACCACGGTGCGACAGGTATTCACGTTCCGCTCGTGCCGACGGTGCGGAGCGCGGTGTCCTACTGGGGGATGGCGGAGGTCTACCGCAACGGTGAGCTGGTTACCGGCGATGCACCGGCTCACGTGATGATGACGTCGGACACGCGCGGCGACGACTACGCCTACAAGTGCTGGAACTGTAGCGCGAATCCGATCGAGCAGCTCCATCTGATGCTGCCGCCGCCCGCCGGGAAGTCGTACGACGTGCCGGGAGGGGTTTTGCACGTCATGTGGGAGAAGTCGCGGTTCGAGCGCGTGGGCGACACACGCAGCCCGACCTGAGCCGCGGCGGTCGTCGTACCGGCGTCGTGAGGCGTAAACCCCGAATGGAGACGACATGAACAGGAGCTGGATGCGAGCGATTCTGGCTGGAGTCGTGGCCACGCTGGTGATGACCGCCGTCGGACTCTGGGTGGCTCCGCTCATGGGGCTTCCGGCAATGAATCCGGCCGACATGCTCGCCGGACAGATGGGTGGCAATCTCGCCCTCGGATGGATCGCGCATCTCATGGTCGGCGTGACGCTGGCCCTGATTTACGCGGTGGTAGCTCCCGCCCTGCCCGGCGCTCCGTGGCTTCGAGGCGCGCTGTACGCGCTCGCGCCGTGGCTGCTCGCGCAGCTCGCGGTGATGCCGCTGATGGGCATGCCGGTGTTCTCCGGCTCAGCGGCGATGGCGCTCGGGAGTCTGGCGGGGCATCTCGTCTACGGCGCGACCGTCGGCGCGTTGTACGGCGATCCGGCCGAGGTGCGAACGTCACAGCGTGCGCTGGCGTGAGCCCCGCCGGCCGGTCGCTCACATGAGCGTCCGTCTTTCGATTCCTGACAAGCGAGGGGAGTGCTGGCCGGGGCCTTCGCTCGCGCCGGGCGCCGCACGGCGCTCGCCGGTTCCGGCTGCTCGGCTTTACCCCGGCTCGAAGAACTCGGTGATGACGATCTGGACGGCGCGCTGCACGAGCGCGCCGGCCCGGTGAGCCTCGGCGCCGATGGGCGTCAACGTCCCGAGCTCCTGCTTCACCGTCACGATCACCCGCTCGATCGGCATCCCGGCCTTGCGCGCGGCGCGCATGTAGTCTCGGACCGCATCGTCGAAGGCATGCTCGTCGGCCGCGACGAGCACGTAGCTCCAGGTGCGGCGCAGGTGGCTCATCGCCTCGGCTGGCACCCGGATGAATTTCCGGCCCGCACGGCGGGCCCGCAAGGCGAGCGGTGGCGTCGGCATCTCGCATCTCGCCGGCGGATTGCGCGCGACACCCCGCACGCTCCCATCTGAATCGTTCGCGGGCTGGCTCACGCGTTAGGCGGAGCCGCGGATTGCCTCGAGCAAGGACGGGTGCCGCCCACGGAGCACGCCTCCCGAAGGGCGCCCCGCTGCTGGATCGAACGATCACGAACACTTCTTGGGGCGTTTTCATGGACCGGGCAGAACCGGGTCGATAGTTTGACCCTCCATGCGTGTGCGCCTGAATCGGGAGCGGCTGCTGGCGTTTCTGGCGCAGAGCCGCCTGAGCCAGAACCACTGGGCCCTGAAGGTCGGGCTGTCGCGTGGCCACTGGTCCGAGATCGTCAACGGCAAGCATCCCTATCCCTCGCCCAGAACGCGGGAGCGGATGCTGGAGGTGTTGCACCTCACGTTCGCCGAGCTGTTCGAGATCGAGGCCGACACTCCCGCTGGGACGGACACTGACTTTCGCCGTGCCATCGCCGACCGCTACCTGATCGACCAGGAGCTCGCCCAGGGCGGAATGGGGGCGATCTATCTCGCCCGCGATGCCCGTCACGGCCGGGTCGTGGCATTGAAGGTGGTGTCGCCCGAGGCGGTGAGCGGCATCGGCCTGACCCCGTTCCTCCGGGAGATCTCCACCGTAGCGAAGCTCCAGCACCCGCACATTCTGCCACTCTACGACTCCGGGGAGGCAGCCGGGCATCCGTTCTACGTGATGCCGTACATCAGGGGCGGCTCGCTGCGCGCCCGGCTCAAGGCCGACACGCGCCTTCCGGTGGACACGGTTGCCCGTCTGACGGCCGGGATCGCGGCGGCGCTCGAGCACGCGCACCAGCAGCGGATTCTGCACTGCGACGTCAAGCCGGAGAACATCCTGCTCGACGGCGAGCACCCCTACGTGATGGACTTCGGCATCGCGCGGAAGCTCCATGCGGAAGTGCTGCCCTGGACCTGGCGACACGAGCTGGACTTCACCGCCGGCACGCCGGCGTACGTGAGCCCGGAGCAGGCCAGCGGGGAGCGAGACCTCGATGCGCGCTCCGACGTGTACAGCCTGGCCTGCGTGGTGTACGAGATGCTCACCGGACGGCTGCCCTTCGAAGGCACGACAACAGAGGCCGTCGTGTCTCGTCGCTTCGTTTCCCCCGCGCCGCCGATCAGGGAGTACGCACCCGAGGTTCCTCCGGCGCTGGAGTCGGCCGTGGAGCGCGCCATGGCGCTCGAGCCGGCGCGCCGCCCTGCCACCGCCGCGGGGTTCTCCACGTCGGTCGCGGTGGGAGCTGCGCCGGCGTCCGGCGTGCTGTCGCGGATCAGCGTCGGCGTCACTCGCGCCATGAACCACTGGCGTCGTCCCACCCGGCGCCGCGCCGTCCGGCTTCGCCTCCCCTTCATTGAGGGCCTCGCGGCCGACGTGCGGTACGCGCTGCGCGCGCTCCGGCGCAACCCCGCGTTCACGGCCATCGTGGCGATCACGCTGGCGCTGGGCATCGGCGCCAACACCGCGATCTTCAGCGTGGTGCGTGGCGTGCTGCTCAAGCCGCTGCCGCACCGGGACGGCGAGCGCCTGGTCTACCTGCGCCATTCCGCGGACGGGCCGGGGCGAGCCAATCTCACCTTCTCGGTTCCCGAGGTCCGTGATTTCCGCACCGACGTCCCCTCGTTAGGCGGGATCGCCGAGTATTCATCGTGGAGCGGCGTCCTGCAGGGTCCGGATGGCGCCGCTCGAATCAACCTCGGCCTCGTGACCGGAAATTTCTTCGAGGTCATGGGACTGTCGCCGGTGCTGGGGAGGCTCACCCGGCCGACCGACGATGGACAAGATGCCCCGCCGGTGATGGTCCTGACCCACGAGTTCTGGAAGCGCCGATTCGGCGGGGATTCGAGCATCGTGGGCCGGCAGGTGCTGCTCGACAACCGCGCCGTGACGGTCATCGGCATCGTCCAACCCGCACCCACCTTTCCGAGCCGCATGGACGCGCTGCTCAACATGGTGTTCAGCCCGCACCACCTGAGCGCGCTCATGGTCGAGGACCGGACCCACAGGATGACCGAGGCGGTCGCCCGGCTCGCACCCGGCGCGACGCTGTCGAGCGCGCGGACCGAAGTGGCGACGGCGTACGACCGGATGCAGGACGAGTTCAAGGCCGCCTACGACCCCGACATTCGGATGCGAGTGGCAGTGATTCCGTTCAAGGAAGTGCTGGGCGAGCAGGCGCGGTTGACGCTGCTGCTGCTCATGGGCGCCGCGGGGTTCGTGTTGATCATCTGCGCCGCCAACGTCGCCAATCTGACCCTCATGCGCGGCGTTCGCCGGGAGCGTGAGCTCGCGGCGCGAGCCGCGCTCGGTGCCGGCGTGGCGCGGCTGCGCCGACTGTTGCTGGCCGAGAATCTCCTGGTGACGTTGCTCGGCGCGGGGCTCGGTCTGCTCATCGCGGTCGGGGGCCTGGGCCTGCTCACCTCGCTCGCCGCCCGATACTCGCCGCGTGCGAACGAGATCCAGCTCGACGAGATGGTCCTGGGCTACACGCTGGCGGTGGCGCTCGTGCTCGCGCTCCTCCTGTCCTTCGTCGGCACACTCCCGAAGGAAGGCGACCTCGCCTCATGGGTTGCCGCCGGCGGCCGCCGGGCGACCGCGGCTGGCCGCAAGCACCGCCTGCAGCGCGGTCTCGTCGTCACCCAGGTCGCCGTATCGGTCATGCTGCTCGCCGGCGCCGGGCTGCTCCTCCGCACGCTGGTCCAGCTCTCCAACGTGAGCACCGGGCTCGCGACCGAGGATGTGCTCACGATGCACGTGCACCTCCTCGGCCCGACCGAGCGGAGGTTCAACCCCAACGCCTCGGCGGATGCGCGGAATCGGGAGGACCAGATCCGGCGCGAGCTGGCCGCGCTACCCGGCGTGGTCCAGGTGGGCACCGGCTCGCCACTGCTGCAACGATCCGATCTGTGGTTCGAGATCGAGGCCGATGGCGTGCCACTCTCCTCCGGTGAGACGAGACCGAACGCCGAGGTGCGAGCCGCGAGCCCAGGCTACTTCCGCGCGGCCGGCATTCCGTTCCTGCGCGGCCGGGAGTTCGTCGCGTCCGATCGGCCCGACTCGGGCGGCGTGGTGATCGTCAACAAGACGCTCGCCGACCGGTTGTACGGGAGCGCGGACCCGATCGGGAAGCGGATCGCCGGGACCGGAGCTCCGTTCACGCCGATCAGCGCGAACTGGCGGACCATCGTGGGCGTCGTGGGCGACACACGGGACGGAGGGTTGGACGCGGCTTCGGGCTACGTGGTGTTTTTCCCATCGACGACCGGCGACTACGCGCCTGTGTTGGCCACCAGCGGCGGCCTGGTGATCCGATCCGCGGCCGGCATGCCCGCCCCGGTAGCGGCCGCCGCCCGCATCATCCGACGCATCGCACCGACGGCCGCCGTCGAGAACGTGAAGACGGTGACGCAGATCAAGGACGAGAGCG
>DATFFZ010000221.1:0-24371 GCA_035249845.1 Gemmatimonadaceae bacterium
GTAGCGAAGCGCGCGGACTCGGTCGCGCCAGCTGGGGACGGGCAGCGGTTGGCGAGCAGAGGAGCGAAGCGGAGGATGCGTCATGGACTACTGAAGCTAATCGGGGCCGGGGGTTCTCCGCGCCGCTCAAAGAGGAGGGGAAGAGGAACTGCGTAACAGCGCGGCATTCGGCATTCGGCATTGGGCATTCGGGCTCCCGCGACGGAATCTCTTCGGCAAGACCCTAATGCCGAATGCCGAATGCCGAATGCCGCCGTTCGCAGTTGCTCCTCCCTCCTCCCTGCTAGAACTTGAATATCCTCTTGAACACCGCCTCGATTCGCTCGCCGAGTCCGCGATCGTCGTACTCCCAGATCGGCTCCTCGTGTTCGCGGCAAGGTGAGGTAGGCTCGGTGCCGAGCTTGAACCACGCGCGCTGGGTGAGGGGGCACCACTCGTTGGCGAGCTCGCCGGAGTACGCGTCGATCACGACCGGCACCATCCCCGGAGGCGGATCCCACGCCGCCTGCGGTGCGCTCTCCTTCCACCCGTTGCGGAAGAACTCGGCCCAGGCCGGCGCGGCCAGACGGCCGCCGCTGGCATCGCCCGAGAGGGCACGCGGGCTGTCGTAGCCGAACCAGACGCCGGCCACCAGGTTCGGCGTGTAGCCGATGAACCAGACGTCGGCACCGTTGTTGGTGGTGCCCGTCTTGCCGGCGATCATGCCATTGGCGCCCCAGTCGCGAACGGCGCGTCCGGTGCCGTGGTCCACCGCCGAGCGGAGCATCGAGGTGAGCTGGTGCGCGTCCTCGGGCGTCATGATGCGCGTGGCCGCGCCAGGCTGGCTGGCCCAGAGCACCCGGCGGTCGCCGCCTTCGATGCGGCGAATGAGGCGCGGGGTGACGCGGAGACCGCCATTGGCGAAGGGCGCGTACGCGGTGACGAGCTCGAGCGGCGTCACCTCGAAGGCGCCGAGGGCGATCGAGGGAAGCGGCGCCAGCTGGCTGCTGATCCCTGCCTGACGAGCGATGCCGATCACCCGCGTCTCGCCCACCGCGCGGCTGAAGCGCACCGTGGCCGCGTTGGCCGAGCGCATGAGGGCGCGGCGCATCGTCACGCGACCGCTGTATTCGTCGCCGTAGTTGGCCGGGCGCCAGATCTGTCCACCGTCATCCACCTCGATGGGCGTGTCGTCCACTTCGGTGGCGGGGGTGAAGCCGGCGGCCAGCGCCGCGGCGTACACGAACGGCTTGAAGGCCGAGCCCGGTTGTCGCTTGGCGTACACCGCGCGATTGAATCCGCGCGGCTCGTAGCGACGTCCGCCGACGAGCGCGCGAACGTCACCGTTGCGCGGATCGAGCGCCACCAGCGCGCCCTCCACCTGCTCGCCGCGTCCGCCGTACCAGGCGCGTGACTCGCGGTCGATCTGCGCCGCGCGTCTCGACACCGCCCGCTCGGCGGCCTGCTGCGCGGCGAGGTCGATCGTCGTCCAGACGTCGACGTCTCCCTTCTCCAGCGCTTCCGGTCCGAGGATGGAGTCCACCATCGAGCGGACCACGTCCATGGCGGCGCTGTAGAGCTGCGGCGGGCGCCACTCGTTGCGCGCGACGCGGAGCGGAGCGGCGGCGGCGGTGCGCGCGCGGGCGCTGGTGATGAATCCCTCGCGCACCATGAGCGACAGCACGAGGTTGCGACGGGCGCGCGCGCGGTCGGGGTTGCGGCGCGGCGTGTAGGCCGACGGTCCCTTGGGAAGCGCGGCCAGCACCGCCGCCTCGGAGAGGGTGAGCTGTCGCACCGTCTTGCCGAAGAGATCGCGGCTGGCCGCTTCGACCCCGTACACGCCGTTGCCGAGGTAGATGACGTTGAGGTAGAGCTCGAGGATCTCGTCCTTCTGGAGATTGCGCTCGATGAGGCGCGCCAGCCGGAGCTCGAGCAGCTTGCGTCGCAGCGAGCGCTCGCCGACGGTCTGCGGCGTGAAGGTGTTCCGCGCCACCTGCATGGTGATCGTGCTGAAGCCTTCGCGCACGCCGAGCGAGGCGATGTTGCGCAGCGTCGCGCGGAAGAAGCCGCGCCAGTCGAGTCCGTTGTGCTCGTAGAAACGTCGGTCCTCGGTGGCAATGAAGGCCTGGCGGACGTGCTTCGGCACCACGGAGAGCGGGACGTTGAGGCGCTTGACGTAGCTCAGCCGTCCGATGAGCCGCCCCGAGCGGTCGTAGACGCGGCTCCCCTCGGTGGGGCGGAAGGAGCGGATGTCGGCGCGGCTGGGGCATCCCTCGAACCCGCAGGAGAGAAGCCAGGCGTCGAAGAGGATGACGCCGGCGACGACGCTGCCGAGCGCAGCCAGGGAGCGCCAGCGGCGGCGCATCCAGATGCGGGCTGGGAGCTCGGGATCAGGGCGCAGCCTGGTTCGAAGCTCTCGAAGGCGTTGCGGGAGGGAGAGGTCAGGCATCTATGGATACGGGGCCACGTAGGCGGGGCCGCTCGGGATGAGAACCGGTACCCAATTAGTACGCCCCAGGCTCTCGCAGGTTTCCGGCCACCTGGCGGCGACCCGCACTACAAGCGGAAGCCGGCCAAGAGTATAGTTCACTCCGCTGGATCCTCCCTCCTTGGTGACACCACACATGACGCTCGAGCATGCACCGGCCGCCAGGGCAGCGTTGGCCCTGGCGCTGATGCTGGCCATCACCGCCTGCCGCGACTCGCGGCCGCAGCCGGCTCCTCCCATGGTGGAGCCGGTCACCGAGCGCTCCGCCACCGGCGCGGCGCTCACGGCGGGTGCGCCCGCAACGCCGCCGGCAGTAGACGCGGCATCGAGGAGCGGCCGCCAGGGCAACGAGCTGGGGCGGATCCCGGTGCTCGAGTATCACCTGATCGGCGACAGCGCGAAGAAGTCGATGTGGGTGGTCGAGCCGGCGCGCTTCCGTCGGCATCTCGAGATGCTCTACGAGCGCGGCTATCGTCCGCTCACCGTCTCCGAGATGGTGGACAAGAGCTTCGAGCTGCCGGCGGGGATGTCGCCGGTGGTGTTCACCTTCGACGACGCATCGCCGTCGCAGTTCCGGTACATCGAGAAGGACGGCGTGCTGGAGATCGATCCGACCAGCGCGGTGGGGATCTGGCTCGACTTCGCAAAGACGCGCCCCGACTGGCGGCCGCGCGCGACGTTCTGTCTCCTCCCCACCGCGCGGCACGGTCATGCGTTCTTCGGGGAGAAGGACATCCAGGGGCAGAAGTCGGAGTGGCGGCACAGGAAGGTGAGGTGGCTGGCCGAGAACGGATTCGAGCTGTGCAACCACACGCTCTATCACGTGAATCTGGGGAAGGTGAGCGACAGCGTGGTGCAGGAGCAGATCGCGCGTGGCGTCATGGCCATCGACTCGGCGGTGCCGGGGTATCGGATTCGGACGTTCGCGCTCCCGTTAGGCGTGTGGCCGAAGAATCGCGAGCTGGCGCGGAAGGGCTCGTGGCGGGAGCCGCGGAGTGGGCGGGTGGTGTCGTACGAGTTCGACGCGATCCTGGAGGTGGCGGGCGGGCCGGCCAAGAGTCCGTACGATCCCACGTACTCGCCGCTGTCGATCAAGCGGTTCATCGTGTTCGATGGGAAGTTGGAGGAGCTGCTGGATCAGATGGATCGGCAGGGGACGCGATACGTGAGCGACGGCGATCCGTCGACGGTGGCGCGGCCGCCGGTGGCGCGGAGCACGGCGCGCGTGGTGACGCACTCGCCGGGGAGCATCGCCGCCGAATCGGACTCGGCGGGCGCGCGCGGTCGCGCCGTGCGGGCGCGGGAATAGCGTTTCGTTACACCGGTCTGACATGAGGAAGCTCTCACCGGCTTCCTCTTTTTGTTTCTGCCTGACGACTGGCGGCGTGATGGTGTGGGCCAGCCGCCTAACGACCGGTGTCGCGAGTCTGAACAGTGGAGGGGATGGTGTCGACGGACTCGACGGCGATGGTGTTCATGGGCGAACAGAATGTCCCAATTTGACCATAAGATGTCCCAATTGTGTGCTTGACCGGTACGGTTGCGCCCGGCAACTTGCGCGCGTCCCTGACAGAACGACCGGATTCCTTTTGGTCCTGGAGGCTCGGCTATGAGCGGTCCGCAACGGACGCTCTCACACATTCCGTTCTTCGAGGCGTTGGCGAGCGCGGACGAGGACAGCGAGGCGTGGCGCGAGCTCACGGCTGGACTCGTCACGCTGCGGCTGTTCGACGCCTGGATGACGGAAGGTGTGGCGGTGGTCGCGTCCGACTCGTGGAGTCTGTTGTCGGTGCGCGAGGCGCTCTCGCGGGTGGAGTCGCGCCATTCCATTCGTTCGCTGTTGTCGAGCGTGGTGGATGCGATGGAGGCGGCGCCGGCGCCGCGCGCCGCGACGGTGGCCCCGCGTCTGCTGGCGTACGGACGGGCGTTGCAGTTCGACGGTGACTGGTCGCTGGCCGCCGACGTGTTTCACAGCGTCATCGCGTACGCGTACGCGAGTGAGGAGCCGGACGTCTACGCCGCCGCCAACATGCACCTCGGCCGTTGCCTGCGTATGACGACGGATTGGAGCGGCGCGCTTTCGGCGTATCGCGCGGCGGGTGACGTGGCGATCATGGCCGGCGACACCGTCACCGCGCTGCGCTCGCGAGTGGGCGAGGCGTCGGTGGCGCGTGACCGCGGCAATCTGCCGTTGGCGGAGTCGCTGCTCGACGAGACGATTCAGGAAGCGCAGCTGGCCGGTCTCAAGGACATTCGCTCGACGGCGCTTCACGCGCGCGCGGCGGTGGCGCACCTGCGCGGGCAGTACGAGCTCGCGGTGCAGCTCGGCTACGATGCGCTACAGGAGTCCACCGGCACCGATCGCGACAACATTCTGGCCGACCTGGCGGCGTCGTTCTTCGATCTTGGCGCGCGGAGCGTGGCGCGCGACGCGTATCTGGTGCTGGCGGCCACGGCGCGGGAGCAGTACACGCGCTGGCAGTCCACCATAAACCTCATCGAGCTCGCGGCGCTGGATGGGAGCGAGCCGCTGTTCGAGCAGCATCGTCGCGAGCTGGCGAACGCGTCGCTGCCGGCGTATCTGGCGGCGTACTACCACCTGTACGTGGGCCGGGGCTACAAGCTGTTTCAGCAGCTGGAGACGGCGCGCGCGGAGATGGAGTTGGCACTCTCGATCGCGGCGGCGAATCAGATCAACCAGGTGATCATCGAGGCGGAGCTGGCGCTCCGCGAGATCACGGATGGTGGCGTGGTGATCCTGTCGCGGCAGTCGTCGTTCGAGCTGCCGAGCGAGATCGTGCCGGCGGCAGAGGCGATCCGGGAGATGCGGGCGCTGGCGGGGGCGCGGTAAAAAAAATGCGCCGGTCGCGAGTTGGCGCTCGCGGCCGGCGTGAGAGGGTCGGGGCTAGCAGCGGGTGCTGCCTCCGTTCACGACCGCTTTGCATTCGGCGGAGAGCTGGGGCTGCTGTTCCGGGCCGGTAATGCTGTTGGAGCACGCGGCGAGGCCGAGGGAGGCAAGAACGAGAGCGAAGTAGGCGAGCCGGCGACGGGTCATGGACGGCCTCACGTGGCAGGGGGTTGCACTGGGCGGTGCACTGGCACGGAAGGTTAGGGTCGCGGAACGTGGCGTAAATGCACATTTTGGGACATCGATGTGCAGTTTTGGGACACGTTTCGCTGGAACCTCGTGCATCTCGTCGTTCGGCTCCCTCCTCCTCTCCTCGCGCATCTTCGGGTCGCCGTGGGCCGCGACCATGAGATTGTCCCGACCGAAAGTTGGGATGAGCTGGTGTCGCTCGTCTGTACTCGTGCGATCGACGTAGCGGTGGTCGATCCACGGGCGGAGGGCACGCTGGCGGTTGTCGAGATTCAGAGGTTGTTCGCGCGATTTCCGACGCTGCCGGTGGTCGTCTACACGCGGCTGGCGCCGGATACCATGAAGGCCACGGTGGAGCTCGCCAAACGCGGGCTCCAGCACGTGGTGCTGCACAAGTTCGACGACGATCCGCGGCGCTTTCGCGAGCTGCTCGAGCGGCAGCCCGCGTACGCCATGAGCGACGCGGTGCTGGCGCGGCTCGCCGACGAGCTGTCGGAGATGCCGGCCTCGCTCTCGCGGGCCATCGTGAGGCTGTTCGAAGCACCGGCTGGTTTCGAGGACGTCGAGGGTCTGGCGAGCGCCGCGGGGATGACCCGGCGGCACGTCAATCGGTGGTTGGAGCGCGTCGGGCTGGCATCGGCGCGTACGCTGATCATCGCCGCACGTCTGGTGCGCGCGTATCACTACATGCGCGATCCAGGGTACCTGTTGGAAGACGTGGCGCAGAAGATGGGATACAGCACGCACCGGATGTTCATTCGTCAGGCACGAGAGCTCTTGGGACTGACACCGACCGACATGCGCGATCGTCTTCAGCCGGAGGAGTTCGTGGGAACGCTGGCCGCGCTCCTGCGCCACCGCGCCGCCAGCTCGGATGCTCGCGACGCGGTGCTCGAGTCGGAAGAGGAGGTGATCGATGGGGTCAACTAGCCGGGTGCGCGTGCTCGTCGTCGACGACGAGCCGACCATCTGCCGAGCGCTCTCCATCGCCCTCACCCGCGGAGGCTTCGAGGTTGCCGCGGTCGAGCAGGGCGAGCACGCGCTCAATCTGATCCGCAGCGAGCACTTCGACTGTATGGTCGCCGACCTCCGCATCCCCGACCTGCGCGGCGACGTCCTCTTCGAGCTGGCCGCTTCCATCCAGCCCCACCTCCGCTATCGCACCCTCTTCACCACCGGCGACGTCAGCGAAAAGGCCTCCGAGCTGATCGAAGCCTGCAACTGCCCGGTGCTGGCAAAGCCCTTCGACCTCAACGAGCTGCTCGATACGATCAGGAAAATGACGAGGAAGGTGAGGGACGCGACCGCGTAGTGGGAAGCGGGGAGCGGGAAGCGGGGAGCGGGAAGCGGGGGCACCGGCACATCTGCTGACTAACGTCTCCGCCCGCGCTTCCCACAGGCCGCGCTCCGCGCTGCCGCTTCCCCCTCCCCGCTCCCCGGGAGTTCAGATTCTCCACTTCCTCAACGTCTCGATCGCCTTCCGCAGCGCGGCGCGTTGCTCCTCGCGCTCGGCGGTTCGTAGCAACGATTCGTAGGTGCCGATCGCCAGCGCGAGAGCGGATGGGTCGCCTTCGGCGCCGGCCAGTGAGGCGGCGTTGTCGGCGAGATTCGCCTTGGCGAGATCGTCGAGCGGGAAGCGCTCCGTCACCTGCTGCCAGCGCGCCGTTCGCTCCCGGGGAGACGACTCCGAAAGCGCCCAGAGGTGCCAGGCGCCCCGGTGCGATGGGTCGGCCGCGATGGCGCGCGAGGCAAGGTCGCCCACGACGTCGGGGCCGCGGCCGGTGAGCCAGTAGGCGTTGGCCAGAATCACCAGGGCGTGCGCGTCATTCGGGCGCGCGTCGACCACGCGCTCGTAGAGCGGCCCCGCCACCTCGGGGATCTCCCGATATGGCTCGGCCGCCGCGATCAACGCGTCGAGGTCGGACGCCCCGGCGATGGCGTCGAGACGGCTGAGGAGCGCGGCGATGTTCGCCGTCTCCCGGTACTCGGCGACGGCGGCGGACAGCTCGGCGCTGGCCGGTGACGCGCCGGGGCGCGACGCATCGTGAGATGAGCTCGGCATGTGCGTGGAAAGATACCGGACGCCGGCGGAGGGGGCACGTCGTGAGCGACGAGAGTGACGCGGGGGCAAGGGCGGTGGCCGAGCTGGAGGCGTTACGCGAGACGGCGGCGCGCGTCCAACATGAGGTCAACAATCCGCTCGCGGCGCTCCTCGCCGAGGCACAGCTGCTCAGCCTGGAGCCGGAGCTCTCAGCCGAGCACCGGCGCGCGATCGAGCGAATGGTGGAGCTGGTCCGCCGCGTGATCGCCACCATCCGGAAGCTGGACCTGGTGAAAGGGGAACCCTCCCTCTGAACCACTTCCCTTCCCGGTGGGTGGCTCAGAGGTTGCGGAAATCGGCTCCAGAGGTGATAATCTGGGAGCCCTCGCCTCGACGGTGACGGCCACCCCCTCCCTCCCCAGCGCGCCGATGGTGCGCGCGCCCGGAGAGCGGTGTGGTCCAGTCGAGCGATGCGATCCGAGCAGTACGATGGCGCGTGCGTATTCCGCGTCCGGGTCGGCTCCCAAGATGTCACGCGCACTGTAGCATCTCGCACTGCGCGTAGGCCCGCTGAGCAATGGGCTCGCCGAGCGCTGTCCGAACCCCAGTATCACGTTTTCCGCCGCGCACGTCGCGGCCGCTGCTCAAAGAGAGAGCATTTTTTTCGGAGAGGCGCTCCGCCGGCCACCTCGGCACGGCTTCCGCCCACATCACCCATGACACGCAGAGCTGCATGAGCGAACGTCGACGCCCCCCGCGGCGCGGCCGCGGCCCACGTCCGGGCCGACATCCGCGCGATGGCGAGCAGAGTCCCTATCGCGATGACCTCCCGCCCTTCGGCGGTGGAGGCGAAAATCCCAGCGGCGGCACCGTCGGCAGCGACGACGCCGGTGGAGGAGACACGGGCGACACACCCGCGCCGACCACGAGCGGACAGTTCCCCGTCCAGCAGAATCCCAACCCACGAGCCGATCGCCAGGAGCACCGCCAGCATCAGCACCCGCACGGCGGACACATGCACAACGGGCGGCGCGGGCGACGCGGGCGCGGGCGCGGGCCGCGACCCGACTCGGGAGCGCACGCCCCTATCGTCAACATCGTTCCCGACGGGACGGTGACAGGGTGGTTCGACTCGGCGCGCGATGGCGGGTTCATCCGCCGCGCCCCCGAAGGCTACCTCCCCGCACAGGGGGATGCCTTCGTGCCGCCGCACCTCGTTCGGCAGTTCGCCATCCGTCGCGGCGACGAGCTCGAGGCGTCGGTGGGACGCGATCATCGCGGCCGCACCACGGTGGCCGAGGTCCTGACGCTGAATCGCGGCGAGCCCGCGCTCGGCGCGCGACGCCCCGACTTCAGCTCCCTCATCGCGTCCTACCCGGATCGCAAGCTGGTGCTCGAGACCGGACGTCCCGCCAAAGTCGGACCGGAGCTCACCCGTCGCGCGATCGATCTCATCGCGCCGGTCGGATATGGGCAGCGCGCGCTCATCGTCGCCCCGGCACGCGCCGGGAAGACGATGCTGCTCCAGGCGATCACCGAAGGCGTGGCGCTCAATCATCCGGAGGCCACGCTGCTCATCCTGCTCGTCGACGAGCGTCCCGAGGAAGTGAGCGAGGCGATCTCGTGGGGCGTGGGCGAGGTGGTGGCGTCGAGCTTCGACCAGCCGGCCGAGCGGCACGTGGACGTGGCCGACATGACGCTGGAGCACGCGCGCCGGCTGGTGGAGATGGGGAAGGACGTGGTGATCGTGCTCGACTCGATCACACGTCTCGCCCGTGCGCACAACACCGTGGAGCGCGGTACCGGACGCACGTTGTCAGGCGGTCTCGACGCGACGGCGATGGCGAAGCCGAAGGCCTTCTTCGGCTCGGCGCGCGCGGTGGCCCCGCAGCACGGCGGCGGCTCGCTCACCATCATCGCCACGGCGCTGGTGGAGACGGGCTCGCGGATGGACGACGTGATCTTCGAGGAGTTCAAGGGGACGGGAAACTCCGAGATCAAGCTCGACCGCCAGCTGGCCGAGCGGCGGATCTATCCCGCCATCGACATCGGCACCAGCGGCACGCGCCGCGAGGACAAGCTCTTCCGCCCGGACCAGCTGGACGCGGTCTACACGCTGCGGCGCGGGTTACAGCAAATGCCGCCGCAGGCGGGGATGGAGTGGCTGATCAAGCGCATCGCGTCCACCCCGAACAATGATGCGCTCCTGGCGGGCCTCTAGAAGCCCCTAGGACTTAGAGGGAGAAAGGGGAGCGGGGAGCGGGAAGCGGCCGCGCGGAGCGCGGCCTGCGGGGGGTCGCCGGCACACCTGATGAGTGCCGTTGCCGCCTGCGCTCCTCGCAGGCCGCGCTCCGCGCGGCGGCTTCCCGCTCCCCGCCCCCCGCCTTTCTGGCCTTCGGCTTGCACTTGCGAGGGCCATGAGGCCCCCAGCTCTGTGGCTGCCGGCGCTCGCTCTCCTGCTGGTGGGCGCGCCGGCGCGCGCCCAGGAGGACGACGAGCAGGAACGGCCGGAGGTGGAGAAGATCCGGCTCGACGGCGTGAAGGCCGTCGACAAGAGCGAGCTCGAAGAGAGCATCGCCACCGAGGAGTCGCGCTGCAAGAGCATCCTCCTCGTCCCCTTCTGTCTCGTCAGCAAGTCACCAGCGTTCTTCGAGCGGCACTACCTCGACCGCGACGAGCTCCGTCGCGACGTGTTGCGCATTCGCGTCTTCTACTGGAAGCGCGGATATCGTGAGGCGACGGTCGACACCAGCATCAGCGGTGACGACGACAAGGTCGAGGTCGAGTTCGACGTCGATGAGAACGAGCCGACCCGGGTGACGGCGGTGCGCGTGCGCGAGGCACGGCCACCGGTGCTCGCCGACAAGGACATCGAGCGGGCGCTGCGGCTTCGCGCCGGCGAACCGCTCAACCTGATCGCGCTCGACTCCAGCATCGTCAACCTCCGCAACGAGCTCTGGGAGAAAGGGCACTCCGACGCGGTGGTGGAGCTCGACTCCATCGCCGTGCGCCCCGAGGAGCGCGCGGCCGAGGTGGCGATCACCGTCCGGCCGCGCTGGCGCGCGACGGTGCAGTCGATCTCCATCCGCGGCAACGACCACGTTTCGGCACGCACGATCCGGAACTCGCTCCTCCTCAAGCCGGGCGGCGTCTACCGGCGCTCCGATCTGATCGAGAGCCAGCGCTCGCTCTACGCGTCGAATCTCTTCTCGCACGCGGTGATCATCGTCCCGCCGCAGGGGGACAGCGCCAAGCACATCGAGGTGACCGTCACCGAGGCGCCGCTCCGGCAGATCCGCACCAGCGCCGGGTTCAACACGGTCGATTTCCTCCAGACCGAAGCGCGCTTCACGCACTTCAACTGGTTCGGCGGGGCGCGGCGGCTGGACATCCGCGGCGTGGTGGGGAACATCCTGGCGCCGCAGCTCAACGGCAACTTCATCTTCCGCGACATCACGCCGCGGAGCATCACCGGCGGCCAGGAGCGCATCTTCCTCCGCCCCGAGTATCAGGCCAGCGTCGAGGTGACGCAGCCGTGGGTGGGGTCGGCCCGCAACTCGTTAGGCATCTCGGCCTTCGCGCACCGGCGGAGCGAGCCGGCCATCTACATCGACCGCGGCTTCGGCGCCAGCGCCTCGTTCACCCGCACCGTGTCGGCGCGCTTTCCGGTCAGCCTGAACTATCGCTTCGAGCAGACCGAGGTGCAGGCCGGTGACCTCTACTTTTGCGTGAACTACGGCGTGTGCGAGCCGCCCACGATCCGCGCGCTGAGCGACCGCCAGTCGCTCTCTCCGCTCTCGCTGAGCGCCTTCCGCGATCGCACCGACGACGCGCTCGATCCGCGGCGCGGCTCGATGGCGCGCGCCGATGTGGAGCACGCCTCGACCTACACCGGCTCCGACTTTCGGTACAATCGCGTCTTCGCCGAGTACGCGCACTTCATTCCGGTCCGTCGCTCGGCCGTGCTCGCGGCGCGGGTGCGTGGCGGATGGGTGAGGTCGCTGGCGAGCACCGCGCTGGCGACCCGCTCCGGCGACGTCGACGGCGACGTCGTGCTGCACCCGCGCAAGCGCTTCTACGCCGGCGGCTCGCAGTCGGTGCGCGGCTACGGGGAGAACCAGCTCGGGCCGCGCATCCTCACCGTCGATCCGCAGGCGCTGATCGATGCCGGGTGCACGGGGAGCACGATTGCCTCCGGCGCCTGCGATCCGAACGCCGTCTCCTCCGATGAGTTCCAGCCGCGTCCCACCGGCGGCACCGCGCTGCTGGAGGGGAGCGTCGAGTTTCGCTTCCCCATCTGGCGGAAGGTCTCCGGCGCCGTGTTCGTGGATGGCGCCTTCGTCGGCCAGGGGCCGCTTCAGGATGTGACGGCGGGCACCGGCGCGCTGACGCCAGGCTTCGGCGCGCGCTACCGGTCGCCGGTGGGACCGATCCGCATCGACCTCGGGATACGACCCACGCTGCGCGAGGACCTGGTCGTCGTCACCGAGCGCGAGGATCCGGTCAGCGGCGAGCGCAGCATCGTCAGGCTCCAGACGCCCAAGCGCTACGATCCGCTGGAGGGCGCGTCGGGGTTCCGTCAGGTATTGAACCGCCTGACGCTGCACCTTTCCATCGGGCAGGCGTTCTGATGCGCGCGCTCGCGCTCATCGCCAAGGCGCTGATGGTGCTCGTCATCGGAGCGATGGCCGCGGCGGCCATCGCCGTTCTGGTGATGACGAACACCGATTGGGGGCGCGAGCGCGTGCGTCGCGTGGCGTTGGGCGCGCTGGCCGGCGAGGCGGTGGGCATCGTGCGCGCCGGAAAGCTCAGCGGAAATCTCCTCACCGGCATCACGATCGAGGACTTCTCCATCACCGACAGCGCGGGGCTCCCCTTCGTGAGCGCGGAGTCGCTGCAGGTGCGCTATCGCCTGGTCGACTTCGCCCGGAATCGGGTGGCGCTCTCGTACGCGCGGATGGTGCGCCCGGTCATCGTGCTCGACGAGCGCGACGACGAGTGGAACTACGAGCGCATCTTCCCGGGTGACACCACGCCCGACACCGATTCCCTTCCCGGCTTCGGCGACTGGGTCTCCCTCGAGGACGTGACCATCGTCGACGGTCACGTGCAGGTGCGCACCGAGTGGGAGCCCGACACGACCGCGCCCGCCGTGCGCGATCGTCTCATCCGCGAGGCGTTGGCCGGCGAGGACCGCTATCGGGTGGAGGAGATCCCCGGCGGCTATCAGCGGGTGATGAGCTTCCGCCGGATCGACGCCGAGCTCCCCTTCGCGCGCGTGATGGACCCCGACACCGCGGTGATGCGGTTCGACGTCGCGCGGCTGAGCATGACCGCCGAGCCCTTCCATCCGCCCACGGCGGAGGTGCGCGATCTGGCGGGGCGGATCCTGGTGGACGACGACTCGCTCTGGTTCAACGACGTTCGCGCCCTCCTGCCCGGCTCGCGCGTCTCGGGGAGCGGGATCTACGTGCTCGACGACACGGCCGGACTCGAGAAGGGCGACATGACGCTGCGGCTGCGCGGCGCGCCGGTGTCGCTGGCGGACATCCGTTGGGTGTTGCCGCAACTCCCCGCGAGTGGCCGGGGGACGCTCGACTTCGTGATGCACGTGCGTGGGGACACCACCGACTTCGTGGCGCGCGACGCCGACGTCACGGTGGACCAGGCTCGCTTCGAAGGCGACGTCGGTGTCCGCATGACCGAGACCTATCAGTTCCACGATACCGACCTGCGCTTCAGCTCGGTGGACACGCGCCTCATCGAGCAGCTTGCCCCCACGCTCGACATCCCGCGCCGCGGGACGCTGAGCGGGCGCGCGGCGCTCGAGGGGATGCTCGACGCGATGCGTGTCGACGCCGACGTGACCTTCGCCGACGCCAGCGCGGGAGCGAGCCGGGTGGTGGCGGTGGGCGAGCTGGGCTTCGCCGGCAACGCCTTCCGCGCGCGCGATCTGCGCCTGGTGCTCGACCCGGTGCAGGTGGAGCTGGCGCGCGTGGCCGCGCCCACGCTCCCGATCGCCGGAACGATCCGCGGACGCGCCACGCTCAACGGGTCCACCGCCTCGCGCTTCTTCGCGCGCGCCGACGTGGTGCACGAGGATCGGGGCGCCCGCTCGCACCTGATCGGCGACGCCGCGCTGGCCCTCGGCGGCGATCGCTGGATGGACGTGGACGTGCGCGCCACGCCGCTCGCGCTCGCCACCGTCGGCCGCTTCGTCCCCGCGGCCGGGTTGCACGGCGCGGCGGCCGGACAGATCCGCGCCCGCGGCCCCTTCCGGAATCTTGCCGTCGACGCCGACCTCAGGCTTCCCGACGGTGGCGTGTTCGTCACCACCGGCCGTCTCGACATCGCCAGCGCCGATCCCGGCTACGACCTCACCACCACGCTCAAGCTGTTCGACGTTCGCTCGGTGACCACGCACGGGCCGCACACCAATCTCACGGCGCTCATGAGCGTCCAGGGGCGCGGGCTCGATCCCGCCACGATGCGCGCGTCGCTGGCGGCGGACGCGTCGCGCTCCGAGATCGACAGCGTGGGCGTGGACTCCTTGCACGTGCGCCTGGTGGCGGCGGATGGCATGGCTCGCGTGGACTCGCTGCTGCTCCGCACGCCCTTCGCGCACGCCGAGGTGGACGGCACCATGGGGCTCGCCGCCGGACGCGAGGGAGAGCTCGCCTACAGCGTGCAGATCGATTCGCTGGAGGGACTCCGCCGGTGGATCGGCGTCGCCGACACGGCCGTCGTCCCGCCGCGCCCGGGGCGGGTGGCCGCGCGGTTGGCGCGCGCGCGCGAGGACTCGGCGCGCGTGGCGGCGGCCACCGAGATCGAGCGGGAGGTGACGGGCGCCGCGCCTCCGGTGCTCCAGGTGGACACGACCGGGCTCTCGATTCCGCGTGATACGCTTGCCGGGTCGGTGTACGCCGCCGGGGTGATGCGCGGGAGCATTCGCTCCTTCACCCTCCGCGGGCGCGCGGCGGTGAGCGACGTGCTCTACGGCGGCAACGCGGTTCGGCGCGGACGCGTCGAGTACGCGGTGGCCAACGGCGGGACGTCGCGCATGTCGATCGCCGCCGGGGCATCGCTCGACTCGGTGCAGGCGGCCGGCTTCGCGCTCGACAGCATCGAGACGCGCGTGGTCTTCCAGCGCCCTCGGGGGACGATCGCGCTGACGATCGTGGAGGACACGCTGCGCGACCTCCGGATGCGAGCCGATGTGGTGCTGCACACCGATCACAGCGAGCTGCACCTGAACCGGATGGCGCTCCGCATCGGCAACGACACGTGGCGCTCGGCGCATCCCGGCGCGATCCAGTGGGGGCGTCGCGGGATCGAGGTCGACACGCTGGAGCTCCGGAGCACCGCCGGAGGGCGGATCTACGTCGACGGCCGGATGCCGGCCGATGGCTCGTTAGGCGACATGCGGGTGGCGGTGGAGGGGCTGGAGGTCGGTCATCTCACCGCGCTGCTGCAGAGCGACGTGCCCCTCACCGGCGTGCTCTCGCTTCAGGCCCGTCTTCAGGGGACGCAGCGGAGCCCCGTGTTCCGTGGCGCCGCCGGACTCTCCAATCCCGTGTATGGTGGCACCGCGGTACCGGACATTCGCACCGCCTTCCAGTACGCCGATGCGACGCTGGAGGCGGAGGCTCAGGCGGTACGCGGCACGTCGCGTCCGCTGCTCACGGCGAGGGCGACGCTGCCGCTCAACCTGGCCATGGCGGGAGCGGTCGGCTCGCGCCTACAGCAGGACCGCGAGATGTCGGTGGACGTACGCTCCGACAGCATGCCGCTCGACGTCCTGCCCAAGCTCACCGATGCGGTGAGCGAGGTGAGCGGGCGTCTCATCGGCGTGGTAGCGGCGCGCGGCACACCGCGGCGGCCATCGATCGCCGGGGCGGCGGCGGTGGACTTCGCGTCGTTCCGGGTGGTGCCGATGGGCGTGACGCTGCGCAATCTCTTCGGCGCCCTTCGCATGCGAGGCGACACGGTGGTGATCGACTCGCTGGCCGGGCGCGCCGGCGGGGGGCGGGTGAGCGTGAAGGGAGGGCTGGCCACCGCCGATCTCTCCAAGCTCGGGTTCGACCTCCAGATCGCGGCCGACAACGCGCTGGTGATGGACACCGAGCGCGGTCGCATCCGTGCCGACGCCGAGATCGCGGTGAAGGGACCGTACGACGACGTACACGTCACCGGGGATGCGAGGATCGTGGAGGGCGTGGTCTGGGTCCCCGAGTCGTCGAGGAGCGAGGTGATCTCGGCCAACGACCCGGCGATCTTCAACATCGTGGACACCTCGGTGGTGAGCGACCGCGAGCTGCTGCCGGGGCAGTCGCCGCTCCTTCAGAACCTGCGTGTGGACGTGGGCCTCAACATCGCGCGCGACACCTGGGTGCGCGGGCGCGATGCCAACGTCGAGATCTACACGCCTGACGAGTCGGAAGGAGGTGAGGACCTCCGGATCCACGTGAACCGCCGCCGCTCGGCGCTGGCCATCGAGGGCCGGGTGAACACCGATCGTGGCGAGTACACCTTCCTGGGGCGGCGCTTCCTCCTGCGGCAGGGCTCGGCCACCTTCATCGGCGACCCGGAGATCAATCCGCTCCTGCAGATCACCGGCACGCACGAGGTACGGCTCCCCGGGCGCGAGGCGCTGGAGATCCGCGTGATCATCGGCGGCACGCTGCAGAATCCGCGCATCGCGCTGGAGAGCTCATCGCAGCCGCCGATGTCGGAGAGCGACCTGCTCAGCTACCTGGCCTTCGGCCAGTCTTCGACCGCGCTGATGCAGCTGGAGGGCTCGGCCCTCTCCGGACCGGGGACGGGCTCGGGCAATCTGGTCGGGAACGTGGCCGGGCTGGCGACCCGCCAGCTGGCCGGCGTGGCGATCGGCGTGATGGCGAACGAGGCCGAGCGCGACCTCGGCCGTTCGTTGGGCGCGGACGTCTTCAACATCTCGCCGGCGGACGTGCCGGCCGAGCTCTCGGGGAACAGCGCGCAGGCGCTGCTGTCGGGCACCGAGGTCGAGATCGGCCGCTACATCAATCGCAGCACCTTCGTCGCCCTCCAGGCGCGCCCGAGCGCCGCGATCCCCGGCATCCGCGTCCAGCACCGGATGGCCAAGGGCTTCCGGATCGAGACCAGCTACGAGCCTCGGGTGCTCCTGTCCGAGCCCACGCTGTCGCGCGAGGTAAACCTGCGACAGGTCAGGGTGTTCGGCGGGGTGTTGATCAGGGAGTGGAGGTTCTGACATCGGGACTCGGCACTCGGCCATCGGGACTCGGCGACCGGTGGAGGGTCGTACCTGGAGCAGCTCGGCATCACCTACCCGACGCTCGATCCCGCGGGGACGGTGCCCTGATCGTCAGGCGGATTTCCCGAGCTCGTCCCAGAGCGCGGCCACGGCCTGCATCCCCTTCACGAAGTTCTCGTCCGACATCCACTCGTCAGGCGCGTGGGCGTTCTCGCCGGGGAGACCGAAGCCGATGAGGAGCACCGGAGCGCCGAGCACGCGCTCGAACTCGCCGACGATCGGGATCGAGCCCCCCTCCCCCTGGATCACCGGCTCGCGCCCGAAGGCCGCGGCCAGCGCGCGCTTGGCGGCGTCGAACAGCGGGCCCTGAAGCTCGGCGCGCCAGGGGCGGCCGCCGTGCAGGTGCGTGACCGTCACCCGCACACCCTTGGGGGCGACGCGCGTGACGTGTGCGTCCATCAGCCGCTCGATCTCACCCGGCTCCTGATCGGGCACGAGGCGGCAGCTCACCTTGGCCATCGCCTTGGCGGGGAGAACGGTCTTGGCGCCTTCGCCGGTGTAGCCGCTCAGGAGCCCGTTCACCTCGCAGGTGGGACGCGTCCACACCCGCTCCAGGCTGGTGAGCCCGCGCTCGCCGTCGAGCGCGGCGGCGCCCACCTCCTCGAGAAAGTGCTGCTCGTCGAAGGGGAGCGAGCGCATCTGCTGCCGAACGTCTGACGGCCACTCGCGCACCCTGTCGTAGAAGCCGGGGATGGCCACTCGCCAGCTCTCGTCGTGGAAGCTGGCGATGATGCGCGCCAGCGCGGTGGCCGGATTCACCACCGCGCCTCCGTACACACCGGAGTGCAGGTCGCGCGAGGGTCCCTCCACGTCGATCTGGAAGTAGGCGAGGCCGCGCAACGATGACACGATCGACGGCAGTCCCGGCGCGAACATCGCCGTGTCGGAGATCACCACCCAGTCCGCTTTCAGCCGCTTGGCGTGCTTCTCGATGAACGGCGTGAGGTTGGCGCTCCCCACTTCCTCCTCACCCTCGGCGACCACGACCACGTTCACGGGGAGCGTGCCGCGCGTCTTGAGATGCGCTTCCAGCGCCTTCACGTGAAGGTAGAGCTGGCCCTTGTCGTCCACCGAGCCTCGGGCGAAGATGCTCCCGTTTCGAATCGTCGGCTCGAAGGGCGGTGACGTCCACAGCTCGATGGGCTCCACCGGCTGCACATCGTAGTGTCCATAGATGAGCACCGTCGGCGCTTTGGGGCCGGCCTTTCGCCACTCGCCGAGCACGACGGGATGCCCATCGGTGGGCATGACCTCGGCCGAGAGGCCGGCCTCCCCCATTCTGGCGGCGAGCCATTCGGCGGCCCGCTGCATGTCCGGCTTGTGCTCCGAGCGGGCGCTGACGCTCGGGATGCGGAGGAAATCGAAGAGCTCGGAGTGGATGCGAGTGTCGTTCTGGACGAGGAAGTCTCGCAGGTCCGATGAGATGGTCGTGGTCACGGGGTACCGACTGCGAAGGTTGGCGAGCGTCAGCTCGATGTGGTCTCGGGGCGATAGATCCTCACCTGCACCTTCTCCAACGTAATCAGGCCGCCGCCGATCATCTCATCCAGGACCGGCAGAATGGTGTCGACGTTCTCCTGCGTCTCCACGCACTCGATGATGATGGGGAGATCGAGCGAGAGCCGCAGGATGCGATCGGTGTGCAGACGCGCGGTGGCGCCGAAGCCGGCGATTCCACGCAGCACCGTGGCGCCGGCGTAGTTTCTGGCGCGCAGCAGCTCCACGATCGCGTCGGCGAGCGGGCGACCGTGATACCGGTCGCGCTCGCCGATGTGGATTCGCATGAGCACGCGCTCGCCGGCGAAGCCTTGCATGCGACGTCAGCGCGGGGTCATGACTTCGCGCGCGAGGGCGAAGCCGGCGAAGATGGCGAGCACGGAGATCACCACGCTGGCCGCGGCGTACATGCTGGCCCTGGCGTAACTCCCGCTCTCCAGCAGTCGCGCCACCTCGTAGCTGAACGTCGAGAACGTGGTGAAGCCGCCGCAGACGCCGATGGTGAGGCCGGCCCGCAGCTCGGGGGAGGCCGTGGTGGCGAGGAGCCAGCGCATGAGGAAGCCGAGCAGGAGCGAGCCGAGGATGTTGACGGCGAGTGTGCCGTAGGGGAACCCGGCGCTGACTCGCTGCATGAGCCCGCCAAGGCCGTAACGCGCCAGGGAGCCCACTGCCCCGCCGATCGCGATGGAGAAGAGCATGCCGGAAGTTATGATTCGGCGGGAACGATGGCAAAGGACTCGCCAAGAGGATCACGCATGCCGAACCGACTCGCCGACGAGACCAGCCCCTACCTCCAGCAGCACGCGGACAATCCGGTGGATTGGTATCCCTGGGGTCCCGAAGCGCTGGAGCGGGCGCGCAGGGAGGACAAGCCGATCCTGCTCAGCATCGGCTACGCGGCGTGCCATTGGTGCCACGTGATGGAGCACGAGTCGTTCGAGAACGACGAGACGGCGCGTCTCATGAACGAGCTTTTCGTGAACATCAAGGTGGACCGCGAGGAGCGCCCCGACATCGACGCCATCTACATGACCGCGGTGCAGGCGATGACGGGGCACGGCGGGTGGCCGATGACGATGTTCCTGACTCCGGAGGGCGTCCCCTTCTACGGCGGCACGTATTTCCCGCCTGACGATCGGCAGGGGATGCCGTCGTTCGCGCGCGTCATGCGCTCGGTGGCCGACGCCTACGCCACCCGCCGCGCCGACGTGGAGCGCTCGGCGGAAGGGGTGCGGGCTTTGCTGCAGCGGAGCAGCGAGGCGGTGCGCGGGGCCGGTGCGCTCACCGCGCAGCTGCTGGAGCGCTCCTGGCGGCAGCTGGCGCGAAGCTACGACGCGCGCCACGGCGGCTTCGGCGACGCGCCGAAGTTCCCGCAGACGATGGCGCTGGACTTCTCGCTCCGCTACTGGCGGCGCACGGGCACCGAGCACGCGCTCGAGATCGCGCGCGACTCCTTTCTCCGGATGGCGCGCGGCGGCGTGTACGACCAGATCGGCGGCGGATTCCACCGCTACGCGGTGGATGCCGTGTGGCTGGTCCCGCACTTCGAGAAGATGCTCTACGACAACGCGCTACTGGCGCGGCTCGGCGTGCACCTGTGGCAGGCGACCGGCGGCGAGGAGATCCGGCGCGTCACGCGGGAGACGCTGGACTGGGCGGCGCGGGAGATGACGTCGCCCGAAGGCGGCTTCTACTCGTCGCTCGATGCGGACAGCGAGGGGCACGAGGGGAAGTTCTACGTCTGGGACGTGCATGAGCTGGATCGATTGTTAGGTGAAGATGCCCGCATCGTCATGCAGCATTACGGCGTCTCACCGGAGGGGAATTTCGAGGGGAAGAGCATTCTCCACGTGCCGCACGACCCGCGCGCCGTGGCGGTCCGCACGGGAATGGACGTGGAGCGCGTGAGCGAGATGGTGGCGCGCGCGCGCGGCGTGCTGTACGAGGCGCGGGCCAGGCGCGTCTGGCCCGGACGCGACGAGAAGGTGCTGGCGTCATGGAACGGCCTCATGCTCCGTGCCTTGGCCGAAGGGGCGCGCGTCTTCGACCACGACGACTACCGCGCCACGGCGCTGGCCAACGGCGAGTTCCTCTTCTCGCGGATGGTGCGCGACGGACGGGTGATGCGCGCGCGGACGGGAGGTGAGACGCGGATCGCCGGCTTCCTGGATGATCACGCCGCGGTGGCGCTGGGCGCGCTGGCGCTCTACGAGCTCACCTTCGACCGCGTCTGGCTGGCGCGCGCCGAGACGGTGGCCGACGCCATGATCACCTGGTTTTTCGACGCGACGTCGGGCGCTTTCTTCGACACCGCCGGCGATCACGAGGCGCTCATCGCCCGCCCGCGGGAGATCACCGACAACGCGACGCCGTCGGGGACGTCGCTCGCCACCGAGCTCCTCCTACGGCTGGGTGATCTCACCCACAACGTGGACATGCGGCGCCGCGCCACGCAGCTGCTGGAATCGATGGCCGAGCCGATGACGCGCTACCCTCTGGCGTTCGGCCATCTGCTCGGCGTGGCGGACCTGGAGATCAACGGCGCCGTGGAAGTCGCGCTGGCGGGCGAGCCGGGAGAGGCGGGCTTTCGCGCGCTGGAGCGCGAGGTGGCGCGGCACTATCTGCCGGCGCTGGTGCTGGCCGGAGGGGTACCGGCGCAGGATGGCGCCATCGCGCTCATGGAGGGACGCTCGATGCGCGAGGGCCGCGCCACGGCGTACGTCTGCCGCCAGTACGCGTGCGACGAGCCCACCACCGAGGCGGCGCTGCTGGGCCGGCAGCTCGAGACGGCGGCGACGCTCGCCCCGGAGCGCTGAGGGGCGGCCGAGCTCAGAGATCGGCGCAGCTCATCACGATGCCGCGGCAGTTCCGGCAGATGAGCTTGCACATCACCCACTCGGTGTCCGATGAGCCGCAGATGTCACAGGGTGGGGTTTGGTCCGCCTGACGAGTAGGAGGAGGGGGGTGGTCCGGCTCGTCAGGCACGTCACGCACCGCCGGCGGCGAGCCACCAGGCGCCCACCGCGATGCTCACCAACCCGGCGGCCGCGATCGCGCCGCGATGCACGAGCGACGAGACGCGCGACGCGCCGCGCATGAGCCACCCGGCGGCGGCGCCGAAGAGCGCCATCGCCCCGATCGTCCCCAGTCCGAAGGCGGCGAGGAAGAGCACCGCGCGCGAGGCCGTCGCCGACGCCGCCACCGGAAGCGCCACGACGAGCGCCCCGGTACCGGCCAGACCGTGCAGCATGCCGATGCCGAGCATCGCTCCATGCTCGTGACGATGCGCCTCCGGATGCGGCGCGCCGGCGCGCTCCCCGGCGGACTGGTGCGAGTGCACGTGCCAGTGGCGGACGCCATTGTGGGTGTGCCAGTGCCCGTGCAACCGATGCGCGCGCCAGAGGGCCAGCACGCCGAGCACGATCAGCGTGAGGCCGACCAGCCGCTCCGCGTATGAAGTGAATCGATCGGGGAGGGTGGCGCCGGAGATGGCCAGCGCGCTCCCCCACGTCACGATCACTACCGAGTGCCCCAGTCCCCAGCGGGCGCCCAGTCCGAGCGCCCCGCGCCAGCCGGGGCGACGGGTGACGAAGATGCTCACGGCCGCCAGGTGGTCCGGCGCGAAGGAATGAACCGCGCCGAGCACCAGCGCGGTGGCGAGGAGGAGTGCGAGATCCGTCATCCGGGGAAGGTAACGGGGGCGCTGCACGCGTGATAGGTTCAGGAGAAGCACATGCATCCCCACGCGTTCTCCCCCCACCGAGCGCTTCTCGCGTCCGTCGTCGCGGCCCTTCTCGTCACGGCGGTCGCGTGCGCGCCGCCGCAGCCGCCGGTGCCGCGCGTCACCACCATCACGATCGATACGCTCAAGCGGCCGGTGCGGTCGACGGAGATCGTGCCGCGCAACACCCCCTTCTGGACGGCGATCGCCAACCTGGAGCTGGCGGGGCTCGATCGCCAGGCAATGACCGGGGACGAGCGCCGCTTCCGCGACGCGATGGCGATGATTCTGGAGGGCGATGCGCAGTCGGCCGAGGTCCTGCTGTCGTCGTTGTACGCCGCGGCGAGCGATTCGCTCATTCGATACCGCTCTCGCATCGCGCTGAGCGGCGTGCTGTACGCCCAGGAGAAGTGGGAGGAGCTCGCCACCCTGCCGCGCGATCCGCGGGTGTACGACACGGGCCTCGGACCCGACCGGGCGACGATCGAGTCGTGGGCCGATTTTTTCCGGCGTCTTCCCACCACCGGCATGCGCTTCGACCTCCAACCCAGCATCGTGCCGCTGTCGCGCACGGCGCTGGGGACGCCTCTGGTGCCGGTGAGCGTGAACGGGCGGCCGCGTCTCTTCTGGTTGGACACGGGGTCATCGTTCACCATGCTGTCGTCGGACGTGGCGATGATGGCCGGCGTGACGCCGTTGGCGGACGACACGCTGGAGATCGTCACCACCACCGGCCGGGTGACCGCGCGGCCGGCGGTGATCGACTCGCTGCGCCTGGGCGCGGTGCTCTTCACGCACCACCCATCGATGATCGTGGACGCCGCGCTGCTCAAGCTGACGGTGCCGGGCGCGCCGGGCGAGTCGCAGGTGCTGGCGATCGATGGGATCATCGGGTTCGATGCGATCCGGCGCATGGACGTCGAGATCGACTACGGACACGACCGCGTGACGCTCCGCGCCCCCGGTCGGCGCGCTGGTCCGTCGGAGCGGAATCTCTTCTGGATCGGTTATCCGGTGGTCCGGCTGCGCTCTCCATCGGGACGCGCGGTGCATTTCGGCCTCGACACCGGCGCGGACGAGACCTTCGCCACGCGCACCATCCTGGAGAAGGTGCGCGCTCCGCGCCTCATCAAGGACGAGCGCCGGGTGGAGGGGATCGGCGGCGCCTTCACGGTGCGCGTGGAGATGATCCCGGAAACGCGTCTCGCGTTAGGCACGCACGTGGTGCGCTTCCGCAACCTGATCGTCCTCCCCCCGCGCCGCACCACCTTCGTCAATCTCGACGGCGTGCTCGGCACGAACGCCTGGACCGGCGCCAAGGTGCGGATCGACATGACGAATGGGAGGGTGGAGATAGAGGCGGCGAGATAGAGAGAGGGAGGAGGGAGGAGGGGGGAGGGAGGAGAACAGCAACGGCGGCATTCGGCATTGGGCATTAGGCATTCGGGTCTCGGCGCAGAGATTCCGTCGCGGGAGCCCGAATGCCGAATGCCTAATGCCTAATGCCTCGTCTGGGCTCCTCCTCCCTCCTCCCTCCTCCCTCCTCCCTCCCTTTGAACACTTTGAACAAATAGAACAGCGACGGAAAGAGCACCACGCTCCCCGCGATGAGCGCGATGAGCGTGAGCTCCAGCGTCCGCGGAGGAGCGGCGGCGGCGGAGATGGTGAGAGACGGGGGGATCACGTAGGGGAACTGGGCCAGCGCCCACCCCGAAAGAATCAACGTCACCTGCGCCGCCGCGGCCACGCGCGCCAGACGGAAGCGGCGCTGCCAGAGCGCCCAGATCGCGGTGATCGCCGCCAGCGCGGCGAGGGCGTGAAGGGGGATCGCCCAGGAGGAAAGCGTCAGGCGCTCGACCATGCGCGGAGCGGCGTCGAGCGCGATGAGCAGCGTGCCGAGCGCCGCCAGGAAGAGCGCCGCGGCGGCACCGAGCGCGCGACGGCGGAAGTCGCCCTGCAGATCGGGATCGCGCTCCGTCTCCACGGTGAGATACACCGCCGCCAGATAGGCGAACATCACCAGGGCGAAGAGGCCCACCGACAGCGTGAAGGGCGAGAGCCACGGCCTCACGTAGATCTCCACGAACGTTCCGGCGTGCGGCGAGACGATGCGCCCCGAGGCGACGCTCCCCAGAATGACCCCGAGGAGGACCGGCGTGATGACGCTGGCAATGGCGAAGGTGCGCCCCCAGCGCTCCTGCGCGCGGCTCTGCGCCACGTCGTAGCTCCGAAAGGTGA
>DATFFZ010000222.1:0-8876 GCA_035249845.1 Gemmatimonadaceae bacterium
TCCACGACACGAACGCCATCGCCTTCATCACCGCGCTGGTGGTCACCGAGCGGGAGCGCGGGAGTGGCGTGGGACGCGCGCTGCTGGCGGCGCTGGAGGATACCGCGCGCGGTTGGGGGTGCGAGCGCATTCTGGTGACCAGCGCCAATCGTCGCGCCGACGCACATGCCTTCTACGAGCGCGGGGGGTACGAGGGCACCGGACGTCGCTTCGCTCGAGCGCTCGTTCCGTGAGGACCGGGAGCGAGCCGCCGCGGCGTATCCTGCTCGCCGACGCCGACGCGTTCTTCGTGGCGGTGGCGCGCATGGTGGATCCGGAGGGAGCGGGGAAGGCGTCGCTGCTCATCGTGGGGGGCTCCCGGGAGAGCCGCGGCGTGGTGTGCTCCGCGTCGTACGAGACGCGCAAGTACGGCGTACGCTCGGCCATGTCGATCGCGCAGGCGTTGCGGCTCTGTCCGCGGGCGATGTGCGTTCCCGTTCCGCGCCGTGCCTGCTCGCGCAAGAGCGCCGAGGTGCGAGCGGTGCTCGAGCAGTGGGCGCCGGTGGTGGAGGGCGCCAGCATCGACGAATGGTATCTCGACCTCGGCGGCACCGAAGGGGTGTACAGGTCCGAGCCGCTGGCCGACACCGCCCGCCGGATTCGTCAGGCCGTGCGCGACGCCACCGGGCTTTCGGTGTCGATCGGGGGCGGGTCGGCGAAGCTCATCGCCAAGCTGGCGGTGGAGCGCGCCAAGCCCAAGCCCGGCACGGATGCGAGCGGCGTCCTGGTCGTCCCGCCAGGCACGGAATCGGACTTCCTGCGCGGCTTCACCCTGGCCGAGCTCCCGCTGGTGGGTCCGAAGTTCCAGGAGCGGCTGGCGCGTCTGGGGATGCGCACCGTCCCCGACGTCCTCCAGTACGACCTCTCCACGCTCGCTCAGTGGCTCGGCGCGCGGGAGGCGGCGTGGCTGTACGATCGCGTGCGCGGGATCGACGAGGGACAGGTGGAGCCGCGCCTCGAGGCCAAGAGCATCAGCCGTGACGAGACCTTCGCCGTCGACATCGACGATGACGCCGAGCTCGGACGCGAGCTGCTGGCGCTGGTGACGCGCGCGGCGGCGGACCTGCGGGGCGATGGGCTGGCGGCGCGGACCATCACCGTCAGAATCCGCGACCACGACTTCAAGACTCGTCAGGCGAGCCGCACGCTGGCCGAGGCGGTGGTGTGGGACCGCGTGATCCATGAGGTGGCGCGCCAGCTCCTGCGCAAGCTGCGCGCCGCGCGCCGCGCACCGGCCAGGCTGCTGGGGGTGGCGCTGTCATCGCTGGCGACCGACCCCGAGGCCGATCAGCTCGCGCTCTTCGAGCTGGCGAGCGACTCGTCAGGCACTCCGGCCGAGACGCCGCGCGATCGGGCGCTGGCGCGGACCGTCGACCTGGTGCGGGCCCGGTTCGGACCCAAGGGGCTCTTTCCCGGGGGATTGCGGGAGCGATGACCGTTCCGGCGAGGGTGGCCGAAGGCGCGCGGGCGCCGGGGCGGTCGCCGCGTTGGCTGCGCCCCGTGCTGGCGATCGTCATCACCGCGTTGGCGGTGGAGATCGCCATCGTTCTCGGGAGCGTGGCGCCGCGCTTCTCGACGCACGCCTTCGCGGACCGGCGGGCGATCCTCGGCATCCCCAACTTCGGCGACGTCGTGTCGAATGCGGCGTTTCTGCTCGTTGGCGCCATCGGGGCGGCGACGGTGATGCGATTGGACGGCTCGCGCTTCGTGGACGGGCGCGAGCGGTGGCCCTGGGTGGCGCTGTTCGTGGGCGTGATGCTGGTGGGGCTCGGCTCGGCGTACTATCACCTGGCTCCGGATGGTGATCGGCTGGTGTGGGATCGTTTGCCCATCACCGTCGCCTTCATGTCCTTCTTCGCCGCGATGGTGGTGGAGCGGGTGAGCGTGCGGTTGGGATTGGCGGCGTTGGTGGTGTTGTTGCCGCTCGGCGCGGCCACCGTGCTGTACTGGGCGTCCACCGGTGACCTGCGGCCGTACATGGTGGTGCAGTTGGGGCCGATGTTGTTGGTTCCGCTGCTGGTGCTCGGGTTTCCGGCGCGGTACACGCGTGGGCGTGACGTGCTGATCGTGCTGGCCGTGTACGTCGTGGCCAAGCTCGCCGAGTATCTCGATCGGCCGTTGCTCGAGGCGGTCGGGATCAGCGGGCATTCGCTGAAGCACATCATCGCCGGGTTGGGGTTGTACGCGGTGGTCGTGATGCTGCGCCGTCGGAGCGCGGTGTCGCCCGGTTCGCGCCATATCATCGGATCGTCTCGCCTCTCCTGACGCGCACATGACGCGTCCTCGATAGTCTCCCGCGCGTGCTTCCTGGTGGAGCGCGTGCGTCCCGATGGACGAGCACCCTCGGTTCGCCTCACGATTGTCGTTTGATGACACGCGGGAGGCATCATGCGTCGTCGCCGGCTGTTGGTTGGGGTGGTCGTGGCGAGCGTCGTGGCGGGGTGCGGGGGTGAGGTACCTACGTCGGTGGGGCGGGCGAGCTCCGCCGGTGCGAGGTTGTCAGTACAGGGGTCCGACGGCGGTGCTCCGTTTACGTATGACAGGGCGGAGGCCAAAGAGCTTCGCCGACATCTGTTGACGTCCGTGCGGGAGGACCAGCCCATAGCGCGTGGGCGGCGCCAGCAGGTGATCCTGCGCTCCTTCGTGGTGGGGGCGGACAGCTTCCATTACGCGCTGGCGTACGGGGAGCGGACCGGACCACCGACGCATTCGGTGTTGGTGAAGAACCGGAAGCCGATCGCGATGGTGCGATATCAGTGGGTGAAGCGGGGTCCGCGGTGGCAGGCGGAGGCGGCGCGCCTCACGTTCTGGAACGAGAAGGGCGTGCCGGTGGCGGCGGGAGCGGTGGAGGACGAGCGCGGGGCGTTGCGCGATGTCGCCGCTGTGGTGGAGCGGGTGACGTTCGCGATCGTGGCGCGCGCGGTGCGGCCGGCGGAGGCGCAGCTCTTCTTCCAGGAGTGTTTCGCGGAGTACATGGATCTGGCGTCGGCCGCGGCAGCGCTGGCGGTGTTGATCGGAGTGCCCGACCCCACGGCGCTCACCAAGCTGGCGGCCATCACCGTCGCGTCGATGTACGCCAAGGCCGTGTTCAAGTTGAACGAGTGCATCGACAAGCACCTCACCGGCAGTGGGCCGCACGAGGGTGACGGTAGCGGCGACGGTGCCGGTGGTGGCGGCGGTGGTGGATGGGGTGACGTGGATGGTGGTGGAAGCGGCGACGGCGATGACGCCGACCTCATCTCCCTGCTGAAAAAGCTGATCGAGGATTGCGAGGCACGAGAGGGAGACGACTGCCTGTACACGTTCTCATAGCCAGGAGTATCAGATGAAGCGACAGCGCCTGCTCCGCGCCCTTCTCGTCTGGGTGGTCTTGGTGATGATCCCGCTCGCACTGGTCCTCACCGGGCGCGTGCCGCGCTCGACGCCCTGGATCAACAATCTCCTGAGCGCCGTCACCCTGGTGACAACGCTGATCCTCGCGGTCTATGTGATGAGAGGGGAGAAAACGCCCAAGTAGAGCGGCGGATCGCAGTTCGAGCGTGGGAGATGTGCGATCGACATATCGTCACATGTCGATCGCACATCGCACCTCACCGAGCAACGCTTCTCTTCATCCCCTCGACGAGTCGTGCCACCAGCTGCTTGTCGTCAGGCAGCAACCCCGAATGCGGCAACCGGGTCACCAGCTCCGCCCAGCGCCGATCCCTGGCGTACGCGCGCCGGAGATACGGAAGCGCTTCGTCCACCCGCCCCACGCTCGCCAGGCTGATCCCCGTCCAGAACACCGCCTCCCCATTGGTCGCGCTGTCCGGAAGCGCGCTGGTCGCGGCACCGTACGACGCCACCGCCCCGGCGATGTCGTTCTTCGTCACCAACTCGTCACCTTCGTTCATCCGCTGATACAAGCGCGCCATCGCCACCAGACGGCGGAGCTCCCCAACCGGGTTCGGGTGGTCCTCCACCCGGAGGTCGAGCTTGCGATCCACCCATGGGCGCCCCGTATTCGTGCGACCCACCACGATGATCGCCGCTGACTGCCGGCCACGGATGTCTCCGCCCTCACGCTCCGCCGCTTCCAGCGCCTGAAGCAGCCGCTCCGCCAGGTCTCCCTTGGCGCTCTCGAAGGCGCGCGCCATCGCGGGCCACACCGTCGGCTTGTCCATGAGATTGGCCTGCACCGAGTACTGCGAGCCCACGTGGTGTCCGGCCGCGATGATCGCTCGCGCGCCGGTGTACGCCGCCACGCGACCGCTGGCGTCGATCATCGCCACCTGCCTGACCGCCGAATCCTTGTCGGCGCTCACGAGCGCGCGCAGCGCCTCCGGTCCCGTCTTTCCCGCACGCATCAGCGTCAGCCCCAGCGGACCGTAGCCCGGCTCCACGAACGATTGCGTGGCCACCGCGCCTATGCCGGCTTCCGCCCATGGGACGATCGGTCCCACGCTGAACCAGTGCGACTGCACCGCCACCCCGATCTCGCCGGTGGTGGAATCGCGGGCCACGATCGAATAGGTGGCCACCGGCCGCCGTGGAGCGAAGCTCGAGGGCTCCTGTGCACCGATCGGTACGGCGACGGTCATTGAGAGAAGTGCGAGTGGCAGGCGGCGCATCGCGGGCTCCTGAGCGAGGTGGAGGACGGCGGAGAGTATGTCTTTCGGGGCGGCGCGCGACAAGCCGCACTCACGGCGTCCGCGGGCACAATTCCTGTCTCATGGAGTCGTCTGCTGCGGAACTCGCGCAGCATGTGACTTGCGTTCATTCCCACGCCGCGGCGCGCGATCGCGCCGCCAACAAGACCGAGCTCGGAGGATAGATGACTCGAATCACTGCCAACCTCACCCGCGCGCTCGCCACGGCCGCCGTCGTCTCGACGCTCGTGGCCTGCTCGAACCGCAATGAGAACCTCGCGTCCGACACCGCCACCGGTATGGTCGCCACCGACACGGCCGCCACCGCCACCGCGGCAGGCGTCGTCGACCGCGATCTGAGCGAGGGCGGGATCATCGGACTGCTGCGCGCGGCCAACGCCGGCGAGGTCGAAGCCGCCAACGTCGCGCTCCAGAAGGCGAAGAACGCGCAGGTCCGCCAGTTCGCGCAGCTCATGAAGGATGAGCACACCGCCATGCTCTCCAAGACCGAGCAGCTCGGACAGAGCCTCGCGGTGAATGCCGTCGTCCCGCGCGACGAGGACAAGCTGGTGAAGGATCACAGGGAGAACATGGAGGAGCTCTCGAAGGACGACGAGGACTTCGACCAGGAGTACATGGACGCGCAGATCGAGGAGCACGAGGAGACGCTGAACATCATCGACAAGTCCCTCGAGAACACCCAGAACGCCGAGCTTCGCCAGCTCCTCCAGGAGGCGCGGCCCAAGGTCGAGCAGCATCTGACGCAGGCGCGGCAGATCAAGGACCAGATCGACTAACTTCGCCCGGGAGCGATGATGATGCGTCGTGACGGAATCGTGGTGCTGGTGCTGGGAGTGTCGCTGGCGGCGGGAGCCTGCCGGAAGGGAGAGTACGTGGGCGATGCCGACACCGGCGCCGCCGCGCCCGCCACCAAGCTCGACCCGTCGGCGACGCCGAACGCGGGAGACAGCGCACTCGGCGTCACCACCGACCGGCCCGCGGGCCCCGCGATCGCGGGCGACACGCATGGACGGTCGAGCGGCTCCACCAGCGCGCCGGTGCCGTCGAAGCAGCGTACGCCGTAGCGGCGGCGGCCCAACTGCCTGACGATGCCGTCGCCGACGCTGGCGACGGCATCGTCACATCGGGGAGCGAGACGCGAGGGGGGCGGTGGTCGTATCCGGCGGCGCGGGGAGCTTCCGCCCCTGCTCGGCGTTCCAGATGTAGGCCCAGAGCAGCGAGCTCCGGAAGTCGCCGCTCTCACGAGCGCTGTAGTCCACCAGGGAGGTGAAGACGCGCTTGGCGCCGGCCGCATCTCCCGTGCGTAGCTTGGCCACGATCGCCCCGTCCCGCAGCAGGTCCACCGGCACCCAGCTCTTGCCGCGCTGCGCGGCGGGGAGCAAGCGGTCGGCGGCCAACGATGCCGCCGCCCAGTCCCACACCGACAGCGAGCGCAAAAACGCGAGTGTGGCCAGTACCTCCTGGGGCGCGTTCTGTCGCTCGGCGAATTGGCGCGCGTCGTAGTAGAAGATCTCGTCGGCCACGCCGGCGGTGCCGCCGTGCACGTCGGCGTCCACCTGGAGGACGGTGTTCAGCCAGACGCGCCAGTCGGGTGGCGTCTTCCCGCTCTGCATCCCGCTCTCGTACAGCCAGCGCCGCTGCACGGCCACGCTGGACGCCGAGTCGGCCTCCTGCGCCATCACGTAGCGAAAATGCGAGCGCATGAGCGCGCCTAACGAGAGGTTGTGCATCCGCGGGATCTGCGGCACCGGGACGCGCGTATCGTCGAGGAACGTGGATCGCCGGCCCGTGAAGGGCGCGATGATGTCGAAGCGATCGTCGCCCAGCGATCGAAAGCCGTCGGCCGAGGCGCGGGTGAAGCGCGTGCGCTCGCCGCCCAGGTCGAGCACCGGCACGTAGTCGGAGTTCGGCAGATGCCAGCTGTCGAGCAGCGGCGCCAGCGTCTCCCGCGACAGGATGCGCGTCGCCTCCAGCATGCGCGGACTGAACGGGATGATCGGCGCCAGATCGCGCGCCACCATCGGGAACCGGAAGACGGACCAGTCCGGTTCGCGCAGCCCGGGTCGCGTGCTGGCGACGATCAGCATGTCGCCGCTGGACGTGAGGAAGATCTCGTACGACGGGAAGCTCCGGTGCAGCGCCGCCAGCACGCTCAACACCAGCCGGTCATCGATCTCGTACAGGTGCAGCCACTGTCCGAAGACACCCTCCGGCGCGAGGTAACCGCGAACGCGCTCGTAGAACTCGGTGGTGAAGAGTCCGGAGACGCCGCTCACCCACGGATTCGATGGCTCGGACAGGATGAGGTCGTACTTCCGCCGCTCCGACGCGAAGAACGACTTGGCGTCGTCGATCACGAAGCGCGACCGCGGATCGTCGAAGACTCGCGCGTTGGCGGGATAGAAGTGCCGCGACCCCGCGATCATCTCCGGCTCGATCTCGATGGTGACGAGGCTCTCGAGCGCCGGGCTCCCCAGGAGGAAGTGCGACGACATCCCCGAGCCGTGCCCGATGACGGCCGCCGTGCGCGCCTGGGGCGCGTGCGCCAGCGTCATGAGCGGGAGCAGCACCTGCGTCGGCAGGTCGCCCCCCAGCGTGCGCGGCGCCGCGTCAGCCGAGGGGAACTGCCAGGCGGAATCGAGCGACGCGTCCGGCTTCCCGTTGGTGGAGACGACCAGCGTCTTCCCGCGCATGCGCGCCACGGACACGGTGGCGGTCCGTCCATCCTTGTAGAACAGGATCGTCTTCGAGCCGGGCTCGCTCACCCGCCCGTAGCGGAACACGCCGCTGGTGAGCCTCGTCTCGTCGAAATCGTTCCCCCAGATGGCGACCTCCGCCAGCACCACCACCGCCACGGCGGCGGCGAAGGCGAGCCGGCGCCGCGGCTTCGAGTCGCGCGCGGCGACGCGGAGGAGGATCACGCCCAGCGCCATGTCGAGGATCGCACCCTGCACCAGCAGCAGCTTGAGCCCGAACATCGGCATGAGCACGAGCCCGGCCAACACCACGCCCACGATGGAGCCGAGGGTGTTGACCCCATACACCAGGCCGATCGCCCGCTCGCCGGCGCCTGAAGAGAGGAGCGTGCGGGTGATGAGCGGCAGGGTCATTCCCGCGCAGAAGGTGGCGGGGAGCATGACGGCGAGACAAAACGCGTAGCGGACGATGTTGAAGATGGAATAGCCGGCGTTGGACTCGTCCACGGCGCGCAGCAACCAGGCGGTCCAGTCGAAGGAGCGCAGATAGAGCGGAAGGGTGGCGAGCGCGGCGAGCCCCATCACCCACTGCACCACGCCCAGCGTGCGTATCGGATCGCGCAGCCTGTCGGCCTTGCGGTGTACCCACAGCGCACCGAGCGCGAGCCCGAGGATGAACGCCGAGAGCATGAGCTCGAACGAATGCGTGGCGCTCCCCAGCACCAGCGACAGCATCCGGATCCACGCGATCTCGTAGATGAACGACGCGACGGCGGTACCGAAGGAGACCCAGAGGAGGAGACGAGCGGGATTCCATCGGGACTCGGCCATCGGGACTGGGGACTCGGCTTTGGACGCGAGATCTCGACCGGTCGCCGAGTCCCGAGTCCCGATGGCCGAGTCCCGATGCCCGATGGCCGAGTCCCGATGCCCGATGGCCGAGTCCCGCTCTTCCTCCCTCCACCTCACCGCTCCAAACACCAGCAGCCCGACGAAGACGTTCAGCGCCGCCGCGGTGCGGAGGGTGCCGGGGAGGCCGACCCATCCCACCAGCACGAACCCGGCGAGCAGGACGCCGATGGCGGCGCCGATGCTGTTGGCGAAGTAGAGCAGCGCCAGAACGTGGCCCGGTCGCTCGGGCGTGATGCGCAGCACGCCGGCGCTCATGAGCGGGAAGGTCGCGCCGAGGAGTACCGACTGCGGGAGGATGAGGAGCGCCGCGATGGTCCACTTCACGACGGTCAGCGTCGCCCCGCCCGGCAGCATTGGAAAGAGCACGTCGTACGCGAGCGACGTGACGCCGCCGTAGATGTGATGAAAGACAAAGCCGATGATCCCGACGATGAGCTCGACGGCGGCATACCAGAGGAGCGGCTGACGCACCTGCTCCGACCGCCGCGCCGCCAGGATCGCGCCGAGCGACATCCCGCCGAGGAAGATCGCCAGCACGATGATCTGCGCATACGCGCTGTGTCCCACGAACAGCCCGAGG
>DATFFZ010000223.1:0-26476 GCA_035249845.1 Gemmatimonadaceae bacterium
TCCTGGCGCGGAGCAGGGAAGCGCTCGAGACACGCGCCGCCGAGCTCGGTGCCGAATCGGTGGCCGTGGTGTGCGACCTGGTCGATGCGAGCGACGTCGCGCGCGCGGCCGCGGTGGTGGCCGACCGATTCGGCGGCGCGCCATCCATCCTCGTCAACAACGCCGGCTACTTCGTGCTCGCGCCGGCGCACGAGCTCGCCCCCGATGACTTTCGTTCGTCGCTCGACGTGAACCTGGTCGCGCCCTTCCTCCTCGTGCGCGCCTTCCTTCCGGCCATGCGCGCGCGCGGCACGGGACACATCGTCTCCCTCGGCTCCATCGCCGATCACGTGGCCTTTCCGGAGAACGCGGCCTACGCCGCCAGCAAGTACGGCCTGCGCGGGCTCCACGAGGTGCTGCGCTCCGAGCTGCGCGGCACCGGCGTGCACGCCACGCTCATTTCCCCGGGGCCCACCGACACACCCCTGTGGGACCCGGTGAACCCCGATGCGCGCCCCGGCTTCACGCCGCGCGCTTCGATGTTGCGACCCGAGATCGTCGCCGAGGCGGTGCTCTTCGCCGTCACGCGCGAGCCCGCGGCGAACGTCGACGAGATCCGTCTCTCCGGCGACTGACGATGTTCATCGAGCTGGTGGATCAGCTCCGCTGTCCGAGGACGCACGAGCCGAGCTGGCTGGTGGCGGCCATCGATCGCGCCCACGACCGTGACATTCTCGAGGGAACGCTCGGCTGCCCGGCGTGCGCCACACGGTATCCCGTGCACCGGGGCATCGCCGATCTCCGACTCCCCGAGGCTCGTCAGGCACCGCCTGACGAGAAGGCCACCGGCGCCGCCGCGTCGGACGAGGAGGCGCTCCGCCTGGCCGCCTTTCTCGACCTCGTGGAGCCCGGCGGCTTCGTCGCGCTGGCCGGCGACTGGGCCGAGCTGGCGCCCACGCTCACCCGGCTGATCGACGGCGTGCACGCGCTGACGGTGGACCCGCCCTCGCCCATGGGGGGCGTCGCCGGCGTTTCCGTGATGCTGGCGTCGGGAGGAATTCCCATCCGCGCCGGAGCCGCACGGGGCATCGCGCTCGACGCCGCGCACGCCAGCGCGGCGCACGTCGCCGACGCCGTCGACGCGCTCAGGGGCGGAGGGCGCCTGGTGATGCCGGCGGCACTCCCGCTCCCCCACACGCTCACGCTCCTGGCGCGCGACGAACGCTACCAGGTGACGGAGCGCAGTCCAGCCCTCTCGACGCCGGTGTCGCTCACGCGCGCCGAGCGTGGGTGAGTCTACGGCCGCTTCTCGGGCTCGACCTTGCCGGCCGCCTCGTACGTCCCGGCGGCGCGCGCCGCCTCGCGGCGGTGCCAGACCGAGCTCGGGTTCGGCGGCGCACCGGGGTCGAGCGAGCCGAACACCAGCGTCTGTCCAGCGGCGCTGGCGATCATCGTGATCGGCTGGCCGGTGACGATGGCGAGCGGTGGGGCGCCACCTCCCGCCCCGCCCAGCATCGTGCGCGGCACCAATTGGAGCGGCCCCGTGGTGCCGTCGGTGTTGACGTCGCCCTTGATGATGACGTCCGAGCGCCCGGGGTAGCGCGCCTGGATGGTGAACTCGTTCATCCCGATGTGAAGCTCCACCTGGCTGGCGCCGACGAACACGGTGGAATCGGGTCTGGTGGCCAGCACCCAATCGCCGAGGACACTGACCGTCTTCGGCTCGTCGGGATACTCGGGCACCTCGCGCAGCTCGACCCTTTGCTGAGCGGACTGGCAGGCGGCCGTCGCAAGCAGCGCGGCCGACAGAAAAACGGGAATACCGCGCATGGTCACACTCCGGATGCGATCCGTCTCCTGGAGTGCACGACGCATGCCGACTACGTCAGGCCGCTTCGCCCTCGGCGTAGGCGCTGTCGATCAACGACTTGTACCGCTGATCGATGACCCGGCGCTTCACCTTGAGGGTCGGGGTCAACTCCCCGCCCTCCACCGTGAAGTCCTTCTCCAGGAGCACTACCCTCTTCGGCTTCTCGTAACTTCCCAGATTGGCGAGCTTGGAGAGCACCTCCTTGTCCATCTTGGCGCGCACCAGCGGCAGCGCCAACAACTGCTTCCGGTCGGTCCACAACAGGTTCTTGAGCTTCGCCCACTTTTCCAGCTGCTCGAAGTTCGGCACCACCAGCACGATGACGAACTTCCGCTTGTCGCCGATCATGACCGCCTGACTCACGTACTTGTTGGTCTTGATCTGGTTCTCGATCGGCTGCGGGGCGATGTTCTTCCCCCCGGCGGTGACGATGATGTCCTTCTTGCGGTCGGTGATCCGGAGATAGCCGTCCTCGAGCACCCCGATGTCGCCGGTGTGGAACCACCCTTCGTCATCGATCGCGTCGCGCGTCGCCTCCGGCTTGTTGAAGTAACCGCGCATCACGTGCGGCCCGCGGGTGAGGATCTCCCCGTCCTGCGCGATCGCCACCTCGACGCCCTTGATGGGCATCCCCACCGTGCCGATCCGCAGCTGGTCGGGCGTGTTCACCGTGATCACCGGCGACGTCTCGGTGAGTCCGTATCCCTCGAGGATCACCAGACCGGCGGAGTAGAAGAACTTGTTGATCTCGGGCGCGAGCGGCGCGCCCCCCGACACGAAGTAGCGGAGCCGTCCTCCCACCCGCGCTTTCAGCTTGGAGAACACCAGCCGCTGCGCGATGGCGTACTGGGTCGCCAGCCACCCGCGTGGCTCGCGTCCGGCGAGCTTCTCGTCGGCCCAGCGGTCGCCCACCGCGCGCGCCCAGAAGAAGATCCGCTTCTTCAGGGCGCCTCCGGCGAGCGCGTTCTCCAGCACGCGAGCGTAGATCTTCTCGTACACGCGCGGCACCGATACGACGAACGTCGGTCGCACCTCCCCGAAGTTGGCGAGCACCGTGTCCATCGACTCCGCGTAGGCAATGGACACGCCCACCGCCTGGAGCAGATAGTCCACCATCCGCTGAAAGATGTGCGAGAGCGGAAGGAAGCTGAGCGTCACATCGCCCTCGACCACGGGGAGAATCTCGCGCGACGCCGCCACGTTCGAGTAGATGTTGTCGTGAGTGAGGATCGCGCCCTTGGGCTCACCGGTGGTGCCTGACGTGTAGATGATCGTCGCCACGTCGTCGGGCTTCACCGCGCGCGCTCGGGCTTGGTAGCGCTTCCGCGCCTCGTCGTTGTCGGCCGACCGTCCGCGCGCTTCCAGCGCCTCCAGCGTCATGTCGACGCCGGGCCACTGGCCGCCGAATCCGATCACCTGACGGAGCGCCGGAATCGATCCGCGCTCGGTGGCGACCTTCGCCGCCAGCTCGGCGTTCGACACGAAGATGACCACCGCGCTGGAGTCGCGCAGGATGTAGGCGACCTGCTCCGCCGGAACGGTCGGATAGATGGGGACGTCGGCCACGCCGCTCGTCAGGCAGGCCCAGTCGGCGATGAGCCACTCCGGGCGATTCTCGGAGAGGATGGCGACCCGGTCGCCGGGCTTGACCGCGAGCGCCTCGAGCCCCAGCGCCACCAGCCGCACGCGCTCCACGATGGCGCGGTGCGAGATGGGCCTGTACGCTCCGCCCGACTTGGCCTGCACGGCATCGGGCATGTCGAAGCGCTCGACGGCCTCGAAGAAGAGCTGATTGAGCGTGCCGGGCGCCAGACGCGGTCCGCCGCTGGCGTACATGATCGCCGACGCCGGGGCGCTCCCCGCGCTGCTCCTCGTTCCTTCAGCTGGCCTGGTCGATACGGACATCACGTCCTCCGAGGGTCAAGCTCAGGGGGCGGGCTCCCGGGCGGCGCTACTGCCCGATCCTCACGATGAACCGCAACGGACTCCCCGGCACCGGCGTTCGGTCCGGCCGAAGCGCCGTCGCTTCCACAATGATGGAGTCCGGGGGCGCGCTTCGCACGGCCGGGGACAGCCGGACCGTCCGTTTGGCCTCTCCGGTCGCATCGGTCGTGTCGAGCGACGAGGCACGGTTGTTGTCGTTCACCAGCTGCACGACGGTCGAGTCGTCGGTAGGGAGCCCCGGCGGATCGACGATCACGAATCGCACCACGTAGCTCCGAACCGGCACGCTCTCGTCCTGCGCCCCTCCCGGGGTGGTGTCGTGCCCGACGCGCGCCCGGAGGTCGAGCTCGGACTCGCGTCCGATCAGGAACGTCATGCTGTCGCGCGGCGGGCTCAGCGCCGTGAGCGTATCGGGGCGCAGCGTCACCACCAGCGTCACCGGCGCCGACTGGAGATCGCCGGCAGTCGCTACTACTCGAACGGTTCCGGTATCGATCCCGCTGATGAGCCCCGTCTGCGCGTCGATGGTGACGAGGTCCAACGTATCGAGCACCACGAAGTCGATCGACGCGGCCGGGATCTCGTCGTTGTCGGAGTTGAGCACACGCACCGCCAGCGGCGTGGCGATCCCCAGGGTGTCGCGGAGCGAATCGCCGGCCACGATGAACGGCAGCTGCGCCGGCAAGAGCTCGATCGCCACGGGAACGTCGGGATCGGTGACGACGTCGGTGCACGCCACGCCCAGCACCGCCGAGGCAAAGACCGCCAGCCGCCTTACCGACGCACTCACTCGAATCGCTCCCACAGCTCCAGGGCCAGCTCCTCGTAGGCGCGCGCGGCGGGATCGTCGGGCGCGCGCAGCACCACCGGCTGCCCGGCGGCGAACGCCGCGGTCACCGCGTTGCTGCGCGGGATCATGACGTCGAAGAGCAGATCCGCCGGGAGGTGGCGCCGCACGTACTCCTTCACCTGCATCGAGGTAGGGCTCTCCTCATCGTACATCGTCAGCAGGAGTCCATCCAGCGTCAGCGCGTCGTTGCGCTTGACGATCTCCTGAAGGCCGCGCAGGATCTGCGGCGTGGTCTGGAGCGCCAGCGGCTCGCACTGGAGCGGCACCACCACGTGCTGGCTCGCCTCGAGCACACGGCGCACCACGGCGCCCAGCCCGGGCGGCGTGTCCACCACCACCACGTGACATCGTGACGCCGCGCCGAGGAGCAGCTCGTTGAGCAGCGGCGTCTCCGTCACCAGGCGGTGATATTCCTCGTGCCCCGCCGCTCCACTCACCGAGCCCGCGAGGATCACGCGCAGCCAGGGAAGAGCGGTGGGAAGGATCACGTCGCGGAGGTCGGTCTCTCCGGCGATGTAATCGGAGAAGCCGGGCGGGGCGGAGGAGCCGCGGATGCCGAGCCCGAAGCGCGTGGCGCCCTGCGGATCGACATCCACCAGCAGTGTCTTCAATCCCTGATTGGCGAACGCGGCGGCGAGGTTGACCGCGGTGGTGGTCTTGCCGACGCCTCCTTTCTGGCTGACGATCGCGACAACCTGACCCACGCGCTACCCGGGCTCCGTCGTCGCGTCGCTCGCGCTCCCCGAGCGCAGGCGATCGAGCGTCGCCTGCGCGTGCCGAATCCACCGCTCCGCCTCCGGACTCGACGGCGGGTGTGCCAGAAAGGCGCCGAGGTGCTTTTCGGCGGCGTCGGGCTCCCCGCGCTTGAGCAGCAGGAAGGCGAGCCCGTAGTGCGCGCCCGCCAGCCCTGGCTCCACCTCCAGCGCGCGGCGATAGGCGCGGATCGCCTCGTCCAGCCGTCCGACCTTGGAGTAGGCGATGGCCATGTTCTGAAGGATCCTGGCGTCGTTCGGCTGATCGCGCAGCGCGAGGCGGTACGACGTCAGCGCCGCGTCATAGTCGCCCTGACGCTCGAGCGCCAAGGCCTCGCTCAGGTAGTCGAGGCGCTTGCCCTTGGCGCTACTCTCGGACTTGCCGCCGGTCAGGCGGCTCCACCAGGACATTGAGATCGCTCGAGGAGGTCGGCGTCAGCGGGGGGAATCGAGGCTCCGACGCGCGCAGAATGCGCGCCGACCGGTCCACACCGGCTCGTCGGGCAAAGTACCGCTTGGCCTCCGCACGGGCAACACGCTGTCGCGCTTAGGGCTACGCGGCTAGCTTTCGATGCACCTGGCACCTGGTGGCCAGCTGCCGGTCAGAATACCCGGAGGGATGGTGGCGAAAGGGCGCAAGCGGGGCGATGTAGCGCGGGGTGTGTTCGAGGTGGACTGGCCGCTCTTCGGCGAGCTCTCGCGCGCGCTGGCACTGCGCGTTGCCAGGGCGTACGACCCGGAGATCGTGGTCGGCATCGCCACGGCGGGGGTCATCCCGGGAGCGGTGATCGCCGCCATTCTGGGCCGCGAGTTCCACTCCATCACGGTGAGCCGCCGCGTGGGTGCCACCACCGTGCGGGAGACGCCGGCGGTGCTCGGCAGTGCGCCACCGGTGGTGCGCAACCGGCGCGTGCTGCTCGTCGACGAGACGTGCGACAGCGGCGAGACGATGCGTCTGGCGGTGGCGGCCGTGGTGCACGCCGGCGCGAAAGATGTCCGCACCGCGGTGGGATTCCGCACCGGGAGCTACGACCCCGATTTCGCCGCGCTCGAGACCGAGAGCTCGATCATCCTCCCCTGGGACCGTGAAGTGCTGGTCGATGGGGAGCTGGTGCTCAACCCGGACTACGCCGACCAGCTGAGGCGCGAGCCGACCTCCTGAGCGCCCGCGCGGCGCTCACTCGTTAGGCGGCGTCGGCGCTCGCGTGCTGCACGCGCGCCACCGCCTCCTGATACCGCTCCCCGCGCTCCAGCGCCTCGAACACGTAGGTCATCACCTCGCCGCTTCCCAGCAGGAAGCGACACCGCGCCGCGCCCGCCGAGCGACACTCCACTTCCAGCACCGCCAGCGGCTCATCCGAGACGCGGCCGAAGAAGTCGGCGAAGAGCCCGGTGGTGAAGTGGCACCCGGGATGGTCGAGATGCGCGCTGGGGTCCGCTTCCTCCCAGTTCTGCGAGTCCACCGTGGCCACGATGTCGTCGATGCTGCCGAGGGTGAGCCACCCCCACCCGGTCTCGCGGAAGTACTCCGCTGCCCACCGCTGGAAGTCCTCGACGCCCAGCATGTCCGGCTCGACGCCCGCGCGCGCGCGCAGCCAGTCGGCAAATGACGCGTACACGCTCTCGCCCCCCGCGAAGCCGGCGTCGCGCAGCGCGGCGGCGCCGTCGGAGCCCGCATCACGGAGCAGGGCGGCGCGGAGCGCCGCGAGCGCCTGACGGCTCAGCGCCACCAGGCGGTGGTCCTTCATGTCGATCGACGGATGGCTCATGGCTCTCGGCGGTGCTCCTCAGGGTTTGCGTCCGACGCGCTTCAGCAGCTCGGCCTCGTCGATCGTCTCGACGCCCAGCGAACGGGCCTTCTCCAACTTGCTGCCGGCATCCGCTCCCACCACCACGAAGGTGGTGCTCTTGGAGACGGAGCTGGCCACGTGGCCACCGTGCGACTCCACCAGCTCGGAGGCCTGGGTGCGCGACAGCGTCGGCAAGGTCCCAGTGATGACGACCGTCGCCCCGGCCAGGCTACGGCCGGCCACCCTGGCCTTCGGCTCCTCCATGTTCACGCCCCGACGCCGGAGCTTCTCGATGAGCCGCCGCGTGCTGGCGTTCCCGAAGTAGGCCACCACGGAGCGAGCGATGATCTCCCCCACTCCACGCACCTGCAGAATGTCCTCTTCGGTGGCGTCTTTCAATGCGTCGAGCGTGCCGAAGTGACGAGCCAGGAGCTGTGCCGCCCCCTCCCCCACGTGGCGGATCCCGAGGCCGTTGAGCAATCGCGAGAGCGGTCGCGTCTTCGCCTCCTCGATGGCCGCCACCAGATTCTCGGCGCTCTTCCGCGCGAAGCGCTCGAGGGTGACGAGCTGATCCACCGTGAGCGAGAAGATGTCGGCCATGTCGTGCACCAGCTCCGCCTCGATGAGCTGCTCGATGCGCGCGTAGGAGAGACCGCGGATGTCCATCGCGCCGCGCGAGGCGAAGTGCACCAGCCCCTCCAGCTGCCGCCCGGGGCAGGCGACGTTCGGGCAGTAGACCGCCACCTCTTCCTCGTCGCGCTCCACGGGCGTGCGGCAGCGAGGGCAGAGGCGAGGCATCCGCCATCGCCGCTCGCTCCCGTCGCGCCGCTCCGGGATGGGACCGATCACCTGCGGGATCACCTCGCCCGCGCGCTTCACCTGCACCCAGTCGCCGATGAGGAGGTCCTTCGATCTGACCAGATCCTCGTTGTGCAGCGTGGCCAGCTTCACCATGGCGCCGCCGATCTCCACCGGCTCCAGCATGGCGAACGGGTTGAGCGCGCCGGTGCGCCCGACGTTCACCTGGATGTCCAGCAGCCGCGTGATGGCGATGTCGGGGGCGAACTTGCGTGCGACTGCCCAGCGCGGCTCCCGTCCGCCGATGACGCCCAGATCGTCCTGCAGCCGGAGCGAGTTCACCTTCACCACCACGCCGTCTATCCCGAAGTTGAGCGACGCGCGGACCGTGCTCTCGACCCGCGAGGTGAACTCGATCACCTCCTCCAGCGACGTGCACTGCACGCGGTGCGGTGCCACCGCTATCCCCCAGTGAGAAAGCGTCTCCAGCAGCTCCCATTGGGTGTCGAAGGGGAGCGCGACGCCCTGCGGGGCGGCCACCGCGAAGCCGTAGAAGCGGAGATTGCGCTTGGCGGTGATGGACGGATCGAGCTGCCTGAGCGACCCGGCGGCCGCGTTGCGCGGGTTGGCGAACACCGGCTCCTCGGCCGCGCGACGCGACTCGTTGAGCCGCTCGAAGCGATCGAAGGGGAGGTACACCTCGCCGCGTATCTCCAGCCGCTCGGGGGGGCGTCCATCGTTCAGGCGGAGCGGGATGTCGCGGATGGTGCGGAGGTTGGGAGACACGTCCTCGCCGATGGTGCCGTTGCCCCGCGTGGCGCCCTTCACGAAGACGCCCTTTTCGTAGGTGAGGCTCACCGCCGCGCCGTCGATCTTGAGCTCGGCCGTGTACCCAGCGCGCCGCACGTCCTCGCCCGAGAGCCGGAGGATTCGCGCTTCCCACTCCCGCAGCTCGTCGTCGTTGAAGGCGTTTCCGAGCGAGAGCATGGCCACCAGGTGCTGGTGCTTGGCCAGCTGGCTCTGCGGCGGCGCGCCGATGCGCTGGGTGGGAGAGTCCGGGCTCCGCAGCTCCGGATGCGCGCGCTCGATCTCGGCCAGCTCACGGAAGAGGCGGTCGTACTCGAGATCGGAGATCTCGGGGCGGTCGAGGACGTAGTACTGGAAGTTGGCGCGCTCGAGAGCGCGCCGGAGCTCCTCGGCGCGAGCGGCGAGCTCTCCGGGCTCGCCCTTGCCGGACCTAGTCGCGCTCAGGCTCGACGTCCGAGTTGCCGCCATGCGCGCCGCGCGCCAGGTGGTGCTCGACGAAGATCAGCCCCTTGTCGCCGGCGCGCCGGATCATGCGCAGCAGCGTGTCCATGCTGGAGACCTCCTCCAGCTGCTCGGTGACGAACCAATCGAGCATGGACTTGGTGATGTGATCGTTCGACTTGATGGCCAGGTCCACCAGCCCGTTGATCTGCTGGGTGACGGTGAGCTCCCACTCGAGCGAGAGCTGCACCGCCTCCTCGGCCGACCTGAAGCCGCTCTTGGGCGCCGGGATCGCCGGGATCTCCACTTTTCCGCCGGCATCGGCGATGTACTTCACGAACTTCATCGCGTGCTCGCGCTCCTCGTCCGCCTGGCGGTAGAAGTGCCTGGCGAGTGCCGGCAGGCCCTCGGCGTCGAAGTAGGTCGCGATCGAGACGTATTGGATTGACGCGCCGAACTCGTTGCCGATCTGTTCGTTGAGGGCGGCGTTGACTTGCGGAGAGATGAGCATGGCCGGTGGTCGGAAGGGGCGTGTGGAGGCATCGGGACTCGGCCATCGGGCATCGGGACTCGGCTCTGGCGGTGAGATCCCGACCGGTCGCCGAGTCCCGAGTCCCGATGGCCGAGTCCCGATGAGAATATACCTCACAATGTAGTGGAGCGGAGCCTACCCCTCTCCCTCTTCCCGAATCACTTCCATGGCCACCGACACGAGTCTCTCCAACTCGTCATCGGCCGCTTTGGGGAGGAGCGTCTCCGACCAGAGATGCTGGTTGCTCTGCGCGTAGCGGTCGAGGAGACGGCGGAGGAAGGCGACCAGGGAGATGCGCTGGAGGTCGACCGAACGCTGCTTCGCCTGGTGGCCGCGGACCAGCGTGTCGAAGCGGTGCGCGTTGGCGAGCGCGTTGGCGGTGAGCGTCGCCACCACCTGGCAGAAGCGGATGTCGCGGTCGGAGAAAGCGGACGCGTTCCGCTCGGTGCGCAGGAAGATCGCGCCGATGGTGGTGCCCCGCCAGCGAATCGGCACCACCACGATGGAGAGCACGTTGCGCATCGCCAGCGTCGGATGCGCGCTGCGGAGCAGCGGGTCCGACATCGCGTCGGGGATGAAGACCGTCTCCCCCGACTCGAAGGCGCGCTGCAGCTCCGGGTAGCGGGCCAGGTCCACGATCAGGTTGCGGACCGACGGATCTTCGTAGGTGGCGACGAGCCGCACGTCGGAGGCGTCGCCGGCGAGGAATACCGAGCAGCGGTCGAGGCCGAACGTCTGGCCCAGCTTCCGCGCGACGGTCTGCGTGATGTCGGCGAAGTGCGGTGAGGCGGAGATCGCCTGAAGGATGTCGACCACCGCCACCAGGTGATCCCGCTCGCGCTCCAGGTCGGCTATGCGCGCCAGCAGGCGCGAGCGCTCGTCGGGAGCCCCGACGTCCGCGCCATCGTCAGCGGGCTTCTCGAGCGAGTCCCCGGCTGACTTGCCGTTCTCGGTCTCCGCGGCCCATCCCTTCCCCCTCAACATTGGCATCCTTGAGATGTTCGTTGAATTCGGCGCTGTCGAAGCGGATGACGCAGTTGCGTCCCCGTTCCTTGGCTACGTAGAGGGCGTCGTCGGCGGCCTTGACCAGCTGGTCGCAATTCCGCAAGCGCGGATGAGGCCAGCCCGCCACACCGCAGCTCAGCGTGCGGCGAAGCGTGCCACCCTCGAACGTGAAGACGTAGCCCTCCACTTCCTGACGCACCCGTTCAGCGAACGTCACCGCGGCGTCCAATACGGTGCCGGGAAGGAGGACCATGAACTCCTCCCCGCCGTAGCGACCCACCCGATCGATGTCCCGGGCCACCGCTTTGAGACGTAGCGCGAGCTGCCGGAGCACCTCGTCCCCCGCCTGGTGTCCGTGCGTGTCGTTGACCGACTTGAAGTGGTCCAGGTCGAACATCGCCACCGACAGCGGTTCGTGCAGCCGCTGCGAATGGTCGAACATCTCGCGGAGCCGCTCCTCGATGTGCCGCCGGTTGTACAGTCCGGTGAGCCCATCGGTCACCGCCATGCGCTGGAGCTCGAGGTTGGCCTTCGCCAGGTCGCGCTCGCGCTTCTCGACGGCGTCGTGCAGCTCCTTGATGCGCAGCATGGAGCGTACACGGGCCTCGAGCTCGGCGAAGTTGATCGGCTTGGTGATGTAGTCGTCCGCCCCGGCGCCGAGCCCTTCGACCTTCGACTCCACCGAGTCGAGCGCCGTCTGCATGATGATCGGGATGAAGGGGAGGTCTCCCGCGCCCTTGATCTGCCGGGCGACCTCCATCCCGCTCACTTTCGGCATCATCACGTCGAGAAGGATGAGATCGGGGGGATCGTCGTGCACCAGGCGCAGCGCTTCCTCGCCGTCGGACGCGCACGTCGTGCGGTACCCGCTCGCCTCCAAGCGGGCGCGGATCACCTCGACGTTGTCGGGATGATCGTCGACGATCAGAACGCGGCGGGGACTTGCCTGCTCACCTGCCATCACCCTTTCCGATGAACTTCTCCACTTCACTCACGACAGCCTTGGGCTCGCACGGCTTGGCGAGGTAGCTGTCGCATCCCACCTCCATCGCCTTCTCGCGGTCGGACGCGAGGGCGTGCGCGGTGAGCGCGATGATCGGGATGTTTCGCGTTTCCGGATCGCGCTTGAGCACCTGCGTCGCCTCCCAGCCGTCGATCACGGGGATGGAGATGTCCATGAGGATCAGATCCGGGCGCTCGGCACGAGCCTTGGCGATTCCTTCCTCGCCGTTCAGCGCCTCCATCACCCTGTACCCGAAGTGCTGGAGGATGGTGGAGTACACGATGCGATTGTCCTCGTTGTCTTCCACCAGCAGTACGGTCTTACCATTATTGCTCATGCGATTCCTCACCCGGTGAGGCAGGCGGTTGGACGATCCCGGCCGAGAAGATAGCGCGAAAGGCGCGCTCTTGGGGATGGCGCGACAGTTGGCGCAAAGCGTGCACGCACCTCTCCCGTGGGTTCCGACCAGATTCCTGGCGAACCCCGGCCGGCTTCGTCACTTGCGCGTACCGGATCAGAAACGCAAGCAAGATTCTTACCAGGACTTAGAGGAGCCATTCCACCATGCCGCGGACCACGCACTTCTCTCGTTCCCGCGCTGGCGCTTCGGCGCCCCGCGCCGCCTCGGCGGCCGCCAGCGACGCACAGCTGGACGAGCTGGAGCACGAGGAGCCCGAAGGCTCGAGCTACGAGGAGAGCACCGATTGGGGGCGCATCGGGATCTTCGCGGCGGGCCTCGCCGCCGGCCTGACGATCGGCGCCGGCGTCGCCCTCCTGCTCGCTCCGGCCAGCGGTGAGGAGACGCGCGAATTCCTCTCCGACCGTGCCCGCTCCCTGCGCGGGCGCGCCGACATGGGCTGGGACGATCTTCGCGACCAGCTCCGATGGCTCGCCCGCCGCGGTCGCACATCCGTCCGCCGCGGCGTCACGCGCGGGCGGTGGCGGGCGGAGGATGTCATCGAGCGGGAGAGGAGGAGGAGAGGGTGGTGAGGAAAGGGAGGAGGGAGGAGCTCCTCCTCCTCCTCACTTCAACTTCCGCAGCATCTCCTCCGCTTTCCTCTGATACCGCTCGTCGTTCAGCTCCGTGCGCTTCCCATTGATCACCGCCTCGAGCTGCTCCCTCGCCTTCGCCTTCTCGCCCACATCGAGGTAGATCTCCGCCAGGTCGAGCTTGTGGACGAGGCGCACCGGGTCCACGCGGGCGGCGTGCTCCATGTATTCGATCGCGCGCGGCCAGCTCGCTTCGTCGAAGATGCGGCCGCCCAGAAAGTTCTTCGCCATCCAGCGGGTGATCCCGCTGAGGCGCATCACCTCGGCGTTCCACACACCCATCACGTGGAGCGCCCCCGGGTGCTCCGGCGCGATGCGGAGCGCCTCGAGCGCGTGGTTGCGAATCTCCTTCGCGTACTTCACGCGGTCCTTCTTTCCAACGGAAAGCGCCACCCGCCCGAGCGCCCGCGCCAGATCGAAGTGCGCCTCGGCCTCGGTAGGACGGAGCGCGATGGCGCGGCGGGCGAGCTGCTCGGCCAGCACGTAGCGCTCCTTGCGCGCCGAGCCGTTCGGCTCGTATTCCGCCAGATCGGCGATGTTGCGCGAGGCGCGCCAGAGCGCATCCACGTTGCTCGAATCCGCGGCCAGCACCGCGGCGTATGCGTCGAGCGACTCCTGGACCTTGATCTCCCGGTACAGACTGTCGCCACGCGCGATCTGCTCCGCCGGCGTCGACGACGCCGGCGACTGACCGTGCCCCGCCACGGCGACCAGCGCCGAAACGGCGATCGAGGTAGTGAACGTCACGAGGTAGCGAACGACCATGGAATCTCCGACATTTGGTGCGAATCCGAACGTGGTCCGTTCGGCGAAGTGCCTTCTGTATACCCCGCTTCCGCTGCAATGCTCGCATATCGCCTGATCGAGCGCAAACGAGACGGTGGGCGCATCGAGCCAGGCGAATGGCGCGCGCTGGTGCTCGCCTACGCCGCCGGTCACGTCCCCGACTACCAGATGGCCGCCTTCCTCATGGCGTCCTATCTGCGCGGCCTCGATCGCGGGGAAACGTCGGCGCTCACCGACGCCATGCTCGACAGCGGGAAGCGGCTCGAGCTGTCGCATCTCGACATCGGCCGCGTCGACAAGCACTCCACCGGCGGTGTGGGCGACAAGGTCTCCATCGTCCTGGCGCCACTGGTCGCGTCACTCGGCGTTGCCGTCCCGATGATGTCCGGGCGCGCGCTTGGCCACACAGGTGGAACGCTGGACAAGCTCGAATCGATCCCGGGATTTCGCACCTCGCTCACGCTGTCCGAGGCGCGCTCGCAGGTGGAGCGCATCGGCTGCGCCCTCATTGGCCAGAGCGCCGAGATCGCGCCCGCCGACCGGAAGATGTACGCGCTCCGCGACGCGACGGCCACGGTGGAGTCGATCCCGCTCATCGCCGCCAGCATCATGAGCAAGAAGTTGGCGGAGGGACTGACCGGGCTGGTGCTCGACGTGAAGCGCGGCTCCGGCGCCTTCCTGCCCGAGCTCGATCGCGACCTCGATCTGGCGCGCACGATGATCGACCTCGGGCACGAGCGCGACATGCCGGTGGTGGCCCTCGTCACGGCGATGGATCGTCCGCTCGGACGCGCCTGCGGCGCGGCGCTCGAGACGGAGGAGGCGATCCACGCCCTCCGCGGCGAAGGACCGCCCGATCTCATGGCCGTCACCTACGCGCTCGGCGCCGAGATGCTGGTGCTGGGCGGCGCGGCGTCCACCCCCGACGAGGCGCGGCGCGCCATGGAGATCGCCATCTCGTCAGGCAGCGCCGCTCGAAAGCTGGAGGAGATCATTGCGGCACAGGGTGGGAATCCCTCGGCGGTGGAGGACCCGGCCATCCTGCCGCAGGCCAAGGCCTGCGAGCTCTACGCCGCGCCGCAGCGCGGCTTCGTCTCGCGCGTGGAGCCCCGCGCGGTGGGACGCGGGATCATCGCCATGGGCGGCGGCCGGACTCGCATGGAGGATCCGATCGATCCCTCGGTGGGCTTCGTCATCTCCGCCAAGCCCGGCGATTGGGTGGAGCAGGGAGAGCCGATGGCCACCATCTTCGCCGCCGACGAGGCCGGGATCGCGGCCGGTCGGAGCGCGCTCGCCGAGTCCATCCGCATCGCCGACGAGGCCGATCACCCACTGCCGCTCATCTCGCACCGCGTGACGGCGCGCGGCGCCGAGGTGTACGACCGGGCCTGACGACGCCCAGATGATCGCTCCCGTCCCCTTCGTGAAGATCTGCTGCATCTCCTCGCTGGAGGAGGCGCGCCTGGCGGTGAGCGCCGGCGCCGCGGCGCTCGGCCTGGTGTCGCACATGCCGAGCGGACCGGGCGTCATCGCGGAAGATCTGATCGCCGAGATCGCCGCCGCCGTCCCTCCGCCGATCGCCACCTTCCTGCTCACCAGCCTCCAGGACGCCGACGCGATCGTGGAGCAGCAGCGGCGGTTGGGCGCCAACACGTTGCAGATCGTCGACCGGCTCGAGCGTGGAACGTACGACGAGATTCGCCGCGCCCTTCCGGGCGTTCGGATCGTGCAGGTGATTCACGTCCACGGCGACGAGACGGTCGAGGAAGCGCGCGAGGTGGCGCCGCACGTGCACGCCATTCTCCTCGACTCCGGCAACCAGCGACTGGCGGTGAAGGAGCTCGGTGGCACGGGACGCGCGCATGACTGGCGCGTGAGCCGCCGCGTCCGCGACGCCGTGTCCGTTCCCATCTTTCTGGCCGGCGGCCTCCGCGCCGAGAACGTGGCCGACGGGCTTCGCGCGGTGGACCCGTTCGGCGTGGACGTCTGCACCGGCGTGCGCAGCAATGGCGCGCTCGATGCGGAGAAGCTCCGTGCCTTCATGCTGGCGGTTCGCGACCCCTCGCGCGCCGCCGCGATTCCGCTCGACCCAACACCATAGACTCCCGGACCCGACTCCATGGAATGGCTCTCCGATCCCTCTGCCTGGATCGCGCTGCTGACGCTCACGGCGCTCGAAATCGTCCTCGGGATCGACAACATCGTCTTCATCTCGATCCTGGCCGGCAAGCTCCCCGAGCGCCAACGCGACAAGGCGCGGCGCCTTGGTCTCGCGGCGGCGATGGTCGCGCGCATTCTTCTCTTGTTGTCGATCACGTGGATCATGCGCCTGACGAATCCGCTCTTCGAGGTCTTCGGCCAGGAGATCAGCGGGCGCGACCTCATCCTGATCGGCGGTGGACTCTTCCTGATCGCCAAGGCGACGCATGAGATCCACGACAAGCTGGAAGGGGAGGAGGGGGAAAAGGCCCGGAAGATCCCGCCGACCTTCAGCAGCGTGATCATCCAGATCATGCTGCTCGACATCGTCTTCTCACTCGACTCGGTGATCACCGCCGTGGGCATGGCCGAAGACGTGAGCATCATGATCATCGCGGTGGTGATCGCGGTGGGGATCATGATGTTGTCGGCCAAGGGGATCGGGACCTTCGTGGAGCGGCATCCGACGGTGAAGATGCTGGCGCTGAGCTTCCTCCTCCTGATCGGCGTCACGCTCATCGCCGAGGGACTCGGCCAGCACATCTCGAAGGGCTACATCTACTTCGCGATGGGCTTCTCGGTGTTCGTGGAGGTGCTCAATCTGCGGCTCAAGAAGGTGTCCAAGCCGGTGCATCTGCACGACGCGTACACGGAGCCGCCGAAGGCAGCGTAACGGCGCGGGGAGCGGGGAGCGGGAAGGGGGCGCGCGGAGCGCGGCCTTCGGGAAGCGCGGGCGGAGACGGTACTCATCAGGTGTGCCGGCGCTCCCCCCCGCCCGCCTTCGGCGGGCACCCGCCCGCCCCCCGCTCCCCGCGCTCTTACGCCATGCGCATTCCCAGGTCCAGCATGGCCTCGTACCCGCTCCCCGCCTCCTTCACCGGAACCAGCAGCTGCTCGCCATTTCGCCGGAAGATTCCGTCCTGCGCGTTGCGTGTGCGGGCGCCGGCTTCGTACGGCGAGTGCTGGAAGATGCGGTCGCTCACGACGTCGTCGAAGTAGAGCTGCGACGTGAACTCCTGGCCGCGCTGGGCGGTGGGCTCGGTGCGCACCTTGAAATGGATGTGGACCGTGCGTCCGCGATACCATCCCGGGTAGATCGTGGTGAAGCGCGCCATGCCTGATGCGTCCGTCAGCTGGTAGCCGCGCAGGAAGCGCTGCCCCTTCGTGTTGAAGCTCGGGTCTTCCACGTCCGAGTAGATGCCCTGCGCGTCGCAGTGCCACACGTCCACTCTCGCGCCCGCGATCGGGGCGCAGCTGCTTCCGTCCACGCGCGACACGCGGAACGCCATCGCCAGCGGCACGCCGGGCTTCGCCGCGCTCGTCCCCGGGTCCGATCGGATGTCGGCGCGATCGAGGGGAAGGTCCACGAAATACGGGCCTTCGGTCTGCTCCGGGAGCACGACGCAGGCGGGGAAGGCGACGTCGCCGGCAGCGGCGGTGGTCGCCACCGCCGCCGCGCCATCGCGCGAGGGCCGGCACCCGGCGAGGATCGCCGCCCCCGACATCCCCATGAGCGCCAACACTTCGCGGCGCGTGAGCACCCTCCCGACCGGCCGGTCATCGTTGTGCATGTCGTCTCCGCGACGGATCTCCCTTCAAGTACGCCTCGCGCCAGAGGGAAGCAAGAGCCGCGAACGTCAGCGATTGGTGGACGGCATCGGCACCAAGAAATGGCGACAGGGATGGAGGCTTGGGGTCTGGGCCAAGGAAAGGGCCGGCGATTCTCGCCGGCCCAACTTTTTTCCCGATTCCCTCTTCCCGCTCCCCGCTTCCCCCTCCTCAAATATCCAGGTTCCTCACGAACTTCGCATTGCTCTCGATGAACACCCGTCGAGGCTCCACGTCGTCGCCCATGAGCGTCTGGAAGATCTGGTCGGCGGCGACGGCGTCTTCCATCTCCACCTGGAGGAGTGTGCGCGCCTCGGGGTTCATCGTGGTGGCCCACAGCTGCCCGGGGTTCATCTCGCCCAGGCCCTTGTAGCGCTGCACGTTCACGGTGCCGCGGCCGTCGCCGTTGCCGAGACGCGCCACGTACTGGTCGCGCTCCTTCTCGTCGTAGGCGTAGTACTCCTCCTTCCCCTTGGCCACGCGGTAGAGCGGCGGCTGCGCGATGTACATGTAGCCGGCGTCGATCAACTGCGACATCTGCCGGAAGAAGAACGTGAGCAGCAGCGTGCGGATGTGCGCGCCGTCCACGTCCGCGTCGGTCATGATGATGATCTTGTTGTAGCGCGCGTTCTCCAGCTGGAACTCGTCCTTGATCCCGGTGCCGATGGCGGTGATGATCGTCCGGATCTCCTCGTTGGAGAGCACCTTGTCGATGCGCGCCTTCTCGACGTTGATGATCTTGCCGCGAAGCGGCAGGATCGCCTGGAACATGCGGTCGCGCCCCTGCTTGGCGGAGCCACCGGCCGAATCCCCCTCCACCAGGTAGAGCTCGCAGAGCGCCGGATCGGAGAGCGAGCAATCGGCCAGCTTGCCGGGCAGGTTGCCGACGTCGAGCGCCGACTTCTTGCGCGTGAGATCGCGCGCTTTGCGCGCGGCCTCACGAGCGCGCGCCGCCGACACCGCCTTCTCGACGATGATGTTCGCCGAGCGGGGATGTTCCTCGAGGTACTGGCCGAGGAGATCGAGCACCACGCTGCGCACCGCGCCTTCCGCCTCCGAGTTGCCGAGCTTGGTCTTGGTCTGTCCCTCGAACTGCGGCTCGTGGATCTTCACCGACAACACGGCGGCGAGCCCTTCGCGCACGTCGTCACCGGTGAGCGTGAACTCGGCCTTCTTCAGGAAGCCGCCCTTCTGTGCGTAGTTGTTCACCACGCGGGTGAGCGCGCTCTTGAAGCCGGTCAGGTGTGTCCCGCCTTCGTGCGTGTTGATGTTGTTCACGAAGGAGAAGACGTTCTCGTTGTAGTCGGAGTTGTACTGGAGGGCGAGCTCGATCCCGATGTCGTCGCGCTCCGTCTCCATGTAGATGACATCGGCGTGCAGCGGCTTGCGCTTGTCGTTCAGGAACTGGACGAACTCCCTCAAGCCGCCCTTGGCGTGGAAGGTCTCCTCCTTCTCCTGCCCCTTGCGCTCGTCCTTGAGCGTGATCTCCACGCCCTTGTTGAGGAAGGCGAGCTCGCGCAGCCGTCCCGTGAGGATGTCGTACTTGTAGACCAGATCGGTGAAGATCTTGGGATCGGGCTTGAACCAGACCGTGGTTCCCGAGTCCTTGGCCGGCACCTTGCCGATCACCTTGAGCTTGGTGGTGGTGGTGCCGCGCGCGAAGTCCATGTAGTGCTCCTTCCCGTCGCGCTTCACCCACACCTTGAGCTGCTCGGAGAGCGCGTTCACCACCGACACCCCCACGCCGTGCAGTCCGCCCGACACCTTGTAGCTGCTCTTGTCGAACTTCCCGCCGGCATGGAGCATCGTCATCGCCACCTCGATGCCCGGCAGCTTCTCGGTGGGATGCGCATCCACCGGAATGCCGCGACCATTGTCGGTCACGGTGATCGAGTTGTCGGCGTGAATGATGACCGAGATGCGGTCCGCGTACCCGGCCAGCGCCTCATCGATGGAGTTGTCCACCACCTCGTACACGAGATGGTGCAGCCCGCGCTCCGACGTGGAGCCGATGTACATCCCGGGGCGCTTGCGAACCGCCTCCAACCCCTTGAGCACCTGGATCTGGCCGGCGTCGTAGGAGGGCGGCTTGGTCGATGTCCGTGTAGCCATTTTCGTCCTGAAAGATCGATGTCCAACGGGTTGGTGCGAGGGCCCACGAACGCCCGATCGCAGTGGCCGCAGGCGCCCGAACACAACCCGAACCGCCTACCCGGCCCAATAGCAATAATTTAGCTGCAATTTCTTGAAAATCAAGTATTTAGCGCATCAGGCGCCAGTGGATGCGCTCCACCCGCTGACGCCCCGCCTTCTCGTTCAACGCGGCCAATAATTGAGGCTCCATCAGCGACAGCTCGGTCATCCACGCGTTGGTCCGTACGGCAACGAACAGCGTCCCGTCGCGCGCGATCGACATCGGCTCGGTCACCGACGCGATCTGCGAACCGACCAGCCCCGGCCACTCCGGGATCACCGACGCCTGCTCCACCCGCTCGGCCAGCCCCGACTCGGCGAGAAAGCTCGACAGCGCGTCCGCGATCCGCTCCGGACGCTTCTTCCGCGTCACCGCGCCAACACTCCGCCCGCGATCCGCCACCGCTCCAGTCGCGTCAGCCCCTCGGGAATGTCCGTGCTGCGGGGGACGACGAGCACGGTCTGACCGCGCCCCTCTCCTTCCAGCAGCTCGAGGATCCGCGCCGAACGGCGCGCGTCGAGCTCGGCGAAGGGATCGTCGAGCAGCACCACCGGCTCGGCGCGCGCGTGCTCGCGCAGCGTCGCGCCCTCCAGGAGACGGAGCGCCATCGCGGCCGTTCGCTGCTGGCCGGCGGAGCCGTAGGTCCGCAGATCCCGCCCGCCCAACGTGATCGCGAGATCATCGCGATGCGGGCCCGCGTGCGTCACCCCCCGGCGAATGTCGAGTGGACGCTTCCGCTCCAGCGCGTCGCGCAGCTCCTCCGCGGCGCGTTCGGGATCCTCCATCCCGCTCAGGAAGCGCAGACGCGCTTCACCCTCCTCGCCGATGGACGCGCACAGCGCGCCGAAGCGCGCCGCATGCCGGTCCACCCACTCGCGTCGCTCTCTCCAGAGCACCGCGCCGTGCTCGGCCAGCGCCGGCTCCCACACCGCCACTCTGGCCTCGAGCGGCGCCGTGCCTGACGATGCACCGCGCATGGCCGCGTTCCGCTGCACCAGCGCCGCCCGGTAGCGCTGCAACGCGGTCAAATACGCGCGTGACGTGAGCGCCAGCGTGACATCCAGGAAGTGCCGCCGCGCCGCCGGCGCGCCCGACACGATGGCCGCGTCCTGCGGCGAGAAGATCACCGCCGGGAAGACGCCGAGCGCGTCCGCCAGACGCGGAGCCTCGGCCCCGTTCAGCCGTACGCGCTTGCGCGCTCCATTGCGCTTGCCGCCGCGACCACCCCCCGGCTCGAACCCCACCGCGATCTCGCTCGCGGAGCCCCCGTCCAGCGAGGACGAGAGAAAGAATCCGGGCGCGTCGAAGCGCACCAGCTCGCTGTCGCGCGCGCCGCGAAACGAGCGCAGAAGCTGGAGGTAGTAGATGGCCTCCAGCAGATTGGTCTTCCCCTGTCCGTTCTCCCCGATCACGACCATCCCCTCGCGCGGCGGCTCCAGCTCGACGTTCGCCAGATTGCGAAAGTCGCGAATCGTCAGGCGGAGGAGCGCGGTCGCGGGCGCCGCGTGCAGGAGGGCAGGGAGTGCGTTCATCGCCCCTGGAAGACCGCCTGACGCTTCTCGAGGAAGGCGCGCATCCCTTCGCGCATGTCCTCGGTGGCGGCCAGCAGGCCGAAGTGGCTGGCCTCGATCTGGAGCCCTTCGTCGAGCGTCGACTCCAGACCGCGATTGACCGCATCGATGGCCAGCATCACCGCGATGGGACCCTGCGCCAGCATCTGCCGCAGCATCACCTCCGCGGCGCCTGACAATTCGGCCGCCGGCACGACCCTGTTGACCAGACCGATGCGATACGCCTCGGCGGCATCGATCATCTCGGCGGTGAGGATGAGCTGGAGCGCGCGTCCCTTGCCGATCAGCCGCGCAAGGCGCTGCGTCCCCCCGTAGCCGGGACAGATCCCGAGCTTCACCTCCGGAAGCCCAAAGCGCGCGCTCTCCGACGCCAGGCGCAGGTGGCAGGCGAGTGCCAGCTCGCACCCGCCGCCTAACGCGTAGCCGTTGACGGCGGCGATCACCGGCTTGGGGGAGCGCTCGAACTTGGTGAACACCCGCTGCCCATCCAGCGCCCGCTGCCGCCCGTCGAGCGGTCCCTGCTCGGCCAGCTCGGCGATGTCCGCCCCGGCCACGAACGCCTTGCTCCCGGCGCCCGTGAGCAGCACCCCGCCCACGTCGTCCCGCTCCACGGCCTCGTCGATCGCGCGCTCGAGCTCCCGGATCGTGGCGTCATTGAGTGCGTTCAGCTTGTCGGGACGGTTGACCGTGATGGTGGCGACCCGGTCGCGGACGTCGAAGAGCAGGGACTCGTAAGGCATGTCGTGGCGGGGTGGAGAGGGACTCGGCCAGCATCGGGACTCGGCCGGCATCGGGACTCGGCCATCGGTCATCGGGACTCGGCTGGGGCGGCGAGATCGCGACTGGTCGCCGAGCCCCGAGTCCACCCGCCCAGCTTCGCTGGGCACCCGGCCGAGTCCCGATGCGGGCCGCGTCTCGATGTGTGACAAATCTAATCCTTCGGAGACTACCTCGCGTGACCCCCGCGCCGTCCGGGCGTTTACTCGGTAGACGACGGGCCGCACGTCCCGCCCACAAAGGAAAGCATGGTCCCCACACGGCCGTCCCGCAGCCGCATCCGAATCGCCAAGGAGATCGGAGGTCTCGGCATCACGATCTCCGCGCGCCGGCATTGGGGGATCATCCTCTTCCTCGGCGTGTGGCTCTGCGGCTGGGCCATGGGCGAGACCTTTGCCCTGAAGACGCTCCTCACCGGTCACTTCCACGACGACGGTGTGGGTGGGCCGATCTTCCTCGGCGTCTGGCTCACCATCTGGACCGTGGGCGGTATCGCCGCCTGGTACCTCTGGCTCTGGTGCCTGACGGGGGAGGAGTCGATCGTCATCGGGCGCGATGCGATGTCGCTTCGTCGCACCGTGCTCGGCATGGGACGCACCAGGCTGGTTCGCATGCGCGCACTGCGCGGCGTTCGCGCGATCGCGGGCGCCACGAGCGGTTTCGACGGAGGCCGCGTCGTCGTGGAGACCGACGGAGCGCCGGTCAAGTTCGGCGTGGACCTCACCGAGTCCGAGGCGGAGTACCTGCTCGGCGCCATCCTGAGCGAGGTCGACCTCCCGGAGGCCACTCCGACGGACCTCTTCCACCCCGCCGCCATCCCGGCGTAGACGGCCTGGTCCTTGCCTCGTCCGGCGGCGATGTCAGACCGCTGGATCATCCGTCGCGGCGCGAAGCGAAGCGGCTTCCGTTACATCGGTCTCGACGGCCGGCCGATCACCAACGCACGCGAGCGCGCGCGCATCGACGCGCTTCGCGTCCCTCCCGGCTGGAGCGACGTGCACATCGCGCCCAGCGCCCGCTCCGCGATCCAGGCCTGGGGGATCGACGCCAAGGGGCGAAAGCAGTACCGCTATCACGCGCGCGCGGTGGAGCGCGCCGAGCAGCGGAAGCACTATCGCGTGCGCCGTCTGGCGCGCGACCTCCCGAAGATTCGCGACCGGATGCGGCACGACTTCGCGCGCGCCGACCTGTCGCGCCGGCAGGTGGCCGCGGCCGTGCTGCACATGATCAGCGAAGGGTTTTTCCGCGTGGGCGGAGAGCGGTACGCGAAGGAGAACAGGACCTTCGGCCTGACGACGCTGCGCAAGTCGCACGTTCGCGTGGATGGCGATTGTCTCTACTTCGCCTACAAGGGGAAGCGCTCCATCGACCAGCGGCAGGTGCTGGTGGACCGGACGCTGGCGGCGTTCGCGCGCGAGCTGGCGCGCGCGCCGGGGAAGCGACTCTTTCGCTACCGCGAGCGCCACGCCTGGCGCGATCTCACCGCGCGCGATGTGAACGACTACGTGCGTGAAGTGACCGGCCGGCGCTACACGGCGAAGGACTTCCGCACGTGGGGCGGAACGCTGCGGGTCGCCACCGTGCTGGCCGAGCTGGGGCGTGGCAGATCGGAGAGCGACCGGAAGAGGAACGCGCTCTCGGCGATCCGCATGGTGGCGGCGGAGCTCGGCAACACGCCGGCGATCTGCCGGAAGTCGTACGTGCACCCGATCGTTCTGGCGCGCTATCTGGACGCCGGCGAGACGATGATTCTCACCCCCGCGCGCCGCGCGCACCGGCGACGCTCGAGCGTCGCGCACTATCCCGAGGAGCGAGCGCTCATTCGTTTTCTCGACACGCACTTTCCGGAGCGCCGGCGCAGACTTCGCGACGAGGAAGTGGTGGAGCATGGGGAATCGGGGATCGGGAATCGGGAATCGCGAACGAGGAGAAGGCCGGTAGCCCGATGACCTCCGACCCGGCCGGGTTCGAGCCCGCATCCCCATTCCGCATTCCCCCTTGCTGTTCCGACGCCATCGTCGCTTCCTCCCTCTCCAACCGCCCGCTACGTTTGTCGCGTGCCCCACGTCATCGAAGCGGTCCGCTGGGCGCCTGACGGCGCCGCCGTGCGGATCATCGACCAGACGCTTCTCCCCGAGCGTTTCGAGGAGCGCGATCTCCGCACGCTCGACGAGCTGTGCGATGCGATCGCGCGCCTCGCCGTGCGCGGCGCGCCAGCCATCGGCGTGGCCGGAGCGATCGGGCTCGTCGCGACACTCCTCCCCTTCGCCGCTGAGCCGCGCGAGCGATTCCTCCCCCGTGTGGTGGAGCACGCCGCGCGCATCCGCGCCACCCGACCCACTGCGGTGAATCTCCCCTGGGCGATCGAGCGGATGCGCGCCGCGGCCGACCGAACCGCCGGCGACACCCCGACGATCCTGGACGCGATGCGCGACGAGGCTACCGCCATTCTCGAGGAGGATCGCGCCATGTGCCGCCGCATAGGAGAGCACGGGCTCGCCCTCATTCCCGATGGCGCCCGTGTGCTCACCCACTGCAACGCCGGCGCCCTGGCGACGGGAGGAATGGGCACCGCGCTGGCGCCGGTCTATCTCGCCGTGGAGGGCGGCCGGAAGGTCGAGGTGTTGGTGGATGAGACGCGCCCGCTCCTCCAGGGCGCGCGCCTGACGGCGTGGGAGCTCACCCGCGCGGGGATCCCCTGCACGGTCATCGCCGACGCCATGGCCGCGAGCCTGATGCGCGCCGGACGGGTGGACCTGTGCATCGTCGGCGCCGACCGGATCGCCGCCAACGGCGACGTCGCCAACAAGATCGGCACCTACGGCGTGGCGCTCGCCGCCAGGCATCACGGCATCCCCATGTACGTCGCGGCGCCGACCTCCACCTTCGATCCGGCCATCCCCAGCGGCGCCGCCATCGAGATCGAGCAGCGCTCACCGGACGAGATCGCGCGCCCCTTCGGCCGGGTGACGGTGCCTGACGAGGCCATGGTGCTCAACCCGGCGTTTGACGTGACGCCGGCCGAGCTGGTGACGGCGATCATCAGTGACCGCGGGCTGCACCGCCCGCCGTACGATTTCGCCTTTCTCTCCGGCGTGCGCGCCGGCGCCATCGACCAGCAGCGGGAGCTCACGCGCCAATGAAGCACGTGCTCGCCATCGACCAGGGGACGACGGGCACCACCTGCCTCGTCCTCTCGGCCGAGTGTCGCGTCGTGGGTCGCGGGTACCGCGAGATCCGCCAGCACTATCCGAAGCCGGGGTGGGTGGAGCACGACCCCATGGACATCCTCGACCGCACGCTGGAGGCGGCTCGCGAGGCGGTGTCTCAGGCCGGCGTCCGCCCCGACACGATCGGCATCACCAACCAGCGCGAGACGGTGGTGCTCTGGGAGCGCGCCACGGGGCGGCCGGTGCAGCGCGCCATCGTCTGGCAGGACCGCCGCACGGCGGCGCGTTGCGCCGAGCTGGCACCGCGCGCCGCCGACATCGCCGAGCGGACGGGGTTGGTGGTGGACCCCTACTTCTCCGCCACCAAGCTGGAGTGGATGCTGCGAGATGAAGCGCTCGTCAGGCGGGCCGAGTCCGGGGAGCTGGCGGCGGGAACCATCGACGCCTGGCTGGTGTGGCAGCTCACCGGCGGCGCGGTGCACGCCACCGAGCCCACCAACGCCTCGCGCACCATGCTGTACGACGTTCGCCAGAAGCGCTGGAGCGACGAGCTGTGCGGCCTCTTCGGCGTTCCGCGCGCGCTGCTCCCCGAGGTGCGACCGTCGAGCGGCGACTTCGGCGCCACCCGCGCCGACATCTTTGGCGCGCCCATTCCCATCACCGGCATCGCCGGCGATCAACAGGCCGCGCTCTACGGCCAGGGGTGCGTGCGCCCCGGCGAGGGGAAGAACACGTATGGCACCGGCGCGTTCCTGTTGCTGAACACGGGAGAGGCGTGGGCGTCACCGGGGGGCGGGCTCCTCACCACCATCGGATGCGACGCCGAAGGGGCCGCCTGCTACGCGCTGGAGGGCGCGATCTTCATCGCCGGCGCGGCGGTGCAGTGGCTGCGCGACGGGCTCGGCATCATCGAGTCCGCGTCGGAGACCGAGGCGCTGGCCCGTTCGCTCCCGGCCAACGACGGCGTGTACTTCGTGCCGGCGCTGGTTGGACTCGGCGCGCCGCACTGGGAGCCGAACGCGCGCGGTACGATCGTCGGACTCACCCGCGGCGCCACGCGAGCTCACCTGGCGCGCGCGGCGCTGGAGGCGATGGCCTACGCCACCGCCGACGTGCTCACCCTCATGCGCGAGCGGAGCGGCGCGCCGTTCGAGCGGCTGCGCGTTGACGGCGGCGCGAGCTCCAACGACTGGCTCATGCAATTCCAGGCCGACGTGCTCGGCGTCCCGGTCGAGCGGCCGGAGCTGATCGAGACGACCGCCCTCGGCGCGGCCGGCTTGGCCGGCGTAGCGGCGGGAGTGTGGAGCGATCCCTCCCGCTTCTTCGCCGCCGGTCGGTTCGCGCGCTTCG
>DATFFZ010000224.1:0-17037 GCA_035249845.1 Gemmatimonadaceae bacterium
CTCCGACGGGCGAGCGATCTCCCCGCGCGCCAGACTCTGGAGCCAGAGATCGAGCACCAGCAATCGCCAGAGCATGAAGTTGTGATCGCGCCGCCCCAGGAGATGCTCGCTCACCAGGCGATCCATGGCACCGGCGTCAACCCACTCGCGCATCGGCGAGTCGGCGCGGCGCAGATACTCCACCCGGTGCCTCAGCTCGCGCCGGAACCATCGCTGAAGCGGCATGGCGAATCCCTGCTTCGGCTTGCTCAGCACGGCGGCCGGCACCAGCGGCTCGATCGCCTTGCGGAACAGCCACTTGCCGCTGCCATCGCGGAACTTGAGGCGACTCGGCAGCGCGGCGGCGAATTCCACCAGCGGATGATCGAGCAGCGGCACGCGCGCCTCGAGCGACACGGCCATGCTCATCCGATCGACCTTGGTGAGGATGTCGCCGGGGAGGTACGTCATCATGTCCACCAGCGTGAGCTGCGTGGCGAAGTCGCGAGACGAGGCGCGATCGAACCAGGGGTCGAGCAACGCGTCGAATCGTCCGACACTGGCCGCCAGCTCGGCCGCGGCGACGCCCCCTTCCTCGGGCGCGAGCGGCGATGCGACGGTGGCGGCGTACTGGCCGCGAAGCCCACGGGCCAGGTCGAGCATTCGATTTCGACCGGGCGTGACGTGCGGCAGCCGGCGCGCCAGCGCGGCCAGCGCTCCACGCGCCACGGGCGAGCCGAGCTCGCGGCGGCGCAGGATCTCGAAGTAGCGCGTGTAGCCGCCAAAGAGCTCGTCGCCGCCATCGCCGGAGAGCGAGACGGTGACCTGCTGCCGCGCCAGCTGCGAGACGAGAAAGGTCGGGAGCGCCGACGGATCGGCGAACGGCTCGTCGAAGTTGCGAACGATGCCCTCGACCAGGGCATCGGCGTCGGGGCGCACCACCAGCTCGGTGTGCTGCGTGCCGAGCGCCTTCGCCACGCGCGCGGCGTCGGGCGCCTCGTTGAAGGAGGGCTCGTCGAAGCCGATGGAGAAGGTCTGCACGGGGCGGTGCAGCTGACGCGTCATCTCCGCCACCACGCTCGACGAATCGACGCCGCCCGAGAGGAAAGCGCCGAGCGGAACCTCGGACTCGAGATGCGAGCCCACGGCATCGGAGAAGAGGCGGCGCAGCTCGGCGACGGCGTCCTGCTCGGTGATGTCGCTCAGCTCGGGACGCGTCGGCTCCCAGTAGCGAGTGACCCGCGCACCTGACGAGCGGGTCCACACCAGGGTGTGGCCGGGCGGCAGCTTGCGAACGCCGGCGAAGATGCTCTCCGGCTCCGGCACGTAGCCGAAGGAGAGATAGAGCGCCATGGCGCGAGGGTCGATGCGCGGCGCGAAGTCATCGAGCGCCAAGAGGGAGCGGAGCTCGGACGCGAAGGCGATGCCGTCGGTCGTCTCCCAATAGTAGAGCGGCTTGATGCCGAGCCGGTCGCGGCCGAGCATCAGCGTCTCGCGCCGCTCGTCCCAGAGAGCGAAGGCGAACATGCCGCGCAGCCGCTCCACCAGGCGCTCGCCGCCGTCCTCGTACAGATGCACGATCGTTTCGGTGTCCGAATGCGTGCGGAGCTCGTGACCGGCGAGCTCCAGCGCGCGGCGCAGCTCACGATAGTTGTAGATCTCGCCGTTGAAGACGACGGAGACGGTACCATCCTCGTTGGCGATGGGCTGCATGCCGCCGGCGACGTCGATGATGCTGAGCCGGCGCATGCCCAGCGCGACGCGCCCGGTGACCAGGTGACCCTCGTCGTCGGGGCCGCGGTGGCGAATGGCGGCGCACATGCCGGCCAGCGCGCGGGTGCGCTCGTCCACGCGGCCGCCACGTCCGGCGAACCCGGCGATGCCGCACATCAGCGACTGGGCAGCGGGTCGTTGCCCGCGCGCGCGTCGGCGACGCGGCGGAACACGAACTCGTTGCAGCCGACGCTGCCGCCGCAGGTGGCCAGCCGTTCCAGACGGAATCCGCGGGAGCGGACGGCGTCGAAGATCACCTCGGGCTTGGCCACTTCGAAGGGGTAGCCGCCCAGCCAGTCGATCCAGTCGTGCACCACCGACATGCCGCGCGACCTGCTGTACTCGGCGTAGCGACGGAACGGGTTCCGCATCCAGACCAGGTCGGCGGCGAGGCCGCGCGCCACGAAGAACGGAATGGCGGTGCCGAGCACCAGCCCGCGGCCGAGGCGTCCGGAGCAGTACAGGCGCTTGATGGCGCGCCACCGATTGGACCAGCTCCCCTGATCGTTGTAGATGGCGATGAAGAGCAGCCCGTCGGGCGCCACCGCCTCGATCGCGTTGCCGATGGCCCGCCACATGTCACCGGTGTGGTGCAGCACGCCCCACGAGTAGACGACGTCGAACGTGCCTAACGAGCGAAGGTAGTCGGCGTCGAGCACCGAGCCCTGCTCCACGTGCCAGGCCTCGTCGTCGGGGAAGTACCGCCGCCGGAGCTCCGCGGTGCAGGCCACCGAGGCGGGGTCGTAGTCGAACGACCGCACGCGCGCGCCGAGGCGGCGCGCGGCCAGGCTGAACAGCCCGCTCCCCGAGCCGATGTCGAGCATGGTGCGACCGCGAAGGTCGTCCACCCCGAGCATGCCGCGCAACGAGCGCTCGGCTTCGGCGATGCGCGCATCGTCGAGGTGCTCGAGAAAAGCGCTCCAGTTCTTCCCGAACTCGAAGCGCTCCCCCGCTTCGACCTCGCGCGCATGCGCTTCGCGCGCGGCGCTCGCGCCCGTGGTCGTCCCCGTCACACGCGCCTCCATGACCGCCGCTCCCTCGTCGGGTGACACGCTACCCTCGCCGACGCGCCGGCACAGCCGCACCGAACTCGGTGCCGCGCAGGCGCTGTCGCAGCAAGAACGTGAGACTCACGATCAGGACGAGATGGATGTACGTGAACGGCAGATACGCAAACGAGCCGAAGATGCCCGCCAGGAAGTAGGCGAAGAGGCCCATCTGGAGCATCAGAATCTGAAGCGCCTCACGCGGATATCGGTGCCGGGCCGCTCTTCGAACGCGCTCGGCCGGGATCACCGCCGCCAGAATGCAGCCGATGAAGGCGATGAGCCCCGGGAAGCCCGTCTCCGCCAACACGCGGAGATAGGTGCTGTGCGGATCTCGCCGCCCGTGCGCCGTCGTGGCGAATCCCGCCTTCAGCTCGGCGAAGCGAGTGTGCTCGTAGGGATAGACGCCGACGCCCACGCCGAGCATGGGATTGGCGGCGACGACCGCCACGGCCACGCGCCAGATCTCGAAGCGCTGCTTGGCCGAACCCTCCGGGTCCACCTCCTCCAGCCGCTTGGTGTCGGTTGCCGCCGTCAGCCCGCGCATCCGGCCCCACACCGCGTCAGGCGCCGAGATGGAGACGATCAGCACCAACGCCACCGCCGCCAGCGCCGCCTGCCTCCGCCGGCGCGGCGGAACCACCGACTTGAGATGCCGCCAGTTGGTGGCCACCAGCACCGACATCGTCACGAAGAGCGCGATGATCGCGCCGCGCGACTGCGTCATGAGAATGAGCAGCGGCAGCAAGCCAAGGCCCACCAGGATCGCCCGGCGCGTCCACTTGCCGCGCTCGGTGATCGTGAGCGAGAGCGCCAGCGAGAACTGAAGGAGGCACAGCGCCGCCAGGTCGTTCGGGTTGGCGTACGCGTGCAGCCAGATGGCGCGACCGCGCAGGCTCTCGCCGTAGAAGTGGTAATTGAAGATCGCCCCTCGCAGCGGGTACAACGCGAAGCAGGCGAGATAGAAGATCATGAAGAAGCGAACCTGCGCCGGCGTGCGCAGCGCGTTCACCGCCACGAACATGATGACGATGATCTTGAGCAGGATCTCGAGCTGCGTCCACGCCGCCTGCTGGTAGATGGTCTGCGTGTAGCCGATCACCGCCCAGGCCACGAAACCCACCATCCAGAGGAGCATCGACGGGAACCGCAGGCGCTCGCGCTGAAAGAGCAGCCCACCGAGCGCGATGATGATCGAGACGGTGGCGAGGGGCAGTCTATAGGTAGTGATGACGAAGACGTAGAGCAGGAATCCCACGTACGTTGGCGTCCATTGGACGCCCCGCCACAGCTGGCGCAGCTCGGCGCGCAGCGTGGTGCGCCCCGCCTCGGACCCGCCGTCCACCGGATCGGCGCTGGCGGACGCGGCCACGGGAGCCGCGGGCGCCATGATGGCGGGCGCGTCGGTGCCCGCCACGATGCTGCTCCGCAGGCTCCTCCAGCCGATCGACGACCGTCGTGTCATGGGCTTCTCACCAGCGGTGCGCCCTCCGTCAATGGTGCGGGCTCGGCGGCCGCGTCGTCCGCGGGAATGCCGCCCGCGCCGCGACCGGAGAGCAATGCACGATACAACATTTCAACCGAGTCGAGCACCTGGCGTGCCTGATGACGCTGGCGCGCGCGTGCTCGCCCCGCCTCGCCCATCCGGGCGCGGAGGGCGGGATCGGCGATGAGGCGCTGAAGCGCGCCGGCGAAGGCGTCGGGGCGCGAAGGAGGCACCAAGAAACCGGTGACCCAATCGACGACTGCCTCGCGACAGGACCCCACGTCGGTGCACACGACCGGCTTTCGGGCGGCCATCGCTTCCACGATCGAGTTCGGGAATCCCTCGCTCACCGAGCAGAGCGCGGAGATGTCGAAGGCCGCGTGCAGGTTGCCGCCATTCACGCGGAATCCGGCGAAGTGCACCGCCGAGGCGATCCCCAGCTCCGACGCGAGTCGCTCGAGCGCCTGGCGATCGGTGCCCTCGCCGATGAGGACCAGGTGCAGCTCCGGATGCGTGGCGCGGAGCTGCGCCGCGGCGCGGAGCAGCGTGGGATGGTCCTTCACTGGAGTCAGGCTGGCGACGATGCCGACGACGAGCGCGCCATCGGGCACGCCGAGCTCCGCGCGCGCGCGGCGGATCTCTTCGGGGGGAGGCGACTCGAAGGCGGCGTCGTCCACGAAGTTGGGAACCACCGCGAGCTTGCGCCGCGGAATCCCCTCGCGCTCGAGCTGCGCGGCCACGCGCTCGCCGTTGGCCAGCACGCAGGTGGCGAGGCGATAGGCGATCGCGTTGGCGATCTCGTGATCGCGCCGGTCGAACCCCCACCAGCGCCGGCTCACGATGGTCACCGGCGTGCGCGCCAACCGGCCGGCGACGGTGGCGAAGATGCTGCTGTACATGTCGTGGCTGTGAAGCACGTCCGCCCGCTCACGACGCAGATAACGAACGAGTCGCGCCAGCTGCCTGGCCGCTCCCGGTGCATAGAAGCTCGGGAGCGGGAAGGGGACGATGGGAATGCCGGCGCGCTCGTAACGCGTGCGGAGCGGTCCGTCGGTCCGGAACGTGACCAGGCTCAGATCGATGCGCGTCTTGTCCAGCCGTTCGGCCAGCCGCACCGCGTTGAGCTCGGTGCCGCCATTGACGAGGCTGTCCAGACAGAACACGACGCGCAGAGGACGGTCGAGAGGTCCGCTGCTCGCCGAAACGTTCGACAGGTGCACGAAGGCTCTCACGAAGTGACGAGCTCGCGTCGCGCCAGGAGCTCCGCGCGATCGCGTCACACGTTCAATGAAGCTCGGGGCGGCAGGTTTTGCAGGAACGACGCCAGCGAAGGCACGTCCAACGGCCGGTCGCTCGCTGGCGCGCAAATCGCGGCCGTCGGCTCGAGCTAGGTCAAAGTGCCACCAGTACCTAGACGAAGCAAAGGGCCGGCCGCGCCGGCGCCGGGTTGTGGCTTTGCCGGAGGGCTTCCGGCGGCATGCCTGCTGTCGGACGCGCAGCGGCGCGACATCTGATCGCGGGATTTCGTGGCATCCCCGCCACATGTATCGGCGCAGTTCACCGACCAGTCTATGTCGTTGCGAATCAATGCCTTGAGTCGTCCTTGTGCGGCACCAGCGGGCACGCAATCTTCCGCCTGCGGGACCGAATGAGGATCCCCCAGTGTGGCCCACCCTGCCGAGTCATGGCGGCTGATCACAAGGCAAGTGACTTCAATTCGCCGGCCTCTCCGCCGGAAATCAGTGTTGAATCCCCCGGCATCGATCGCCGCAATGACTGAGCATCGTGGAGCGCGAAGCCGGTCGGCGCGCCACGGTTCACGCCCCACGCTCACGGTCGTCCTGCTCTCATCCGGCGACACCGGCGCGCTCGGCGCGGCGGTGGCGGCCCTTCAGAGGCAGTGCACCGCGACTGCCTGCGAGCTCGTGATCGCCCGGACGGCAACACCGGGCGAGGCTGCCGCGCTGACGCGTGCCTATCCGTTCGCCCGCATCGTCGCGGCGCCGCCCGGCTCCTCCGATGAGGATCTTCGAGTGCTGGCGATGTCCGAGGCGGGCGGGGACATCATCGCCTTCACCAGCGATCGCGTCGTCGTACCCGAGCGATGGATAGAGGCGTTCCGGGTCGCGTCGGCCGGCGGAGAGACCGACCCGGCCACCGATGAGATGCCGGGGAGTGGCGACCTTCGCTTCGGCGACTGATCGACGGCGTCACGCACGCTAAATCGTTGCGCGCCGCGCCGTGTGGCGGCCGAGCGTCAGATGCCAGACGCGACCGTGGCAGGGGCACACCACGACAGTAGCTCGGCGCCGGCCCGAGCGGAGCGACGGCGGATTCTCGACGTCGGAGCCGCGTCCAGAAGCGCATTGACGACAACCATTTAGTATTGGTGCGGAGGGGATAGCGAGGTGAAAGGCCGATACCACGGAGCGCATGCGCCGCTGGCCGAAGAGTTGAGTACTGGGCTCGGGATCACCACCGCCAGCGAGTCGAGCGAATCGCCTCGATCCGAGGCCAAGCCACCTATTACGCCGGCACATGAGTAGCTCAACGCCCACATCGATGCGCAAGGTCGATCAGCTCCGCCCCACCGACCGGGTCGTAGTCCTCGGTGCCGGTCCTGCCGGACTCACCGCGGCCTATCTCCTGGCCAAGCAGGGAATCAAGGTGACGGTGCTGGAGGCGGATGACATCGTCGGCGGCATCTCGCGGACGGCCACCTACAAGGGATACCGCTTCGACATCGGCGGGCATCGCTTCTTCACCAAGATCACCCCGGTCGAGCAGCTGTGGCACGAGATCCTGGGGCCCGAGTTCATCTCGGTGCCGCGCCTCTCGCGAATCCATTACGGCGGGAAGTACTTCGACTACCCGCTGAAGGCGAAGAACGCACTCCAGGGGCTCGGCCTCATCAACGCCTGCCTGATCGTCGCCAGCTACCTGAAGGCTCACCTGTGGCCGAGCCCGGTGGAGGAGAATCTCGAGCAGTGGGTGACGAATCGCTTCGGTCGCCGCCTCTACCAGATCTTCTTCAAGACGTACACGGAGAAGGTGTGGGGAATTCCCTGCACGGAGATCCGGGCCGAGTGGGCTGCCCAACGCATCCAGGGACTTTCGTTGGCGAAGGCGATTCTCTCGGCGGCGGCGCTCAACAAGCGCTCCGAGACGATCAAGACGCTGATCAACGAGTTCCAGTATCCGCGGCTCGGCCCTGGGCAGATGTGGGAGACGGCGCGCGACAAGGTGAACGAATGGGGTGGTGAGGTGCTCATGCGGCATCAGGTCACCACCCTGGAGCGATCGAATGGGCGGGTGGTGGCGGTGCGGGCGATGACGCCGGCGGGCGAGCGGCGGATCACCGGCGACCATTTCATCTCGACGCTGCCGTTGAAGGCGCTGATCCGCGGGTTCGAGCCGGAGGCGCCGGAGCCGGTGCGGCGAGCGGGGGAGGGGCTGAACTACCGCGACTTCCTGGTGGTGGCGCTCATGTTGGAGAAGAGCGACCTCTTCCCGGACAACTGGATCTACATCCACACGCCAGGGGTGAAGGTCGGGCGCATCCAGAACTTCAACAACTGGAGCCGCGCGATGGTCCCGGCGCCGGGCGTCACCTGCCTCGGCATGGAGTATTTCTGCTTCGAGGGCGACGGGCTCTGGACGAGCTCGGACGCCGACCTGGTTGCGCTGGCATCGCGCGAGCTCGGGCAGCTCGGTCTGGCCGATCCGGCGCTGGTGAAGGATGGCGCGGTCGTCCGGATGCCGAAGGCCTATCCCGTCTACGACTCCACGTATCGCGGTCACCTCGACATGGTGCGCGAGTTCATCGACCCGATTCCGAATCTCCACACCGTGGGGCGGAACGGGATGCACAAGTACAACAATCAGGACCACTCGATGCTCACGGCCATGTTCGCGCTGGAGAACATGAAGGGCGCGTCGCACGACCTGTGGGCGGTGAATACGGACTTCGAGTATCACGAGGAGCAGAAGGTCGAGCCCGGGAAGGAAGACACTCCGCTACCGAGACAGCGAATCGAGGCGGCGGCGGGGCGCTGACATGCGCATCGGCGTGGACGCGGCCTGCTTGGCCAACGGCCGGGGGTACGGTCGATTCGCGCACGAGCTGCTGCACGCCATGGTCAAGCTCGCGCCGGAGGAGGAATTCGTCTGCTTTGCCGACGCGGCCGCCGCGGCGCGCTTCGACCTCGCATCGCCGAACGTGCGTCTCACCGTCGTTCCGCAGAGCACGCCACCCGCGCAAGCGGCGTCGGCCAACGGCTCCCGCTCCGTGTCGGACATGCTGCGCTTCACGCGCGCGGTGTGGCGGGAGCGGCCGACGGTGTTCTTCTCGCCATCCATCTACACGTACTTTCCGCTGCCGCCTGGCCAGGCGGCGGTAGTGACGGTGCACGACACCATCGCCGAGCGGCATCCGGAGCTGACGCTGCCGTCGTCGCGGGCGCGGCTGTTCTGGAACATGAAGGTGCGCCTCGCGCTGGCGCAGGCGAAGCTGGTGCTCACCGTCTCCGACTACTCCAAGCGCGAGATCAACACCGTGCTGGGCGTACCCGCGGATCGGATCCGGGTTGCCACCGAGGCGCCGGCCAGCGCGTATCGGCCGGCGGAGGGGGCGGAGATCGAGGGGGCGCGCGCGAGCATCCAGCTGCCGCCGGGAGCGCGGTGGTTCATCTACGTGGGCGGGTTCAATCCGCACAAGCACGTGGACGACGTGGTGCGCGCGCACGCGGCGGTGGTGCGGACGATGCCGAAGGAGAAGGCGCCGCACCTGCTGCTGGTGGGCTCGCTCGACGCCGACGTCTTTCACGGCTCGCAGCCGGCCATCCGCGGGGCGATCGAGGAGTGCGGGACGACCGAGCTGGTGCACTGGCTGGGGTTCGTGCCTGACGAGGCGCTGCGTCCGCTACTGGCCGGCGCCCTGGCGCTGGTGATGCCCTCCGAGCGCGAGGGGTTCGGGCTCCCGGCGGTGGAGGCGGCGGCTTGCGGCACGCCGGTGATCGCCACCACCGAGAGCCCGCTCCCGGATCTTCTGGAGGGGGGCGGGCTGTTCGTGCGCCCTCGCGATGCGCACGCGCTGGTGGTGGCGATGAAGTCGCTGGCCACCGACGAATCACGCCGGCGCGCGCTCGGCGCGCGGGCGAGGGAGCGCGCGGCGGCGCTCGATTGGACGCAGGGGGCTCGGAGCGCGCTGGCGGCGCTTCGCGAAGCGGTGAACGGAGGGCGCGCGTGAGCTCGCTCCGCTTCTGCTTCGTCACCACCTTCTATCCGCCGTACAACTTCGGCGGCGACGGGATCGGCGTGCAGCGATGGGCGCGAGCCCTGGTGAGCCGCGGCCATCGCGTGACGGTGCTGTGCGATGCCGATTGCTTCAACGTCCTCAGCGATCACCCGCCAGAGCCGGTGGTGGAAGACGACGGCGTGGTGGTCGAGCGCGTGACGAGCGGCGCGGGCGCCCTCTCGGTGCTGCTCACGCACCAGCTCGGCCGGCCGGTACTCAATGCCACGCCGATCAGGCGCGTGCTGGCCGAGCGCGAGTTCGACGTCATCAACTATCACAACGTCTCGCAGATCGGCGGGCCCGCGGTGCTGGCCGAAGGACGCGGCCTCAAGCTCTACACCGCGTGGGAGCATTGGCTGGTGTGCCCGACGCACGTGCTGTGGCGGCACGCGCGCGAGCGGTGCGACGCGAAGGAGTGCGTGCGGTGCAGCCTGCACTACAACCGGCTTCCGCAGCTCTGGCGCTATGGCCACTTCTTCGAGCGGCAGCTCGCCAACATCGACGCGTTCATCGCGCTGAGCCAGTTCAGCCGGCGGATGCACCGGCAGTTCGGCTTTCCGCACGAGATGGAAGTGATCCCCGGCTTCCTCCAGGATGACCGGCGCGCCGACGTGCGAGAGCCGGCGCCATCGCCGCACGAGCGCCCCTATTTCTTTTTCGCCGGGCGCCTGGAGCGCATCAAGGGGCTCGACGATGTCATTCCCGTCTTCCGCGACTACGAGCACGCCGATCTGCTGATCGCCGGCGACGGCGAGCATCGGAGCGTGCTCGAGGAGCTGGCGCGTGGGAATCCCCGCGTGCGCTTCCTCGGGCGGCTGCCGATGGGAGAGCTCGATCGCTACTACCAGCACGCCGTCGCCACGCTGGTGCCGTCGGTGGGCTACGAGACTTTTGGCTTCGTGGTGATCGAGGCGTTCCGGCGCGGCAGTCCGGTGATCGCCCGGCGCGTGGGGCCGCTGCCGGAGCTCGTCGAGCAGTGCGGTGGCGGCGAGACCTTCGAGACGCCGGAGGAGCTGGCCGCGTCGCTGCGGCGGATTCAGCTCGAGCCCGGGCGACGCTCGAAGCTGAGTCTGGCGGCCACCGAGGGGTTCGAGCGGCACTGGTCGGAGAGCGCGGTGGTGCCGCGCTATCTGGAGCTGATCGAGGGGCTGGCCGGACGCAACGGCCGGCGGGAGCTGGCGCGCGCGATCGGAGCGGCACCGTGAGGGCGATCCTCATGTACCATTCGATCGACGGCTCCGGCTCGCCGATCTCTGTCGACCGGGGGACCTTCGCCCGTCACGTGGCCTGGCTCGCGTCCGGCGCGGTGCGCGTGGTGCCGCTCGCCGAGCTGTTGGCAGGCGGAACGGACGACGCGGTAGCGCTCACCTTCGACGATGCGTTCGAGAACTTCGCCACCGACGCGGCGCCGCTGCTCGCCGAGCGGGGGCTGCCCGTGACGCTGTTCGTGGTGAGCGGTCAGGTGGGTGGGACGAACGATTGGGGAGGGCGTCCGCAGCGGAGCGTGCCCACGCTCCCGCTGCTCTCCTGGGATGCGCTGGGCGAGCTGGCGGAGCAAGGGGTGGAGTTGGGGGCGCACACCCGAACGCATCGGGCGCTGGACGGGTTGGCCGACGCCGAGGTGGAGGAAGAGCTGGGCTCGTGCGCGGCGGAGCTGGTGGCGCGCACGGGGCGCCGGCCGACGTCCTTCGCGTATCCATATGGAAGGATGTCGCCGGTGGCGGTGGCCGCTGCCCGCGGCCATTATGCGGTGTCGTGCACGACCGAGCTGCGCGCGCTTCGCGCCGGCGAGGATCCGGCACGGGTGCCGCGTCTCGATGCATATTATTTTCGTGCGCCGGGGCAGCTCGAGCGATGGGGCTCGGGACGGCTGGCGCGCTATCTCTGGGTGCGGTCCCACGCGCGACGCGTGCGGCGTACCTTCGCCAGGTAACCTCCTCGAATGACGTCACCCATCCGCGTCACGGTCATCGTCCCCTTCTATCAGGGTGAGCGCGTGCTCGAGCGCTCGTTGAGCGCGCTCGACAAGAGCGACTTGCCGCGCGAGCAGTGGGAGCTGGTGACGGTGGACGACGGGAGCACCGATGCGTCGGCGACGATCGCGGCGCGCTATGCCGACACGATCGTGCGACTCCCCGGACTCCCGCGCGGTCCGGCGTACGCGCGCAACCGCGGGTTCGAGGTGTCGCGCGGTGAGGTCGTGCTCTTCATCGACGCCGACGTGGTGGTGAAGCCCGATACGGTACGGCGGATGGTGGAGCTCTTCGACTCGCGCCCGGACATCAGCGCGGCGTTCGGCTCCTACGACGCCCACCCGGCCGCGCCCGGCATCGTCTCGCAGTACCGCAACCTGCTCCACCACTACGTGCACCAGCAGAGCGCTGGCGAGGCCGACACCTTCTGGGGCGGCTGCGGCGCGGTGCGAAGCAGCGCCTTCAAGGAAATCGGGATGTTCAACGAGTGGCACTTCTCGCGGCCGCAGATCGAGGACATCGAGTTCGGCCAGCGGCTGCACGCCAACGGACTGAAGATCCTGCTGGTGCCCGACATCCAGGTGACGCACCTGAAGCGGTGGACGCTTCGCAACGTGATCGCCACCGACTTCCGCGACCGCGGCGTGCCGTGGATGCGGCTGCTGGTGCATCAGCGTCAGGCGCTGCGGCCGGGCTCGCTCAACCTGCGGAACCTGGAGAAGCTGAACACGGTGCTGGTGTGGGCGTCGCTGCTGGCGGTGATCATCGGCTTCTCGCCCAACACCACGCAGCGGTGGGTGGTGGCGGGGGAGCTGCTGATCGTGCCGGTGTTCGTGCTGAACTGGCACCTGTACGCGTTCTTCGCGCGGGTGCGGGGTGTCTTCTTCACCCTGGCGGTCATCCCACTGCATCTGCTCTATTATCTCGTCAACGGCGTCTCGGCCGGCATCGGCTGGCTGGTGCACCTCACGGTGGGCGAGCCCTGGCGCGACGCCACCACCGAGGCGTATCACGAAGTGGGGGTCCGGACGTGGCCGCCCGTGCCGGCGAAGCGCGACTTCGGCGCCGAGGCACGCACATGATGCACGCCGGGGAAGCGACGCGACGGGTCACTCCGATCAGCATCCGCGCCCGCGATGCGGGAGGAGCCATGGTGGAGACAGCCAGAAGGTCGAGCGAAACGGCACCGATCGCCCCCGAAGCGCTCGAGCTCGCCTTCGCGCCATTGCACAAGCGCGCGTTCGGAACGGCGGTCGGGCTCGCCTTCGGGCTGCTGATGTTCGGCGCCACCGTGATGGCCGTGCTGCGGGCGACGCAGGCGCCATTCCCGCTCGACCGCTTGAACGAGTACTTCTACGGTTACACGATGTCCTGGCAGGGCGCGTTCATCGCGTTCGGCTGGGCGTTCCTGGTGGGGTTCGTGGGTGGATGGTTCTTCGCCTTCATTCGCAACCTCGCGCTGGCGCTCTCGCTCTTCGCCATCCGGACCCGCGCGCAGCTCACGGCCACCCGCGATTTCCTCGATCACATCTGAGACACTCCCCACGAGCCATGGAACAGCGCATGAACGACCAACAGCAGAATCTCCGCGCCGCCATCCTGCGTCTGAACGCGCGGGCGTGGGGAATCGCCATGGGTCTCCTCTTCGGGCTGGGACTGTTCATCGCCACCAACTTCCTGGTGCTCAAGGGCGGCTCGCAGGTGGGTCCCCACCTCAGCCTGCTGGCGGTGTACTTCCCCGGCTACCGCGTGACGTTCGTGGGGAGCCTCATCGGCTTCGTCTACGCCTTCGTTCTGGGCTACGCCCTCGGCCGACTCATCGGCACGGTGTACAACCGGCTGACGGGCGTTCCGGCGTAGGCACGACCACGCGCCGTGACGCCGCCCCCGCCTGACGATTATCGTGGGGCGCGCGCGGTGGTGCTCGGCGCCACCGGGTTCATCGGCCGCTGGGTGGCGCGCTCGCTAGTGGCCGCCGGCGCCGAAGTACACGCGGTCGTGCGCGACCGCGCGAGCGCCCACGCCACCCTCCCCGATCTCGAGACCCTCGCCGGCCTCCACGCCCTCGACCTGACCGACGCGTGGTCGCTCCGTCGCTTGTTAGGCATGGTGCGTCCGTCGCTGGTGTTCAACCTGGCCGGGTACGGCGTGGATCGCGCCGAGCGCGACGATAACATCGCCGCCGCGGTGAACGAGGGAGCCGTGAGGACGCTGGTCGAGGCGCTCGCCGCCACGGCGGACCGGCGGTGGCGCGGGCAGCATCTCGTGCACGCGGGCAGCGCGCTCGAGTACGGTGAGGCGAGCGGAGATCTCGAGGAGAAGAGCACCACGCCGCGTCCCACCACCACCTATGGCCGGACGAAGCTGGCCGCCACCCTGGCCATCGGAGAGGCCGCGCCACGCCTCGGATTGCGAGCGGTGACGGCGCGTCTGTTCACGGTGTACGGGCCGGGAGAGCACGACGGCCGCCTTCTCCCCGCGCTGCTCGCGGCGCGCGCGCACGCCGAGCCGCTGCCCATGACGTCGGGTGAGCAGCGGCGCGACTTCACCTACGTGGGTGAGGTGGCCGAAGGGCTGCTGAGACTCGGTGTGTCGAGCGCCGAGCCGGGTGCGGCGGTGAATCTGGCGACGGGAACGCTCACATCGGTGCGAGGCTTCGCGGAGCGCGCCGCCCGGGTGCTCGGGATCGCGGCCGAGCGACTGAGGTTCGGCGCCCTGCCGACGCGACCGGAGGAGATGCATCACGATCCGGTGACGATAGCCCGCCTGCGCTCGCTCACCGGCTGGACGCCCGGTTGCGGGATCGAAGAAGGGGTGCGGCGCACGCTGGCCGAGACTCAGGGCGCGGCACGCTGAGCCATGACCGGAGCCCCTTGGCGCTGTGGCTCCGCTTCCTTCTCGTTAGGGTAGTAAGGCCAGATTTCGTTCCCCTTTCCGCTGATCACCATCAGCCAGGGCGTGCGATCGGGGAAATGACGGATGAGCTCGGCATTCTGCTCGGGAGAGAGCGAGCGTGCCCACACGACGTGCTGGGTGCGAATCTCAGCGCCGTTGTACACCCATTCGGAGTGGTGTGAGGCGCTCTCGTCATAGTCCACCAGGAGCAGATGGCGGCGTGGCCGCTCCTCGAACGTTTCGAGAATCCACGCTCGCTCCGTCCCCCCCGGGTCCGTCCAGAACCACGTGAGCGGGTACTCCGAGAGCGCTGCCGTGACGCGTGGTGGCAGGGCGAAGCGCGCGGTCACCGTCAGCAGGATCACGGCCGGAATCCCGCGCACCAGCGCCATGCCGACTGGCGAGCCGCGCCAATGCCATTGCCGCAGGTAGCGCAGCCCCTGAACGAGCAGCGCCACCATGGCTGCCAGAATGGGCGCGGCGTAGTGCGGAATGAAGAAGGCGTTGGCCGCCAGTCCGGCGCCGACCGCGGCGGCAGACAGCAGGAGCGGCCGCGTGCGCCGGCCGCGCAGCAGGCGTGGCGCCGCGAAGAGCGCGAGCGTGAGCGCCGGCGCGATGTAGAAGAGCCAGCTCTTGGTGACGAGCGCGCCCAGGTGCCGGGGCATGGCGGTTATCGATCGCTTGCTCAGTTGCGTCTCGCTCTCTCGCGCGTAGAAGCGGACGAGATGCCCGTGCCTGTACGCCCGCTCCGGCTTGGGCGGGCTCCAGATGAACTGCCCCCCCATGCGGTACTGAGCCGAATTCAGCTCGTACGGAAGGAGGGTGGGGCTTCCCGTGAGGGCCGCGTGATAGCGTCCCATGACCGCCGCCGCGGGCACCAGGACGAGCAGGGCCGGGAGGGCGACGCGGAGCGCAACGACGCGCAACGCAATCCTGGCGCGAAAGAGCGCGATGAGGACGAGAAGACCGACCGCGCCGCAGAGTATCAGCCCCTCGAAGGGACGACTGTTGGCGAGAACCACCGCGCCAATGACCATGAGCAGCACGTCAGACACCGGAGGCGGCCGTTCTCGGTCGGCCCGCAGAACGCCTCGCGCGGCACCGAGCACCAGCGCCCCGGCGGCCGCCGGGATGGCACCGCCCCAGTAGCTGTTCATCCAGTAGCTGAAGATCCCGAGCCTGGCCGCAACGAGCAATCCGCCTAACAGCGCCCACCCCGGCGGGAGCCATCGTTGCAGCATCCAGCACACGGCGGCGCACATGAGGCCGACGCTGAGCCATGCACCCCACCAGGGATGCCCCCACAGCCGTTGGCCGAGCGCCAGCATGGCTGCCTTGGCCGGCGGGTATTTGGAGAAATAGGATGGGGTAACGCTCACGTGCACCGACTCGAAGTGGTGCGGCAGCACGGGAGATGGCGTCGTCAGGCGTCCCTGCGCGAAGGTCTCGGCCTGAAGGAGCTGGGCGAATTCGTCGTGCGTCTTCGGCGCGCGCATCCCGAGAGACGGCAGGATCGCGAGACGGATCACCAACGGCAGCGCTGCGCACAGCACGATGCAGGCGACCCGAAGGCGCGAGAACCATCGGAAGGCCGAGGCGAACGGCTGCGTGATTCGGATGATCGCGCGGGAGTGGATGAGGGCGAGCACCAGCAGCACGGCCAGGAGCAGCCCCTCGAAGAGGATCAGGACGTATTGCACGGTCTACACGCGCTCGGCGATTCGCGCCTCATGCTGCGCGCGGGAAGGTGCGAGGAGCACGCCCGATCCATCGGCCTCCACCACCGGGTCTGCCTCGACCGGAGGGAACCGCACGCCGCGCCAGAGGAGCCAGAGCGTCGCGCCCACGAGAGTGAAGATGGGAAGGGGAGACACGCCTGTCTGGCTCACGAACTCCGCGTAGCCGCTCGCCGTCTTCCTGATGACGATCAGAATCGGGAGCGTGAAGCCCCCCACCAGCACCTGCGCCAGCGCCGTCGGCACGTTCTCGCGCGTCATGGAGACGCTCCACGAGACCGTGATCGTCACGAGGACCAGCGTCCATACCATCCAGCGGGGAGCGCGCAGGAGCACGGGCACCAGGGCGAGGAAGAGAAGGGGCGCGGCGGGTACCATGTAACGGACGCCCGTATTCCATTGAAGAAACGCGAACTGGTTGGCGCTGCTGAACAACAGGAGGAGGGCGGTGGCGCCGAAGATCACGGCCAGCTCGGTGCGGGTCGGTCCGCCGCGCTCGCGTCTCAGGAACGGGGCCGCCAGCGCCGCCGCCAGCATCGGCGAGAAGACGAACAGTCCGTAGCGCGGATCGAGGAAGTTGCGCCAGAAGAGCTCGGGCGACGGTACGGAGAAGCCGTTCCACCCGCGGACGCTCAGGAAGGTGGCGGGCATGTAGCGCTGCGCTGGGAACCAGGGGCTGCCGAACGCCGCCCACTGGTAGCCGAGGAGAAGCGCGATCGGCCCCAGCGCGCCGAGCGCCATGTACGTGGCGGCGCGGGCGGCGCCGGAGACGCCCGACGCGCGCCACGGCACCGCCAGCGCCCAGATCCCGAAGGCCACGATGAACGGGAGCGCGCTGTAGTCGGTGAGGAGG
>DATFFZ010000225.1:0-8142 GCA_035249845.1 Gemmatimonadaceae bacterium
CCTCTACGTCGGCACCCTCGTCGGTGCTACGGAGCATTCCATCGTGCTCCGCCCCGATCGCTCGCGTGATACGGTGGAGCTCTCCCGCGACTCCATCAGCCGGGCGCAGACGAGTCTCGGCCGTCGCACCCACCAGACGGCCGTGAAAGGGCTGGTCATCGGCGCCGTGGTGGGCATCGTCATCGGCTTCGCCGCCGGCGAAGACTGCTCCAACAACGATTTCATCTGCTTCAGCCGCGGCGAGACCGTTCCCATGGGCGGCCTGCTCGGCGGCGCGCTCGGCGGACTGGTCGGCGCCCTCGCCGGATCGCGGGAGCGATGGACCGATGAGCCCCGGCTCACCTTCACACCGCTTCCCAGCGGCGGCCTGGCGATGAGCGTCGCGCTCGAGCTCTAGCGCCCACGAAGAAGAGGGCCGGGAGATCATCTCCCGGCCCTCCATTCTTGCCCGCCTCCAATCTTCGGCTACCGGAGCGCCGGCGTCGAATCCTGCTCGGCCTCTTCCTCCTCCTCCGACTCCTCCTGGTCCGCGCTGTCGCTCGAGCCCTTCTTCTCCATCGCCTGGAACTCCTTCTGGAGCGCGTCGAGCTTCTCCTTGTGCGTGTCGACGAAGGCGATGTTCTCGCGCGAGATGTCCGGTGGCAGCTTCGCCCCCGGCTGCTTGGAGGCCCACGACGCCATCCCTGCCTGGAGCATCGCAAACATGAAGGTGATGTACTCCCGGCTGGTCATGCCGGCCGAAGTGATCGCGCGCTTGATCGGCGGATGCTTGTCGTACAGCGCCGCCATCTGCGTCAGCGTCTTGTTGTTGTTGTCGTTCTTCTCTTCCTTGGCCAGCTCCGGATGCTGCCTGGCCGCCTCGGCGAGATTCCGCGTTGCTTGCACGAACTTGTCGAGCTTCGCCTCGGTGAGCCGATAGCGATTGATCTCCGCCACGTCCGCATTGTCACTCGCCTGCGCCTGAGCTGTTTTCGCCCCACCAACCCCGACCACCGCCGCAAGCGCCACCGCCGCGAGCTGCCTGAAAATCCATGTACCGCGCATCAAATCCTCTGACGACAAGGGGAGGCGAACCTTAGTCGAGGGGACACGGGAAAGGCAACGGAGGCGGGGAGCGGGGAGCGGGAAGCGGCCGCGCGGAGCGCGGCCTTCGGGGAGCGCCGGCGGAAACGGTGCTCATCAGGTGTGCCGGCGCTCCCACCCGCCCGCCTTCGGCGGGCACCCGCCCGCTCCCCGCTCCCCGCTCCCCGCACGCTACACCTTATGGTACCCCACCCTCCCCGCCTCCCGCCGATCCGCCGCCGGGTAGATCTCGAAATCGGAGAAGAACGCGGTCGCTTCTTTCTGAAAGAGGCGGATGAGGAGCACCGCCAGCCGGCGGATCTCCAGCTCGGCGCCCTCGCTGGAGCGGAGCTCGAGCATCGTGCGCCAGGCGCGCGCGTTGGCGGTCACCAGGACCTTCGTCTCGGTGGAGTTCGGCAGAACGCCGCGCGCCGCCTCGCGCGCCATCTTCCGGCGGTGGACCTTGTCACCCACCCACTGGTAGTGCTCCATCAGCTGCGCCACCATCGACACGTAGCTCGCGAGCGCGGCACTCATCTGCTCCCGCCACGCGCGCTCCAGTGCCTCGTCGCCGATGATCGCCGGCGGGAGCACGAAGCGGGCGTCGGACTCGTCCACGTAGCGCTGGCTCAGCTGCGAGAACGCGAAGCCCGCCCGATGGCGCACCAGCTCGTGCGTGAGCGAGCGGCTCACGCCCTCCAGGAGCACCGTGTAGTTCGCGTGCTCCAGCACGCTCCCATGTCCCTGTCGCTTGATGTTCTCCAGATAGTCCGCGGTGGTCCGCTGCGCGGGATTGCGCTGGCTCATGTAGCACAGCCGTCCGGCGAACTCGGCCAGCCTCTCGCCATCGCTGGCGTCTCCCAGCCACTGCACGGGAAGGTGAGAAGGCTCGGTGAACGAAGGACGGGAGACGAGGGTGATCGTCGGCTCGGTGAGGAACACGGGCGAGGGCGGCGAAGAAGGGAGGAGGCGAGCGCGCTGAGCGCCAGAAAAGCTAATCCGCCGAGTGCTCCCGCACCATCGCCAAGCGGAAGCGATCGTAGGCGCGCTCTCGCTCCACGCGGTCCAGCGCCGCGCGCGCGGCGGCGGGGAGGGGAGGGAGCGACCGGTCGTACTTCACGGCCGCGATCGGCTCCTGCCCCGGCAGCGGGACCTTCACCCCCGGATTCAGAATCGCGGCCGGATCGAAGCTTTCCTTGACGGCGCGAAAGAGCGCGATCGTCTGAGCAGGCCATACCCTGTCGAGGAGCGGCGTGCGCAGCCGCCCGTCGCCGTGCTCCCCGGCGAGCGTGCCGCCCAGTCGCGCGGTGAGATGGCAGACCTCATCGAGCAGATCGCGCACGCGCGCGCGCCACTCCGGCTCACGCACGTCCACCAGTGGATTCACGTGGACGTGGGCGTCGCCCGCGTGCCCGAAGATCACTCCGCGAATTCGGTGCGCCTCCAGCGCGCTCCGCACTCCGCGCACGTAGTCGGGGAGCCGGTCGGGGGGGACGCAGCCGTCCTCGATGAGCTGCATCGACGCCAGCGCCGGGTCGAGTCGGGCGAGCGTCGGGCTCGCCGCGTGGCGCGTGGACCAGAGCTCAGCCTCCATCACGGCGTCGAGCGCCAGCCGCACCTCGCTCGCGCCCGCGCGTCGCATCGCCTGCTCCATCGACTCGGCGCGCCTCGTCGCCTCCTCGGCGGTGTCCGACTCCATCTCCACCAGCAACGCCGCCTCGGTTCCCGCCGGCGTGACCCGTGCTCCGCCCTCGGCCGCCACATCGAGGAAGGTCTTGTCCAGCAGCTCGCACGCGCTCGCATCGAGAGAGCGTGCCCTCGCCGCGCCCTCCACCGCCCCCTCCAGCGACTCGAAGCTCGCCAGAAGACTGCTCGTCGCGGCGGGCAGGGGAGCGAGTGCCAGCTCGAGCGCGAGGAAGATCGCCAGCGTCCCCTCGCTCCCCACCAGGAGGTCGACGAGCTCGCCGCTTCGCGCGTACGCCGCCAGCGCGTACCCGGAGGAGTCCTTTCTCACGCCCCTGTGCTCGAGCGTCCCCCAATCGGCGGCGCCGATCCGCGGTGCTGCTTCCCGGAGGAAGCGCGCCATCGCCGGGACGTCGGCGGGCGGGGGCGCTCCGCGCCGGATCACCGCCCGCGAGCCGTCGGCGAAGACGCAGTCGATGGCACTGACCCAGGCGCGCGTCGCGCCGTAGCGAAGGGTGCGCGCGCCGGCCGCGTTGGTGGCCGCCATCCCGCCGATCGTGCAGAAGGCGCCACTCGACGGATCGACGGGAAATCTCAACCCCTGCGCCCGTGCCGCCTCGTTGATGCTCCCGCGCGTGGCGCCGGCCCCGGCCCACACCCGCTTGGTCTCCGCATCCACCGGCGCGATCGTCGTCAGGCGGCTCAGGTCGATGATGACGCCGCTCCCCACCGCGCCCCCCGCCATCCCGCTCCCCGACCCGCGCGGAACGAGCGCGGTTCTCGTTTCGAGCGCCCACCGCACCAGCGCGCGGAGATCCTCCCCGTCCGCCGGCACCGCCACCGCCGCCGGCAGCTCACGGGCGATACCCGCACCCTCGGAGTACACGGCGCGGGCGAGATCATCCTCCCGGAAGAGTCCGCGAAAGGACGGGGGACGCATCGGGCGCATGACAGCGCCTCGTTCGATCTCAGAGTCCGAGCGAATTCACCCGCGGCGGATCAACCGTATAGTCGTAGAACCCCTTCCCCGACTTCCTCCCGTACATCCCCGCCAACACCATCCTCTTCAACAACGGCGGCGGGGCATACCTCTGCTCCCGATACTCGTCGAACATGATGTTGGCGATCTTGTACGTCGTATCCAGCCCCACGAAATCCAGCAGCACGAACGGGCCCATGGGGTATCCCGTGCCGAGCTGCATCCCCTTGTCGATGTCCTCCACCGACGCCACGCCGCTCTCCAGCGCCCGAATCGCGTCGATGAGGTAGGGGACCAGCAGCAGATTCACCACGAAGCCGGAATTGTCCTTGGCGGCGATCGGCTCCTTCCCCAGCGACTTGGCGAAGGCGAAGGCGCGGCTGAAGGTCTCATCGCTGGTGGTCACCGTCTTCACCACCTCCACCAGCTTCATCACCGGCACCGGATTGAAGAAGTGAAGGCCGGCCATGCGGTCGGGGCGAGAGGTGGCTGCCGCCATGGCCGCGATGGTGAGACTCGAGGTGTTCGAGGCGAAGATGGTGTGCGCCGGGCAGATCAGGTCGAGCTCCTTCCAGATCGCGTTCTTCACCTCGAGGTCCTCCACCACCGCCTCGATCACGATGTCGCAATCCCGGAGCTCGCTCACCTGCGTGGTGAAAACCAGGTTCTTCATCGCCGCGTCGCGATGCTCGGCCGTCACCTTCCCCTTGCTCTTCTCGATCGCCTTGTTGAAGCTCTTCTCGATGGCGGAGCGGCCGCGCTCCACCAGCGCGTCCGACACCTCGCGCACCTTCGTCCTGTATCCTGCCTGCGCGGCAACCTGCGCGATGCCGCTCCCCATGAGGCCGGCGCCGAGCACGCCGACGGTCTTGATCTCGGGCATGTTCCTCTGCGTGAAGTATTAGAAGCGGATGATGCGAACCGAGCTGGCCAGCGTGGAGAACAGCGACCCGCGCGGGGTCTCGCCGCGCTCCATGCGGTCCAGCACCTGCTCGAGCGCGAGCTGAGCGCGCTCGACGGCCGACACGTGGCTGCGGGCCACGAAATACCCGCCACCCAATCCGGCCACCACCGGCGCGATGGCCAGCACCGGCACGACGCCGAGCGCCAGGAGCACCCCGGCCGCGGTCCCGGTGGCAGCCACCAATCCCGCGCCACCCGCCACCCGCTCGCCGCGGACGTTGCCGAGGTCGGCCTCGAGGCGCACCAGCACCCGCCGCTCATCCACCTGGAGCACCGTGGCGGACACTTCGCGCGCCTTCGCCAGATGGTATCCGCGCCCGCCGACGTTGAGGCCGCGGCGCATGTTGCTGAGGAAGCCGCCGCGCTCCTCCCACACGATCCGTTCGCCGTAGGCGCGCTTCACCTGGAGACACTCCTCCTGCTGCATCCAGGAGTCGAGCGCCTCCAGCACGCGGGGCGACTCACCCGACACCGTGCGTGACGCGCGCGCCATCGCGCCGCCGAAGAGGCGCGCCATGCCCCCCTCCTCCGACGCCACCGTCACGCGCATCCGCTCTTCGGCCAGCGCCTGACGAACGTGCTCCGGCGCGATCCCCACGTCGCGCCCCACCTCCACGATCTGCTCCTCGGTGAGCATCACGTCGGCGGGGTCGTGCTCCGACGACTGGAGCTCCGCCGCGCGCGCGAAGACGCGCTCGAGCGCCGCGCGGTCGAGCGGGCCACGCGGTGCCGGCAGCTTCTCCTCGCCCCCTCCCTTGGCGACGGGCGCCGGGACGGGCGGAGGCAACTCGTCAGGCACCGCGATCACCTCAGATCCCGCCCAGCACCGTGTCGAGCAGCCGGCCGATGGAGTCGCGGATCGGGTCGGGGATGGGGAAGGTGCGATCGAACTCCGACGCCACCGACGCGCCGGAGGCCGGCGTGCGATTCGCCGACCGGAGATAGAAGCGCTGGTATCCCTCCACCAGCTCGGGGCTGGTGCGCTGGAAGAGCATCGCGCCGGCGCGTACCGCCGCCGCGCTCTGGTAGCGATTGCCGGCCCCTTCCCGCGATTCGGCCGGCGTCACGTTGTCGCGGATCGCTTCCGCCGCCAGCGACCCCACCGCCTCGTGCGCGAACACGTACACCGCCTCCACCGCGTCCTCCGGCCGATCCGGGAACGTCACCGCGATCGCGTTGGCGCGCGTCCCGGCGATGACCGTGCGCCCCTCGCCGTCGAGCGGGAGGGAGAGGAGCAGGTCGCCCGATGCCTGACGAGTGTTGTTCAGGAAGCGCTGGAGGCGCGGGAGCCGTTCCCGCCCCCAGATCGTGTCCACGCGAGCCAGCACCGCGGCGCGGCTCCGCTGCTGCTCCTCGAACCAGCTCCGGAAGAACTTGTCGTGCTCGTCCTTGAGACCGTTGCCGAAGACGCGGAGCCATTCGCGGTCGGCGGCGGTGGGGTACACCTGCGCGAAGGTGGCGATGATCGCCGAGTTCACGTCCGTGCCGCCGCGCGGCACGTTGCCGTTGGCCTTGAGGAAGATGTCGATCCCGCGCTGGAGATCGTCCCAGGACGCGAAGTACAGCGCCAGGAACTGCCCGTTGGTGAGCGCCGCGTTCTCGCGGAATCGGTTCCGGAGCTGATCGCGGTTGACGTCGAGCTGCGTCAGCACGTTGGCGCGGTTCTTCGCCTGCGTCACCATCTCGCGGTAGCCGCGCTCGAAGAAGGGGACCTGTGCCGTGTCGTCCTGCACCAGCGCGAAGCCGTGCAGCCAGAGATCCACGTGCAGCCGCGTCCTCACCGGCCAGGTCGCCAGCGTGCTGGTGCCTCCCGCTCCCGGCTCCGGCGTCGGCGCGGGGAGCGGCTCTCCACGCCCCGAGCACCCGGCCGCCACCACCGCGGCTGCTGCCGCCACCACGAACCACGACGCGCGACGAACGGAGCGCATGTTCGGCTCTCTCTGGTTGAGTCTCGGTGTGTCCGCTTCTAGTTGAGCGACTCCACGACCACGGCGATCCCCTGACCGCCGCCAATGCAGGCGCTGCCGAGCCCGTAGCGCTTCCCCTGCGCGCGGAGCGCGTGCAGGAGGTGCGCCGTGATCCGCGCCCCGGAGGCCGCCAGCGGGTGACTGAGCGCGATGGCGCCCCCGTGCACGTTGAGCTTCTCACGAGGGATCTGCATCTCCCGCTCCACCGCGCACGCCTGCGGCGCGAACGCCTCGTTCACCTCGATGAGATCCATGTCGTCCAGCGACAGGCGCGCCTTCTCCAGGGCGAACTTCGAGGCCGGCACCGGGCCGATCCCCATGATCTTGGGGTCGACGCCGGCCACGCCCCACGACACGAGCCGCGCCATCGGCTCGAGCCCGCGCTTCTTCGCCCACTCGGCGCTGCTGATCACCAGTGCGCCGCCGCCGTCGCCGATCCCCGACGCGTTGCCGGCGGTGACGACGCCATCCTGCTTGAACACCGGGCGGAGCTTGGCGAGCCCCTCGGCCGTCGTGTCGGGGCGCATGTGCTCATCGCGCCTGAACTCCTCCATCTGCCGCGTCTTCGGATTCTTCACCGGAACGCCGATGACCTCGTCGTCGTACACGCCCTTCGACCACGCCTCGGCGGCCAGCTGCTGCGAGCGGAGCGCGAACTCATCCACGCAGGAGCGATCGAGGCAGTACTGCGCGGCGAGATTCTCCGCCGTCTCCGCCATCATGAGGCCGGGCACCGGGTCCTTGAGCGCCTCCCAGAGGAGATCCTCCAGCGGCGGGCTCTTGCCGAGCGGAGTTCCCCAGCGCAGCCCGCGCGCCACGTGCGGCGCCTGCGACATGGATTCTCCGCCGCCCACCAGGCACACGTCCGACTCGCCGAGCATGATCTCCTGCGCGCCGTTCACGATCGCCTGGAACCCGGAGCCGCAGAGTCGGTTGACCGTGAGCCCCGGCGTTTCAATTGGGCACCCCGACTTGAGCGCCACGTGCCGCGCGAAGTAGATGGCGTCGAAGGTGGTCTGGAGCACGTTGCCGAAGATCGAGTGCTGCATCTCCTGCGGCTCGACCCCGGCCCGCTCCATCGCCGCCTTGGCGGCGAAGACGGTGAGGTCGATGGCGCTCAGGTCCTTGAACGCTCCCCCGAAGGTGCCGAACGGCGTCCGAACGGCCGAGAGGAAGACGATATCGCGATTGGAGCCCTGGGTTCCCACGGAATGACTCGGTTAGCGTAACGAGCGTGGCCGCAACGATACGAACGCGGCCGGACATCCTTGGAAAGATGTCCGGCCGGAGGGGGTAAATGAAGGCCAGAACGGCCGGGAAGCGGGGAGCGGGAAGTGGGAAGCGCGGGCACACCTGATGAGTACCGTCTCCGCCTGCGCTTCCCACAGGCCGCGCTCCGCGCGGCCGCTTCCCGCTTCCCGCTCCCCGCACCCCGGCTCTTGACGTCTTTCCCCGTCGATGCTAGATACGTAGCAGCATGCTAAATAT